>NZ_KZ454871.1:0-225753 GCF_002792415.1 Marinomonas sp. BSi20584
AATAGAGTCCAACTTTATGGGGTCAGTTCATGATTGGATAAACTACATGGGGCTTTTTATCATTTAGCCTAATTACCCTTTCGACTACAAAGCACTTAAATCAACCAAACATAGTATTAGGAAGATAAAGCACAATCTGCGGGAAGATGATCAACAAAGCCACTGCTAAGATCATCATCAACCAGAAAGGCAGCACTCCTTTGAAAATGTCGCCTAACTCTACGTTCGGTGCGACCGATTTAACGATGAAGACATTAATCCCAACCGGAGGAGAAATTAAGCCCATTTCAAGAGTCAGAACCGTCAGCACACCAAACCAAATCGGATCTATCCCAAGTGACATAATGATAGGGAAGAAAATCGGCAAGGTCAGAACCAGCATGGCGAAGCCTTCAAGAAAGCAGCCCAGCACAAGATAAATTGCAAGAATAAGAATAAGAGTTCCCGTTACTCCCAACCCCAATCCAGACAACAATTCCCCTACCGCCGTGGGAATATGACTAAGCGCCATAAATGGGTTGATAAGGTGAGCAGCAATCAAAATTAACATCACTGTCGCCGTGGTAACAACCGCGTCCCTAGACGCATGCCAAAGGGCTTTTAATGATAAGGATCGCGTCACAAATCCGACTAAGATCACAACTCCTGCGCCAACGGCAGCTGCCTCAACAGGTGAAAATAATCCACCATAAATGCCACCAATCGTCAGAAGTATCACAGCTACAATCGGCCCAGCGCCTAGCAAGGCTTTGCCTTTATTACGCCAGCTTGTAGCGGGCCCAGCAGGCCCGAATTCTGGACGAAACCAACAAATTACCGTGATCACTAAAATGAATAATAGCAGCAACATAATCCCAGGCAGAACACCGGCTAAAAACAATCGCCCGATACTTTGCTCGGTGAGAATCGCGTAAATAACGAATCCCGTCGACGGTGGAATGAGTATCCCAAGTGTGCCACCAGCGGCAACCACGCCGGTAGATAGTCTTTTGTTATATTTGAAACGATCCATCTGTCCTAACGCAACCTTCCCCATGGTCAATGCAGATGCAACTGACGAACCAGACAGCGCCGCAAAGCCGCCACAACCAATCACCGTAGCCGAAGCCAATCCGCCACGTAACTGGCCTATGATGGCATAAGCGGCATCGTAGAGTTTCTGACTCATTCCGGTTATGGAGGCGACATTCCCCATCAGAATAAACAGCGGGATAACAACCAATTCAGGCGAGGAGGCTAAAGTGAAGGTTTCTGATGCCAGTAAACTTAATGCGGATCGGCTGCTATCAAGTATTGTAATACCCACAAATCCCACGGAAAACATGGCAAAAGCCACAGGAATACGCAGCACCAACAGACCGAACATGATCAAGATGCCAACAAAACCAATCATTGATGCGCTCATGCAGCGTCTCCTTTGTCCGTGTCTACTTTACGAATGTCACGACCTGACAAGGTTAATTCAACAGCACGTAATGCCATTCCAGCCGCTGTGATCAAAGCAAAGACAGAAAGGCCATTTTGGAACCACGCCTTGGGTATAAGTAAAAGATTGGTCGAAAGGTTCAACATAGTTGAAATCTTAGCGCTTTCATTTACCGCATAAGCTATGCCCACAAAGATGACAGCACCCAGTAACGCGGAAAAAACATCTATGAAGCGGTTAAGCACCGCCGAGTAGCTGCGTTCGAAAAGATCAACCGCGATATGGCCACCCTGACGGTCACACAGTGCCATTGCGCCAAAGAGCAGAATAACCATGGTCATAGTAACTATGTCCTGCGATCCATAAAGTGGTGATCCCATCGCACGACCAATGACATCCGCGAGAATAATGATCACCTCAAAGATTAGACCTAAGGCGCCCAAGGCGGCGGATAGGGAAATAATCCCATCCGCCAGTTTACGAATGATAGCAAGCATGGATTACTTGCCTTCCATTGCCGCAAGTGTCGCTGCGCCATTTACGCTTTTTACATAAGACTGAACCACACCAGAAACAGCTTTGGTAAACGCCGCTCTTTCATCATCGGTTAGGTTAGTTATGGTATTTGCACTATCGGCCCGAGCCACTTCAAGCGCTTCAGTAGCCGTTTTTAGCCAAGCATCTTCCGCACTTTTAGACAGCCCTGCACCACTTGCTGCGTCAACGGCAGCCTTTTCACTCGCACTTAATCCATCATAAACCCTGCGATTAAGTACCGTATAAAAGACAAGACGACCTAATGGCGCGCCCAGAGTGAGAGAATCAGCCACTTCGTCAAGTTTGAAGTCTTTTAGTGTTGATGCTCCTGTAATAACACCATCAATAAGGCCGGTTTGCATGGCATTATAGATCTGACTAGCTGGCATTTGCACAGGGGTTGCACCTAAGGCGCTCGCGACTTTTGCGGCAGTTGCGCCAGCAACACGAATTTTAAGCCCCGCCAAATCTGCTGGTGTGCGAATCACTTTATTACGCATGATGAAAATATTAGGCTCAGAGGTCCACAATGCTAATGGTTTAGTCCCCGGAAACTCACTACTCAAATGCTTATCATACGCACGCCATAGTGCTTCGTAACCAGGCATATCTTCAGGAATCGCACCAGGTAATTCAGCTATCATTGTTTTACCAAACTGTGACGAGGTGTAACCCGGTAAGCCCCAAGACATATCCGCTGCACCTTGCAAAACACGCACATATTGCTCGGCAGGCCCAGCGCCCAGCTCGCCGCCATGATATCCGCGAACAGTAAGAGAACCATTTGTGGCCGCCGACAGATCAGCATTTAACTTTTCAATCACCGATGCATTAATTGTGTGAAACGGCGGAGTGAAGCTGGCGAACTTCAATTCCTCTGCAAAAACTTGAGTGGATAATGCAATGGCCGCTGAAGTAGCAATAATGAATTTATTTAATTTCATCTCTGTTCTCCCAATGTTGCTTTAGTGCCTTACTTGAAGGCTTTGTTATTTTTGTTATGAAACTGACCGAATCAACGGACCGTCCTTTTTAAATAGAAACTCTACTCTTAATCATTTACCAAGTCTTTAAATGACTCTTTCCCTCGCGACTCTTTCCCCTGCGACTCCTTTTGCTATTTAACAGTTACTCTTTAACAGCTACCCTGTTTTGTCTGAAGTTCCTTTGTAGTGCAGTTCAATCGAACCCTGTCTTTTGGCTATTAACCACTCACCATTTACATTTTTAATTTCATCTATGAAACGACCAATAAAAATGTCCGCATTCGCCTGCACCATGCTTTCGATGCCTTCGGCTTTTTTATTCGCGGCAAACAGCACCACTCTCGATGTAACGGCGACAAAGCCTTCATCAATAATATTGGCTTCTATGTTCGTTAGTGCATGACAGGTTTCTTTTGCTGGACGCGAGGTAAAAGACTCAAGAATCGCGTCGCGTCCTTCAATTTTTAAGGTCGGTGCACTCGGGCGATACAGTTCGCCATCTTCGGCATAGCAATTTGCCAATTCTTGCCAACGCCCTTGATCTAGCAAATTAATCGAACGAGTTACCAGCTTTTGGCACTGCCACTCAATCAGCATATTTTCGATCGTTTGATTGCTCATAATCCCCTACTTTTTCTTTAACCATGAGTGCAGTGCCGCTGCGACATTTTCTGGATCTTCCGCCGGTGCCATGTGCCCAGCGTCGTCGATCACAACAAGCTCACTACCAATAATATGTTTTTGAATAGCCTGATGCTGAACTACTGGACTCCAAGTATCTTGCGAGCCGGAAAGCAGTAAAGTTGGCACCGATATCTGTGAAAGAAGCGCTTCGGCATCAGGGCGATTTATCAATGCATGAATCTGCTTTTCAAAATCTTCAACCGAGTAAGACTCGACCATTTTTGTCAAATCGGCCATCAAATTTGCGTTATTCAATCCCTTGGGAGACATCATGGGAATTAGCCATTGCGTTGCTAACACTGAAATGCCTCTCGTTCTCGCGGCTTCAATCAAGCGCATACGCCCCGGAATTTCTTTGTCTGACTTGGGATGAACACCTGTATTTAAAAGCGCTAGACGCGTTACCCGCTGCGGTGCAAGACGATATATTTCCAGTGCTACTCGTCCTCCCATAGAGTGACCCGCCAAGGCAAAGTCACCTTCAATACTGGATAACACAGACCGAGCCATGTCGGTCAGATCATCAAATCCTGCAAAACTAATAATTTCAACGTCGGCATCATTCTCTAATTGAGCTGCGACCTTCTGCCACATTCGTTGATCACATAGCAAACCAGCTAAACAAACTAATTTGGGTCTAGTTATACGCACATTCATTGTGATTTATTCTCCCTTTTTATCAACATTTTCGTATATCAGATGACCCAGCGCCGTATTAGAAACAGGCACATGGTAATGACGATGAATTTCGTTAACCTCATGATTCAGCGCACCACGCATGATTAACCACATCACCATTTCACTCCCTTCTGTTCCGGATTCTCGAATATATTCAACTTGAGAAATCGCCCCTAGCTTCTCATAGTCACTCTTTAAATCATCCAGAAAAGCGAGGTCCCACTCTTGGTTAATCAAGCCAGCACGCTCACCCAGCAATTGATGACTCATGCCACCTGTTCCCCAAACCTGAACATTTAGGTCTTCTGGAAATTGCTCTACTGCAGCTCGAATCGCTTTACCCAAAGCTAGGCAACGATCACCCGTTGGCGCAGGATAAACCACGGTATTGACGGCCAAGGGAATAACTTGGCAAGGCCACTCATCCACCTCCCCAAACACCATCGACAAAGGCACGGTGAGACCATGATCCACGTCCATTTCATTGACAATCGTCATGTCAAAGCCTTGCTTTATCAAAGACTCGGTAATGTGCCATGCCAGTTTCGGCGAGCCTTTTACCGTAGGGACAGGGCGTGCACCATAGCCTTCATCCGCTGGGTGGTATTCTTCCCCACAGCCAATCGCAAAAGTTGGAATAACTTTCATATCAAACGCTGTTGCGTGATCGTTATAGACCAAGATGACCACATCTGGTTTTTGCTCGCGAATCCACTTTTTAGTGAACTGATAACCATCAAATATTGGCGCCCACTTCTCATCGCCACTGTCACCCTTATCAATAATATGTCCCAGCAACGGAATATGAGAGGTACCTAATCCACAGGTGATTTTGGCCATTATTGCTTCTCCTCAGATGTGTTACTTACAACATAACGATTCCCTTCTGGCGAACGGCCACCACGGCGCATCATATCGATGTATTCATCAACGGATAAATTGGTCATAGTGGAAACGGCCGCAGCCACGCTTAGTCCATCGCTCGAACTGATTTTGACGAGGTAATAAATGTTGCCACCAAGGGCAATGAGTTGACTAAAATCGCGAGCAATCACGGCTTTTTTTTGCGCTTCCGTCATAGGCCACTTATCTAGATAAGCACGTTCATTTTGCTTAAACGCCGTTCGATTAGACTCTTGCATTAAGGACATACAAAATTGATTGAGGTGAAAGCCTATTCTGGCCATATCGCCGTCGAAAACGGTCGTGCCAGGAATATCACTGTAAGGCTTATTGTTATTATTCATTCGCGTCTTACCTTCGCTCGTTTCTTATCCTCACTAAAGAGGAATTAACTATTCAATTAAAGGTACACAGAAAAAACCAACCTTACATATGCACAATCAAAAATATGGCTTAAATTTTGGTTATATCATAAATTATAAATAACGAACTTTTACTCACCACGACTTCACGAAATGACTTTTTAAAAGGAAACCAAGGATGAGCAACCCTAATTCAAATTTTCCACTGACACTCAAACAATGCCGTGTTATCAGGGAAATAATGAAGAAAGGTACCGAAAAAGAAGCAAGCTCGTCGTTAAACCTAAGTCAATCCAGTGTCTCGCGTGCACTGTCACAAGCCGAACAAGCATTGCAGGTGGATATTTTTACCCGTGGCTGGAGTGGAGCTGAACCAACGTCTGCAGGTGAAGTGGTGATCTCGTCTTGTAATAGCATTTTACAAGCGATTTCAGATACAGAGCACCAATTGCAAAGTAACGTTACTACCTTACTAAAATTAAAAACCTACGTAGAATGGCGACATCTACTGATCATTGAAGCCGTCGTAAAAGTTGGCAGTGCCTCTGTTGCCGCGCAAACACTTGGCATGACACAACCAGCAGTCAGTAAAACATTAAAAGAAATCGAAAATATGGTGCAGCAGCCAATCTTCTTAAGAGCGCGCCGTGGTTTGATTCCACAAGCTGCCGCCAAACAACTGGCTTCGTTATTCCTAAGAATTTCACCAGTGGCTCAATCGCTACATCACAGTCTTCAATCACTGCCAAACGAGCTAACCGGCAGACTGTCCGTAGGCATGCTTTCGTTTTCCTGCCAAGATATTGTTCCCATTGCGTTTGCTTCTATATTTAAACAACACTCAGGGATTCGTCTACAAGCCATGCAAGGTCCTTATCACATGCTGGCAAATGCCCTACGACAAGGTGAGATCGATTGCTTTTTAGGCCTAATGAGAAAAGGTCCGCTTCATCCAGAGTTAATTGAACTGCCCTTATTAAAAGCCCAATACGCTTTGATTGCTCGTGCTGATCATCCGATTCACAACGAAGCAAAGACACTCAATGATCTGGTTAATGAACGCTGGATTGTAGCGCGTCACGGCACGCCTATTAGGGATTATTTCGAAAGTCTGTTCCATAGCATAGACAACAAACCACCCATCCAAGCACTGGAAATGTTGACCTTTGCCTCTTCTGAAGAGCTGGTTATCCACAGTGACGCCATCGCGCTGTTATTCTATGACGACTGGAATATAAACAAACTCAACCCTCGCCTAAAGCAAATCCCTATCTCACTCCCAAAACCTGAATGCACCATAGGGATAACACTGCATCGCGAACGACAATCCACCATTATTCAGACATTCATTGAAGAGTTAAAGTTAACGATTATAGACAAGCTAAAAACACAATAACCGATAACCGATAACCATGAGACCGCGAATAACAAAAAGCTCCATACCATCAGCATGGAGCTTTTTCATTTCTAATGATTTACCTATCTAAACACCTTAAAAAGGATAAGGCGTTGCAGCTTGCTTAATGGTCACCCATTGCCAATGAGTATAAAGATCCCAATCCGCAGGGCCACACACCGCGCTGCCATTGCCTGATGCGCCGCAACCACCAAATGGGTTAATGCATTCATCGTTGACGGTTTGATCATTGATATGCAGTAAGCCAACATGCAACTGAGCACCAATACGTTGTGCTCGAGAAAGATCGTTCGAAATCACCGCTCCAGCTAAACCATATTGTGTGTTGTTCGCCATAGCCACAGCTTCGTCATCGTGTTTAAAGGTAACAATATTAACCACTGGACCAAAGATTTCTTCATCAAAAGAACGCATTCCCGGCTTCACATTGCTCAATACTGTTGGCGTATAGAAAGGCCCTTCGTGCGTTCCGCCCGCTTCTAGCTTAGCGCCCGCCGCGATGGTGTCCTGAACAATCGCGTGAACTTTTTCAAGCTGGCGCTGATTAATCAGCGGCCCTAAAGCGACTTTTCCAGAAGCTGGATCACCGACGGGTAAATGCTTGGCTTTTTCGACGATTTTAGCCGTTAGCACTTCTGCGATGCTTTCTTGAACCAAGATACGACCAGACGCCATGCAAATTTGTCCTTGGTGGAAATACGCACCCCAAGCAATATTACTGGCAGCCACATCTAAATCGGCATCTTCCAAAATGATCAAGGAGCTTTTGCCACCTAACTCAAGAGACACTTTTTTCAAATTACGACCACAGGCTTCACCCACTTTTCGGCCTGCAGCAGTAGATCCAGTAAACGCCACCATACCGATCTCTGGCGCAGCACAAAGCGCTTCACCAGCTTCAACAGCACCCGGTAAGACTTGAAATACGCCTTTTGGCAAACCTGCGGCCTCCAAGGCAAGAGCAAGAATAAAACCGCCAGTGACAGGCGTTTGTGGATCTGGTTTGGTGACTACCGCATTACCTGTCGCCAAGGCTGGAGCAATAGATCGAATAGAGAGAATCATCGGAAAGTTAAAGGGAGAAATAACACCCGCAACACCAATAGCCTTACGTGTCGCGTAAGACATTTTTTCGGGGACAGAAGGCAACGTTAGACCATTTGGCTCCAACGTCATATTGGCAGCCAATTGCAGAATTAGAATGGCTTCTTTTACTTCGTGCTGGCCTTTAGGAATAATACCGCCGGTTTCACGGGCAATATACAAAGCCAGTTCGTCAAAGTTTTCTTGCATGAAAGCGGCGGCTTTATGAAACAATGTAGCCTTGTCTCTTGGTGGGACTTTTAACCATTCTTTTTGCGCTTCATTGGCTCGTTGACAAGCCAAATAAACTTCATCTGCTGTAGCAATACCGACTTCACTCAAAACCTTACCTGTCGCTGGCTCCATAACGTCTTGCTTGTTTGAAGCAGCAACCCAGTCACCCGTAAAAAACTTACCAGACCATTTTTTAGATTCAAGTACAGATACTGTCATGTGTATTCTCCTATTTATTTTTATTAGCCACTGAATTTCTACTAAGACAAATCAAGCCAAGTGGAAGTTCAGTATTTTGGTTATTCATACCATTCGTACACTACAGCAATAGCTATGCCGAAATAATACTTCAGCAAATTCCATCAAAATATAAAACGCAACATATTGATAAATAAAGGTTTGTAATTTTATCAATATCGATAATCCGATATTGCATTGTATAAATATCCAACAACAACTTGACGATATCGTTAAATACAATCAAAACTAGGAAAAAGCAGTTAACCATTTCATCAACTAGATGAAAGAGGAAAAATAATAATGACGAACTCTCATCGCATTTCTTTAGCAGACTTAGCTAAAAGCAATCAAAAAATCCTACTCAAAGGCAGCTCCCGTGAACTAGATGGCCAACATGCACCCACCGTAGAGGAGCTGACAGAATGTCTGTTTTTTTCGCCCGGTGATGGTCGCATTTGGTTAGACGATCAACGCATGTTACTGATCCACAGCTCGTCGTTTGGGCTGTTGCGTCGCGAGATGATTGATTCCCTTGGTCTCGAAAAATCGCGCGACATTCTTACTCGAACAGGTTATTTATCTGGCCTAAGAGACGCAGAGCTCATTCAAAAGCGCTGGCCAGACTCAGATCCAGCCTCCATTTTCACTGCTGGCACTCATCTTCATGGGCTAGAAGGTGTCGTCAAAGTGGAAACTATTCACTTTGAATTTGACACCGAAAAAGGTGCATATGATGGTGAATTTCTTTGGCATCACAGCAGTGAAGATGAAGAACACATTGCCGCTTACGGCATTGGTAGCTCACCCGCATGCTGGATGGAATTAGGTTACGCCATCGGTTATGTCTCTGGCTTAGTAGGATCTCTGGTCATTTTCAGAGAAATAGAATGTCAATCTATGGGGCATTCGGTCTGTCGGGTCATCGGTAAATCTGCCGAACTTTGGGATAATATCGAAGACGATATTCGCTTCCTTAACGTCACTTCTCAAAATGCTGAACTGGTTACTAAACCTTCCCCTAAACTCGACCTAATGGAACCAGAACTGTTAGACGATCAGCCAAAAATGATTGGAGTTTCCGCCGCTTTTACCGCTGCTAATCATTCATTACAAAAGGTCGCACCAACCAATGCTACAGTGCTATTCACTGGCGAATCTGGAGTAGGCAAGGAGCTTTTTGCCAGTATGCTGCATAAATTCAGTCGCCAAACTGGTCCTTTTGTCGCATTTAACTGTGCTGCGATTCCTGAAAATCTCATAGAAACTGAACTGTTTGGCGTCGAAAAAGGCGCCTATACAGGAGCAACGAGTAGCCGTCCCGGTCGCTTTGAAAGAGCCAATGGCGGTACACTATTCTTAGATGAAATTGGCACACTAAGCCTAGCAGGACAGAGTAAATTATTGCGTGTTTTACAAGAAAAAGAAGTAGAACGAGTCGGCGGTATTTCAGCTATTAAAGTCAATGTAAGAGTCGTCGCTGCAACCAATGTAGACCTACGTAAAGCCATTGAAAAAGGCGAATTCCGCGAAGATTTGTTCTTTCGTTTAAACGTCTTCCCAATACATCTACCTCCGCTAAGAGAGCGAAAAGCTGACATCCCATTGCTCATTAATCACTTCTACCATCACTTTTGCCAACTGCATCAAAAAGCACCATCTGGCATGACACAAACAGCGCGACGAGCGTTATTAAATTATGGTTTTCCGGGGAATATTCGTGAGTTACAAAATCTAATGGAGCGCGGCGTGATTGCATCAGAAGAAGGTGAACCGATTGATCTTCCACATTTGTTTAGAAACGAGTTTATTCCAGAAGAAATTATCTACTCAGTGAATCACCAAGGCACCTTAAGCCATGCCGATAGCAAAAAAGAAGCGACAGAATCGCTCTTGGAACACATCACTCAATTTGTCGGTGGAAAAAATCATTTTGATATTGAAGAGCTTGAACAAAGCTTATTACAAGAAGCCGTAGATAACGCCCAAGGCAATTTATCTGAAGCGGCAAGACGAGTTGGTCTAAGCAGACCACAATTGGCTTATCGTCTGAAGAAGAATAAGTAAAACAAAAAAGTGGTCATTTAAAAATCAGATAAGCCTGTGATACAGCACAATCACAGGCTTATCAGCTTCCGTCGATCTACCATATTCTGAATATTTAAAGATAAGTCGAAGCTAATCCACCATCAACAGGTATATTCACGCCACATACCCAACGGGAAGCATCGGAGCAAAGAAAAGCGATCACTTCTGCCACTTCATCCGAATAAGCAGGACGTAACATACGCTCGGCGTCTTTTTGAACTCGCTCTTCACCAAGCATAGATACAAAATCGCCTAAAATTGGCGTAAAAACAGGACCTGGAGCCACGCAATTCATACGTACGCCATGATCACGGAACCAAGTAAAAGCTTGCTGCGTTGACCAAACAATAAGAGCTTCTTTGAAATACTGATAACAGGTTTCTTGTGGAACTGGGTTCTTTTTCAGCCAAGCAGCACCTTCTTCAAAATAAGAGGTACCAGCCAATGCTTTATGCTGTTCAAGACGCTCTGGCCACTCGATACCTAACACAGAAGCCACATTGACAATACTGGCCCCTTGATTGAATCTAGGAATCAAAGCTTCACTTAAATGGCGCAACCCCAAATAATTCACGCGACCAACCAACTCGGCATCTGCAGTGCCTGGCACACCAGCGATATTACACAAGGCATCAATTTTTTCAGGCAAGGTATCAAGCGCCGTATCAATCGCCGTAGGATTACCTAAATCTATTTGTACAAAGCCATCCAGCGTCATACTTGGTTCATTGCGATCTACTCCGATAACACGCGCACCATGAAAGCGAGCTAATCGAGCAACATCAGCACCGATACCTGAAGACACACCGGTAACCACAATGGTTTTATTCACTAATGTCATCTTGTTTCCCCTTATTTTTTTTATGAAACGTAAGGCAAAGTAGAAAGACACCACTTTACCAGTCAGCTACAAGGAGAATTGCATGGAGTGTGCCCAAATCGAAAAAAAGCCACAATTTTATTTTATGAAAACGTCAAGGCATTGATATATTGACGTTTTTATCAAGAGTTAATCAGAACATAAATAAATAAATAAATAAGCCCAGTGCATAATAATGCACTCAGTTAATCAAATGATTAAATTATGAAAGTAGAGAAATAAAACGATTGATGATTTAAACAATGACTAAAAGCGAGACAATCACCCACGACTCAGTTTTAGCTTCTGCCGAATACGACTCAAAGCGACTGGCGTGATACCGATATAAGACGCAATTTGCTGCTGTGGAATAGAATCTTTTAACTCAGGATAAGCAGCACAAAAATCCAAATAGCGTCGTTCAGCGGAATGTTTTACAAAGGCATTTTCACGCTCCTCTTTGACGATAAAGATACGTTCAAGGAATTTAGCGTAACACTCTAAAAAGCCTATATCGTGGCGCATTTGGGCGTAAAAAGCTTGCCAAGTATAAGAAGACACCATACTGTCTTCCAAGGCTTGGATACCGAACAAAACTCGTGTCTCGGTCACCATTGCCTTGGTCGAACCAATGATTCTCGGGCTCTTCGCAAAAGTTTGTGTGAACTCTTTCCCCTCATCGGAAACACTCACATAACGCACCAATCCAGAATGTAAAAAATACAAACGATTCGCAAAATCATCTTGCTGAAACAGATAATCACCTTTGCGAATCACATGGACATCCATTGGTACCGTCAATCTTTGCCAATCAATATCGTAGCCTAATTCGTTAAAATACGCTTCGAAGCTATTTTGAAGTTGAGTTCGATCCATGGGCGAGCTTTACCTTGCTTAAATTGCCATCAATAAGAAACAGTGCGACGCCTAAAAATACAATGCCAGAAGCAAAAGGCCAATCGACCAAGCTTAATAAACGTGATTGAGTCAACGCGGTAAATAACGCAACCCAAACTGGTATTGTATAAGATATCGCAAGCAAGCGACTTGCCCCAACCGTCATGACCAAACGCTGCTGTAACACAAAGGTAAATAAGGTAGTAAACACCGTCAGATACAACACATTTATCCAGAAACCTTGCGACAACCATTGCACCTGATCAAGCTCTCCCCAAATCAACGCGATAGGCAGTAGCCAAAGCGTTCCAAACAACATAATCATGAAAGCACCGGATAATGCCCCTAACGAACGCCCCCATTTTTGTACCGACACTACATGCAAAGCCAATAAGAAACATGCCCCAACAAAAATATAATCGCCGGAATGCCACTGAAATCCGTCGTTGTCTTGTACAGAAAAACCTTGTGTAGAAAACAACACAGTCATCGCGCCGATTGAGCCAAGAACAAACCCAATGACTCGCCATAAAGGCGCGACTTCCTTGAGCCAAACTCTCGCTATCATCACACCAATTAAGGGAACAAGCGTATACAAAACAGAGGTATTCAACGGCGTTGTCGACTGCAACGCCACAAACAAACCAATAAAAAATCCCACTAATGCGCCGCTTATCACCACATAATGAAAAAGTCGCTGGCGAGAAGCGAACAACGCCTTAAACTGCTCGGTTTTATTCAACCTAGCCCGCTGCCAACTAAACAATAGCGCTGGCAACATAATTAACATCGCCAATAAAAAACGAAACGCTGAGGTAGCAACCGGACTGGCGTATTCCACCATATGACCCGATACGATAAAAGAAGACGCCATCAACCAAGCCCAAAGCAACAAGGTAAAAAATGAACTCATGACGTTATCCCGACTTTATCTTCGGTCAAAATAGGCACCAAAAAGCGAATAAAAAGGTGCTCAATCACAGCCGGTTCAAGAATGATATCAAACTCTGAGCTCAAAATATTCCCAAGGGACTCAGGGCTTTCAATCAACAGCTTTTGCTCACCTTGGCTGTCTCTAATAGTCAGCTCCGCATTCACCAAAGCGATCGTCTGGTCTTGCTTCTTCAAGGTCACCATTAGGTTCTTAAGAAACACCGCATTGGAGTTTTTATGAGAATAAAAATGCCCCAGCGCACAATCTGCATCGCTGTAAGTCGCATTATCAAAACGATAAAGGGTAAAATAGTCATCGCCCTTCACTACCTGTAAATCATATTCACCCTTACCTTTAGCGAGCATTCGATAACGGTCTAAACCAGCCACTTGCTGTGTGTTTATATCTAACCGCAATGGTGCAATCGGCCCGTTACCACCAAAACCAGTATCAACTAAATAGCTCACACCTTCTAGCGTTAACAAGGTCACACGATGCGTTCTGCCCGCTTCGCGCTCAAAATTGTTATTCAGTACTCTTGCCAACTTAAGCTGCACGTCATAACCCAAGGCTTTTAATAGCTCAAACGTTAGCTTGTTATGTTCAAAGCAATAACCGCCCAAACTACGAGTCACTATTTTCTGGCTGATCGCGTCAAGATCCAAAGAAATATCTTCACCCAACACCACCGCCAAGCTATTGAAACTATAACGAGCCACATGCTCAGCCTGCAGGGCTTGAACAAACTTAATATTTGGCTGCTCTGGTACAACCAAACCTAGGTCAGATAGATAATTTTGTAGACTGGATGATAACGGCATATTTCACTTCCTTAATAATCAACATACATGGAATACGACCAAGACTACTGCAAAAAAAAAGAGAAAGAATTAACCTAGGTTAACTCCTTCTCTTTTTTAGACATCAGGGATAAAATTAATGATCTTTACATGAAAGACATAGTTTATTTTTTAGCACTTTTATATCTGTAATAAAAAGGAAGCAGTATAGAAACTACAGATAGAAGAATAAAACCAAGACTAATAGGATGACTAAAAAATATAGTCCAATCACTATCGTACATTGCCATGCTTCGTCTAAAATTAGATTCAACCATATAGCCCAATATCATACCTAAGACAACAGGTGCAGAACTAAACCCATAACGATTCAAAAAGTAACCAAATATCCCAAAGAATAATAAAATCCAAGCCGATGTTAGAGAACCACTGATTCCATAAGCTCCTACGATACACATAACCAATATAAACGGCATAAGGAAAGATCGAGGAATTTGTAGAACTTTCACAAACAGTTTTATTCCAACTGCTTGAAAGCAAAACATAAAAATATTTGCAATTAGAAACGCAATAATAATTCCATAAGCGATATCAGCATGATCCTGAAACAATAATGGCCCAGGCTGTAATCCATGTATAAGAAGTCCGCCCATTAACACTGCGGCAGAAGCATCCCCAGGAATACCTAATGTCATCATTGGAATTAATGCACCGCCGGTCATACCATTATTAGCAGATTCACAAGCAACAATTCCTTCATTATGGCCTGTTTGAAATTTTTTCGGTGTCTTTGATTGTCTTTTGGCCACATCGTAAGCTAAAAAAGAAGCAATACTTCCTCCGGCCCCAGGAACAGCACCGACCAAAGAACCAATTACAGAACTAACAGACCAAACACGCCACAGACCAAAAGTTTCCTTAAAGCGAGGATAAGCATTATCCACTTTAATTTTTACTTCTGCGCCCTTAGCATTTCGACTTGAAACAATATCGCCAATAATTTGGGATAATGCAAACAAGCCTATTAGAGCAGGCATGAAGTCTACACCACCAATTAAATCGGGAATATCCGCGGTGAGTCTAACTATACCACTCAATGAATCAATCCCAATCAAGGAAATCAATACACCAATAAGGCCTGCAACCAATCCTTTCACAATTGATTGCCCTGAAACTGATGCAATAATAGTTAGACCAAAAATACCTAATGAAAAATACTCTACGGCACTGAATTCAAGAGCAGCTTTGGCAATAATAGGTGACAATAATGCAAAAACTAAAACACTAATTATTCCGCCAATAAAAGAAGCGACAACACATAGACCTAAAGCTCTTCCTGGCTCTCCTCTTTTTGACATTGGATAAGCATCCAGTGTGGTTGCAACAGAAGAGGGGGTACCAGGTATATTTAACAAAGCAGCAGGTATCGACCCTCCAGATATAGCACCACAATACATACCAAACAACATCCCCATACCACTGATAGGCTGCATACTAAATGTCAATGGCAATAAAAGAGCAATCCCCATAGTAGCTGTCAGGCCGGGTAAAGAACCAAAAATCAGCCCTAAAACAGTACCAGCAGCAATAGCAAGAAAAATGGTTGGTTCTAAAAAAGCGTCAAACGAATGAACAAATTGCATAAACATAATAATCCACCTTTAACTACGGCAAACTCATTTTAAAAAGAACCGAGAAGACAAAATAAATTGAAAGCGTCGCTATAAAAGAAAACAGAGCTGACACCAAATAAGATTTATAGTTAAAGCCTCCACTGTTTAAAAGGTAACTATTAAGCCGCTGAAATAAAAATAAGAAAATTATTGTCGAAGCAAAAAAACCTATTAGAGATAAGATAAATATATAAACAAAGATCAATAATAAAGTTCCAACTAATGCAAAAAACTCAGCACGACTAAAAAATAGCTTTTCACTTTTTTCTCTAAATTCTATAACAAACAAATAAGAAACAAGAAATAAGATCAAGACACAAATAACAATAGGAAGAAAAGCTGCCCCTGGATCATTTTCTACACCTATTCCTGAAGGAATATCCCAAGATAGTTTTAAGAAAAAACCGGCGCCAGCCATGAGAAAAAGATAAAAAACATGTTGTTCTTTCAAGTGAAACATATTGTCACCTAAATAGTTAAAATATGGTCAGGTGTCTAACATCCACCTGACCTTTTATACTTATTTTTTCAAGTTATGAGCCGTATTAATAAAAGACTCAGCTAACAGTGACATCCATTTGTCTAAATTTTCACCTGATTTTTGAAAATCAACTTGACCTCCCTGAGTAGCAATCAGCTGCTGAAATTTTTCATCTTTGACTGCATGCTCTAGGGCTTTATTCCAAGCCACTTTTACTTCATCACTCACTCCAGCAGGTGCTGCAATGCCTCGCCAATTGGTCAAATTTAAATCTATACCAGTTTCTTGTAACGTAGGAACATCTGGGTACTCGCTGAGACGCTTGCTACCCAAAGAAAGTAATGGTTTCAATTTTCCAGATTTAATACCAGAAGATAGATCACCTAGGTTCAACATTAATGCATCAATATGCCCTCCCATTGCAGCAACTACTGCCTTAGAAGAACCATCATGAGGGATTTGTTTAGCTTGATAACCTGCAACATTCGCTAGTATCTGACTAGCAACATGAGTTGATCCGCCATAACCAGAGAAACCAAATTTAATTTTATTTGGATGCTCTTCCATATCTTTTAATAAGTCATTCCAACTATTCCATGGGCCATCAGCACGAACGGCTACAATATAATCTTCCGTTAAGATATTGCCTAAATAATCAAAATCTTTGTACTTGTAAGTAGCATTCCCCATGCCCTCTGTAGCAAAAATTACATTATTAGGAATTGTCACGGTATAACCATCAGGCTTAGCATGTACTAGCTGAGTAAAACCTAGAATACCACCACCGCCAGGGACATTTTTCACGATAACGGTTTGACCTAGCGACTCTTCCAATGCAGGCTGTAGAGCCCTAGCCAAAACATCGGTACCGCCACCAGCACCATAAGGAATCAACATAGTAATGGTTTTTTCAGGATAAGCTGCGTATGAGCTCTGAGATAGAACAGCCCCAGCGAGAGTAAGAGAGAGCGAAAGTAACTTTATATGCTTTTTCATGCTTAATGCCTTTTATTTTGTTTGTTGGTCTTTGCATTAATGTGCCTAAACACACATTATTAATTTTTCCATTTCATAATTTGCTACTAGTCATTTAGTAGACAGATTGGTCTGACTGCACTGCAGACTTACCAAATTCAAATTCCTCTGCACGCTTCCTGATCGCTTGCATCATGAGTGATACATCTAACCCAACAGCAACGAATCCTACGCCTAATTCCATGTACCTTTTTGCCTGTGCAGAATCACTGGTTAACGTACCTGCTGATTTTCCACTCGCTATTATTTTTCGAATACTTTCTTCAATCGCCTGCTTGACCTCAGGATGACTGGGATTGCCAACATGCCCCATAGACGCTGCTAAATCCGCAGGCCCAATAAAAACACCATCAACACCTTCAACGGCACAAATTGATTCTAAATTTTCAAGGGCAGTAACAGACTCAACCTGAACCAATACACAGATATCTTGATTGGCGTTATGAACATAATCCGTTATACCATTCCATAAAGACGCTCTTGCTGCGGCGGCACCAACCCCCCTCGTTCCAAAAGGAGGATAACGAGTCGACTTAACAATCGCCTCTGCTTGCTCAGCACTTTGCACCATAGGTATAAGTAAAGTCTGTGCACCAACATCCAATATTTGCTTAATAAAAGTAGGATTATCATCAGCTAGACGCACGACTGGATGAGAAGAATAAGGAGCAATAGCTTGTAATTGTAAAAGCATCGATTGCAAGTTATTAGGTGCATGCTCTCCGTCAATCAAAAGCCACTGAAACCCAACAGAAGCACACATTTCAGCACTGTATGAGCTCCCCATTGAAAGCCAGAACCCAACCTGCTGTTCTCCTCTGGATAAAGCTTGTTTAAATTCGTTAGTTTTTTTTATTTTCATAACAACCTCTTAAGAAAGATTTCCTTGGCATAAATATTTAATATGCAGGTAATCATCTAATCCATATTTAGAGCCTTCTCGACCATAACCAGATTCTTTAACACCTCCAAATGGGGCTGAATCTGCCGCAATAGCTCCTTCGTTAATACCTACAATCCCTGTTTCTAATGCACTGGCAAGTCGCCAAATACGGCTAACATTTTCAGAGTAAAAATAAGCAGCTAAGCCAAAAGGAGTATCATTGGCTTGTTCTATGACTTCTTGTTCATTATCAAAACAAAATAATGGAGCAACTGGACCAAACGTCTCTTCCTGACAAAGAACGGCATTTTTACTCACATTCCCTAGCACTGTGGGAGCAATATAATTAGGGCCATCAGATATTCGAACCCTATTTCCACCAACTAATACCCTTGCACCTTTCTGTACAGCATCGTCGATATGAGACAGTATCTTGTCTACTGCTCTCTCATTTATCATTGGGCCAATTTCACTATCTAATTCGCTGGCAGGGCCAACTTTTAGAGCACGAACTTTCTCCACTAATTTTGCAGCAAATTCGTCATAAACCTTTGCTTGCACATAAACTCGATTAGGGCACACACAGGTTTGACCACCGTTACGAAATTTCGCTGCCATTAAGCCAGACACTGCAGCGTCTAAATCTGCATCTTCGAAGACAATAAAAGGAGCATTACCTCCAAGTTCTAAAGAAAGTTTTTTCAACGTTGCCGCTGAGGCTTGAGCCAAATGCTTACCAACTGGTGTTGAACCAGTAAAACTGATTTTACGAACTCGACTATCTTGCAACCAGTTGTTCACCATCGCTGGTGTATTATTACGAGATGAACACACTATATTAATCACACCACTAGGAATTCCAGCGACCTCGGCCAGCTTAACCAAGGCAAGCGATGTAAGCGGAGTGTCTTCTGCTGGTTTAGCGACGACAGTACAACCAGCAGCCAAAGCTGGTGCGATTTTTCGAGTAATCATGGCAGCAGGGAAGTTCCATGGTGTTATGACTGCAGTGACACCAACAGGCTCTTTAATCGCCATCATTTTTCGACCAACTACAGGAGATTCGATTAAATCCCCCTCAATTCGAGGAGCTTGTTCGGCAAACCATTCAACATAACTTGCTGCATAGCTAATCTCACCCTTAGCCTCGGCTAATGGCTTACCTTGCTCTAACGAAATGAGCCCAGCTAACGTATCCAAATTAGCTAAAATCAAAGCATGCCAAGCCTTTAGATACTGAGCTCGCTTTCTTGCAGGCACTAACCGCCATGCTAAAAAAGCCTGACACGCTGCATCAACGGCAGCCGAAGCATCACTAGCATCGCTATCTGGAACATGAGCAATCACTCCTTGATTAGCAGGATTCAAAACCTCAAACGTTTGCTCTGACTGAGCCGTTGTCCAAACTCCCGCGATATAGTTTTGATTCGTAATTGTATGTTGACTCATGCAATTGATTCCTCTGCAATATAGAAAATGGAATTAACTAACAATACCGATGTGCCAAGGAATAAACTCGTTATCACCTAAGCCTAAACGTTCGCTAGAGGTACTTTCTCCGGATGCCACTTTAATAATGTGTTCGAAAATATGTTGCCCCATTTCCTCAAGGCTCATTTTTCCATCCAGTATTAACCCACAGTTAATATCCATATCTTCTTGTAAGCGGTTATACATATTTGAATTAGATGCTAATTTAATCGTAGGAGCAGGCTTTGAACCGAACATCGATCCCCGCCCTGTCGTAAAGCAGATCAAATTCGCTCCGCCAGCTATTTGTCCGGTTGCTGAAACTGGGTCATATCCTGGAGTATCCATAAAAACAAAACCATTTTGTTCAATAGGTTCTGCATATTCATAAACCGCTTGAAGAGGTGTCGTACCGCCTTTCATGGCAGATCCCAACGATTTTTCAAAGATATTCGCCAAGCCGCCAGCTTGATTGCCCTGCCCAACCACACCATTAAACTGCCCATTGTGACCGCGGGTATATTCATCCCACCAAGAAAGACGATCTAATAGCTTCTGACCGACTTCCTGACTAATAGCACGTCGAGTCAGCATATATTCGACACCATGAATTTCTGGAGTCTCAGATAAAATGGCTGTACCGCCATGTCTAACCAAAATATCCATGGCCATACCTAATGCAGGATTAGCAGTAATTGCTGAAAACCCGTCAGAGCCGCCACATTGCAAACCTATCTTTAAGTGCTCTACACTCACTGGTTCTCGCACCACCTTATTGGCTTCTGGCAACATACTTTCAATCGCAGCAATACCAGCTGCAATCGTTGCTCTAGTTCCACCCACAGCCTGCATAACCAAGGTCTGTAAATGAGAGTTTTCTTCGAGTTGCTGAGAAGCAATTAAAGAGGACATCTCATTCCGTTCACATCCAAGCCCAACAATAAGCACACCAGCTAAATTTGGATGACGTGCATATCCGGACAAAGTTCTACGCAGAACATCAAAATGATAACTAGGAGAAGACATGCCACATCCACTGGTATGAGGAAAAGCAACAATGCCATCAATATTAGGGAAAGCGGAAAGTCGTTCTGGAGTAAAATGATCTGCAATTTGTCGGATAACAGTAGAAGAACAATTAACCGTTGAAAGAATACCAATATAATTACGCGTTGCTACTTTTCCATTGGAGCGCACAATACCATTAAAAGTCGCTCTTGCTGAAACGTCCACATACTCGACAGGGACAACATCCTGACAAAAGCTAGGATCTCTTTCATAATCAACTAATTCAAGATTGTGCGTATGAACATGATCTCCAGCTTCAATTCGACGTAATGCCACACCAATGCGTGTATCGTATTTGATAATCGGCTCACCAGCCTCAATCAGCCTTGCAGCGATTTTATGACCACCCGAAACTTGAGCTCGAATACGAAGATTAAACTCTGGAACTTGCTGCCCTATTGATACTGACTCACGAACGATGCATACATTATCATTGCTATGCAATTTAATTAGAGGGGACGATGAGGATGACATATTTTATTCACTCACACTAAATTTGTTGTAGTTATGTGAGCAAGTATGTTGAGCATCTATATGAATGTAAAATGAAACAATAGACTCTTCTCATTCCATTATGTTATGAAGTAGATAAGAAAATAAAAAAGAGTAAAACATTTCATGATAGGCATTGATCGCGTCTTACGCTCTAATCTGAGGCTAAGACACTTACAATTATTAGTAGCATTAGATGAATTTCGACACCTAGGAAGAACCGCAGAGTTTCTATCTGTGACTCAGCCAGCCGTATCAAAAATGCTCGCAGAAATAGAAAAAACATTCGACTTACAGCTATTTGAACGTTCGAGTAGAGGAACTGAACCTACTCCATACGGCGTAACCGTTATTAAATTTGCGCGTTCAGTACTAGCAGATTATGACAGGGCCAAGATTGAGATAGCAGCAGTTACAGAAGGTTCAGCAGGTAGAGTACAAGTAGGTGCTATGGTTGCAGCAACACCTACCCTACTAACGCAAGCCGTTAACAACCTTAAAAAAAATGCGACCAAAACAACAGTTCTAATAGAAGAAGGTGACCTAAGGCGCCTATTACCCCGATTAAGGTCTGGGGAGCTAGATCTCATAGTAGGAAGGTTAGAGCCTGGTTATGCAGCCCCAGATTTAGATACAGAAGCACTCTATAACGAATCCATGTGTCTCATTTGCTCACCAAATCATGAAATTCTGAAAGGAAAAATTATCGATTGGCCTCTGCTATCACAACAAGCTTGGATTGTTCCGCCATCTTGGGCAGCATCTAGAACAAAACTGAACCAAATATTTTACAAACATAACTTACATCCACCAGAAAACATCATAGAGTCAGCATCATTTTTAAATATACTGATGTCATTACAAACAGGCTCAGCCATAGGCTTTATGGCTCATCAAGTTGCACAGCATTTCGAGCAACAAGGGCTAATGTCTATTATTCCCATAGAGTTAGAAATTGATTTGCCACCTATAGGTATAATCACTTTAGATGGCAGAGAAAAGACGCCGACTACACTAAAGTTAATAGAACAGCTAAGAATGGTAAATGGATGTGAAAATACATAAATATTGCCAACTATATCTATATGCAGGAACGATGAATCTCTTTTTCAAACCATTCAACATCCCAGTATTGACCAAATTTTCGGCCAACTTCGAGGTATACACCAACGGATTCAAAGCCGAACTTTTCATGGATAATACGGGAGGCTTCATTGGGCAAGGTAATGCCAGCGTAGGCGCGATGAATGTCTTCTGTTTCCAGTTGCTCAAACAGTTCAAGGTACAAGGCGGTTCCCAAACCTCGGCCTTTTGTATTTGGCTTTAGGTAAATACTAACTTCCACCGACGTTTCATAAGCGCGTTTTGGTTTGAATTGTCCACTGCAAGCGTAACCGAGAATTTCTCCGTCTTGTTCCGCCACCAGTAAACGATACCGACCAGTTGGCGCAAACTGCGAAAACCAAACCGCTCGACCTTCTAATGTGTAAGGCTCTATATCAAAAGTAGTCGCCGTATTCACTATGTAGTGATTATAAAGATCGGTTAACGCGGGTAAATCCTCAATCACAGCTGGACGAATTTGAACGCTCATTTTATCTCCCAATGGCAATAATCTAAGGCTGAAGCGATGCTCTATTTTTACCACGCTTCACATTACTGTAATAGACAATTTGCGGTGGTACTGCGTTTAACTGCTTGGCTTGTTTATATCTCGATAAAAAAGATCGATACACGCCGTATTTAAAATACACAATATCTGCGTCCATCGTCGGGCCTTGGTAGTCGACTTTTTGTTCGCCGTTTACCCAAACTTGGAATACACCAGAATCGTCTTTTGCCCAGCGAGCATGCACTTCGATTTTATGCCACCGACCTCGCAGATCAGCCTCATTAATCAGTTCGTAATTTTTTTTAGTACCAGAAATATGGTCGTTTAGGTGATAACCACCGCGGCCATTTTGAAACATCCAGATCGGATGAGAGTTAGCTTGATGAAATTGACCAAGAGCAACCTTGGTAGGAAAAACATTGGGGTAATCATCAGGAAAATAAATCGACCAACCGTACCAAGCGTCACTGCCTGCTGGTGTCATTTTCTGCTGCTCGGATAACTCACTGCGTTCGCGATCTTGCTCGCAATCATTCCAACCTTTATTCCAGTAGCAGTCTCCTGGACGCACCTCGAATTTCTCGATTAGTTTGGTTGGTGCGCTATCGGTAATGTCCTGAATAACTTGATAACCATCGCTCGTATTATTTAACGAACGCATGAAAGGGCCAAAATCCCCATGATTAATATCTTGCGCAACAGACTGCGCCTGAACAGGAATAACAAAAAAATATAGCCCTAAGGAAATTAAAAAACGAGACATAGGAAACAAACCTTATTTATTACTCATCACGCCATTCTAAAGTTTGCGAAGGCTGTTCACCAAACAGTTGTTTGTAGTCTTTCGACCAAGTAGGGTCAAATGAAGAATACGGGGATATTTTCATCTAACTTTATCTCTCAATAAATGTATTTCGTCCTAACACCCAACATTTATTGGCGACTAGACGATCAACCACATTAACCTCTTGAATTTCTAGAATTTCTTGAATTCCCACCATTTCATTGTTTAAACAAGTTCACAAGAAAAAGGCAATCTATTGCTAGACTGCCTTTGGTTTTTTCTTACTGTTGGTGTAAAAACACCGTTTGCAGTTATTTGCCGCCTGAGACAGCAAAGCCGCTAAAGCCACCCATTGGTAGGTCAGCCATTAAGCTTGCCGCGCCTGTCGTCAGGTCTATAGAGTAAAGACCGGCTTTTGATTCACCTTCGAGCTGCAATATTGCATAAGCAGCGTCAGAACCTTCTTCGGCAGAAACTATATCGAAGCCACCCATTGAAGATACGTCAACGGCCTTGCCATTGATGGTGATCTTAGCAACGGTTTTTAATTCGCCTGCATTATTCGCAAGGCTGACCAATGAGTCTGTTTTACTGTCTAACGCAAACTGGAAAGTGCTCGACGCTTTTGCACCGGCAATGGCGTTCGTGTAAGCGTTTGCAAAAATTTCAGGCGTTGTGCCTTCGTTGCTGTCGCCTTTTACATAAAAAGTAGAGGTGAATTTCAATACGGAATTAGCACGCTTATCTTCGTTACCAAAACCGACAGGGAAATACACCAAGTTTGTCCCGTCAGAACCCACCATACGAACCGCATCGATGGCGTTATTAAAATCCATCGCGGTTGCTGAAGCACCCTTTGAAATCATGGCACCTTTTGTGAAGCTAGCACCAAGATCGGTTAGCTTACCTGTCTTAGTATCAACAGAATAGACAGCACCATTGGAATAGCCCAACAACTCGCCAGTAACGGGGCGATATGCCACGGCATCCAGCTTATTGCTTAGCGTAAAAGTGTCCATTTTCGCAGGAGACGCGATAGATCCCATTGTGACCAAAGTCGTTCCATTATTAGCAAGTGCGTACCCAGCGATAGGGCTATCTTGGTCCGATGTTCCGTAAAAGCCAGTTGAACAAGCAGAAACAGCGAAAGCAGTCGTGGCAGCAATAATCGTCTTTTTCATCATAAGCATCCTATATGAGTTTTATTAGTAAACTAGGTGTCACCCAACTGGGTGGCTCATACAGAGATACTCATCTTTTAAAAAAAGGTTTCAGATAAACGATATTTTTTTGAAAAAAATTTTCGGGACGATAAAAATGCAGGTGTTACGTTTACTCGAAACACATGAACACGTTACGACAACGACTCATTGAAGGTGAAGAAGGTGGTATAGCGGATTATGACCTCGATTCGTTGATCAATGAACTCGATAACGAAGAGAGAGAATGAAATCAGAGATGGCTACCGAAAGTTTCCGCAAGGAAGCCATGTTATTTTTTATCAACAAATTGGTAGTCAAAATATTCAAATTATCAGGATCTTACATAAGAGTATGGATGTGAATCCAATGTTTGGGGCATAAAGCCCAATTAAGGTGTAAAGCAAGTTTAATTTTCATCTGACCCTAATTGTTCAATTCTATTTTCATACATAGATAAATTCTCAATAGGTGAAGATAACAATTAGAGCCATAGCTTTTATATATGGGGGAGGAAACCGCATACGTTTTTTCGTACCAGACCGCTTAACGGGCGACATGGTTTTTTTGTTATATTTTTCCGATGACAAAACCTTCAGACTTAATAAGCGTTATAAATTCGTCGTATTCCTTCAATAGATCTTGACCAGCATCGGATAAATTATCTTGTAGCTTATAATATCGCTCTTCACTTTTACCACCATGACCTTTCCAGTGGTATGGAGGTAAATACATTTCCCCTGTCGTATCTTCTTGAGCCCCAAGGTATCCAGAGGTATATGCAGCCTTATTAAAGGCAATTATTTTTGCTATGAGAGTTCTTTTCTTATAATCAGCAGCCTGATTGTAAAGGTTGAAGGGAGGTGTAATATACTTTTCACATTCTTCTAAGCCTCGGGCAAAATCTCTTCTTATTCCAGCTATTGGAGCTCTTTCAATCCAAAATCGTGTATTTTCATAAGGAAGCTTTTGTAGTATTCCCTCAATAATACCCTGATCATGAGGCATCTCTTTTTCCATTTTCTCCTTCATTTCTACGATTTTATATTGGTTACCAATATTTACCAAGTGCGTATGTATTAGATGATATGCTGAACCAGAAACCATTAAGATAACACCTGCAATGTAAGCGGGTATGTCTGGAACATCAATTGGTATGTTGATATCAAAATATTTGGACAAGATGACTTTGATAATTAGATGCCCAAGTAATGGGGTTGCGACTAGGCCGGCACCGACAAAAAGAAATGTTTTAGTTACAAGATTAGAAAAGGGTGATAAGAACCATTTCTTTATAATTGGATCAATGTATTCATCCCAAATATTTTTTTTCGGCACAATAGAGACTTACCTTTAAAAGTATAACGCCCGCTTAATAGGTGCGAGCCTACAAGCGTCCTAATTGACGCACTTCTTAGTGTTTGCTTCACTATAAAAAATATCAAAACCCCACGCCAAAGCCGCTAAGTTGAAATACAGGTTTTTTTCAATAGTAAGCTCACCATTTTTTGCATTCACGAGTTCGGCTATCGAAGATCCAAGCCCAAGAATCCCATATGTAATTAGGGACAAAAGCAAAAAAAGCCTTAACCCCTTGTATGGTGAAATTAAGGCATTAAATATGAAGTATAAAATAGTTATGACAAAAACGCTCAATACGAATACTGCTATTTTTACTCCGATACTCAGCAGAGACATATTGGAATTCATTAGCAAAGTAATATTCTCATCCCAGCGAATGACCCACCAGCCAAATTGGGTATAACAAGCAGCACAGATTAAAGGAATGACCAATATTCCGCTAAGCTCACCAATATCTTTTACATCACTAACCGAAAAAGCCATTCAGACATCCTTGTAAACACTAATATATTAATAGTGCGCACGCGCATCTACACTGTTTTTAATTCCCATATAACCCCCTATAAAAAACTGGTTTTATGGCACTTTTTTCATTTTCCACAGGCTGCTTAATTTGGAATGTGCGTTATGTGGACTTGGTTTTATGTTGTTAATGGATACTAAAAGACTTTCTGGCTTGCCGCCAGTACAAATACCATAAAGGCTCGGTTGCTTTTTACTCAACCACTCAACCACTCAACCCCGTAAGTGTTTTTGAGGGTGTTTCACCAAACAGTTGCTTGTAGTCTTTTGAGAACTGGCTCAGATGCCAAAATCCCCATTGAGCGGCGATGTCACTGACCGCTTGACCATTTTTTGCTTGTACCAGAGAGCGACGAACGCCGTTTAATCGACTAATCCGCAGATATTGAATCGGGCTGACGCCAAGGATGCTTTCAAAGCTGTATTGTAAGGTACGGCGGCTGACACTGGTAACTTCACACAATTGCGTCACGGTAACGGGTTCATCAAGATGATGATCTAAAAATAAACGCGCGCGATCGACGACTTTCTTACGATGATAATAGCTTTGTGTTTTGGCGGGTTGCGGTGTTTCCACTTTAAGTACTTCCAGCAGGGCCATCATGACAATGTCTTGCTGCAAGCGTGGCGGTGTTGTGTTGTTTTGCACCGAGAGTAAACGTGCTAGCACAAAGCGCACTTCCTCTAAGGTTTTATCTGGCACGCCAAGGCGACCATGTTCGGTGAGTTCTTTCCAATTCAAATCGACACCATGAATCGCCGCCATCTTGATCAATTTCGAACGCTCTACAACTAAACCATATAAATCATAATCTTGCGGTGTGGATAGCTGAAAATCACAATCGCCAGGACGGCACATAATATTATTGGGATTGATGGTTAAGCCGTTGATACGGCTTTCTTCTTGATCGGCAAGAGGAATCCCCAGCCAAACAGAATCCGGCCAAACCATACATTTTTGCTGCAATGCCTGACTGGTGTGCTCACAAAAAACCTGTAAGCCATCAAACGGCAGCTCGACAATACGACCGTAAAAACTACCACGACTGGTTTGATCGTACTCTTGTTGCCAGTTGGTCAAATTACTCGCGTGCAAATCCGCATCGTGAGCTTCCGACACACGAGTTTTTGATACATCAGAGAAAAATCCCTCTTTTGGTGCATCAATCATTGAATTCAACATAACCACACCTGTCTGTGTTTTTTTTCTCACAGAATATGAGGAATTAAAAACCTAACTTTTTGAAAAATATACCATTTATAAATTTTGCCATTATTCGATAACGTAAATTTATGGATTTCCGTAATGTTAACTAACGTTATAAATATTCAGCGATTAACTTTAATAATAAGCAAAATTTATGCCCTTTTTACTCTAAATGTTTGTATCAATACATTAAGAGCTTGGGCCAACTCAATGTCAGTAAAGCGCGAGAAACGGTTATGAGCAAGCCAAATTCGACTTTTCAGTTTAAGAACACAGTAGGCGAGCGCACCTTCGGCTTTGTCGATCTTGCCGATTTAATGGCGAAAGCAACACCCGCACGTTCGGGGGATCGCTTAGCCGGTGTTGCGGCCCAAAGCGCCGAAGAACGCGCCATCGCGCAGATGACGCTTGCCGATGTACCACTGAGCCTTTTTCTTGAGCAAGCTCTCGTCCCCTATGAAGAAGACGAAATTACCCGACTAATACTAGACGATCATGACAAAGCTGCTTTTTCTTTGATTTCACACCTTACCGTAGGTGGCTTTCGTGATTGGTTATTAAGCGACCTTGCCACCAACGAGGTGCTTATTCAGATTCGTCCCGGTGTGACGCCAGAAATGGCCGCGGCGGTTAGTAAGATCATGCGTAATCAGGATTTGATCTTAGTTGCGAAAAAATGCCATGTAAAAACCGCGTTTCGTAACACCATTGGTTTGCCAGGGCATTTGTCAACTCGTTTACAACCCAATCACCCAACCGACGATTTAACTGGCATCGCGGCCAGCATGTTGGACGGTTTGCTCTACGCCAATGGTGACGCTGTGATTGGTATTAACCCTGCCACCGACAACGTGCAACAAGCCACACGCTTGATCAAGATGATGGACGAAGTCATCCAGCATTATGAGATTCCAACCCAATCCTGTGTGCTAACTCACGTGACCAACACCATCGAATGCATTGAACAAGGCGCACCCGTGGATTTGGTATTCCAGTCGATTGGTGGCACCCAAGCGACCAACGACAGCTTTGGTTTTAACCTCGCCACACTGGCCGAAGCCCAAGCAGCAGCCTTGTCGCTGAATCGTGGCACGGTTGGTAATAACGTCATGTACTTTGAGACAGGCCAAGGCAGCGCTTTATCCGCCAATGCTAATCATGGTTTAGATCAGCAAACTTGCGAAGCGCGGGCCTATGCGGTGGCACGTAAGTTTAATCCGCTATTGGTGAATACCGTGGTCGGTTTTATCGGCCCAGAATATTTGTACGATGGCAAACAAATCACTCGTGCAGGGTTAGAAGACCACTTCTGTGGCAAGTTACTTGGCTTACCTATGGGTTGCGACGTGTGTTATACCAATCACGCCGAAGCCGATCAAAATGACATGGATAATTTACTGACACTTTTAGGTGTCGCTGGTTGTACTTTTGTTATGGGCATCCCCGGTTCCGACGACATCATGCTGAACTACCAGACCACCTCGTTTCATGACGCTTTATACGCTCGTCGAGTACTGGGCTTAAAACCCGCGCCGGAGTTCGACCTTTGGTTAGCTAAAATGGAAATCTTCAAAAACAACGAGCAATTTACCCTCAACCACCAGCTACCAGATGCGTTCCATAAGTCACTCAATCGCATGATTGGAGGTCGTTCATGAGCCACGACATCCCTAAATCCGACATCCCTAAACCTAATAAGTCTTTCCCGACACACCCGCATGCAGAGCCAGTAACAGAGAACGCATGGAGCAAGCTCAATGCCTTTACCGATGCGCGAGTGGGTTTGGGGCGTTCTGGTATCAGCGTCCCAACCAAGCATTTATTGGCCTTTCAGCTGGCCCATGCTCAAGCGATCGATGCGGTGCACACGCAACTCGATAGCGACGCGTTAGCCAAAGCTCTGGTAGAGCAAGATTGGGCTAAAGATTGGACCAAAAACTGTGCCCCCCTACTGTTACACAGTCGCGCGACGGACCGCGCAACCTATTTACAACGTCCAGATTACGGTCGCAGATTGAATGACGAATCTGCCAATAAACTAGACGAGCACAGAGTTTCTACTTCGCAAAACTATGACCTTGCCATTGTCGTGGTGGATGGTTTGTCGTCGCTGGCAGTAGAGCAAAACACCTTGCCCTTTTTGCAAGCCCTGTCTGGCTATATCAAAAGCTGGAACATCGCACCTGTTTGCTTTGTTGAACAAGGCCGCGTTGCCATTGGTGACGATGTGTGTGAGCGCCTAAACGCCAAATGTGTTTTGGTATTAATCGGTGAACGTCCGGGGCTGAGCTCGCCAGACAGTTTAGGCTTGTATCTCACTTGGGACGGCAAAGTCGGCCTAACAGATGCCTACCGCAACTGCATATCCAACGTTCGCCCAGCGGGCTTGGTCTATCAAGAAGCCGCACGCAAAGCCTTTTATCTATTAAACGAAGCACGAACCCTGAAGCTGTCTGGCGTAAAACTCAAAGACAGATCAGACGACGATTTAATCGTAGACACCTCAAAGGAGTCAAAAAACTTCCTCATCTCCTAATACGAGGAAAAAGACAAGAGAAAAAAGATAAGGAAAAACAAAACGCACGAAGACGTACAAACAGAAAAGCAAGAAAACTATAAGCCCACAGGGCAAAAAATGACGGTTTAAAACTCAACATATAGAGCACAACTGGAACAAAAGGAAACTAAAATGTCTGATCAAATCAATAAAGAATATCTGGCGAAACGCCAGCTAAAACGAGGCTCCGCGGGCTGGATTCTGCTCGCGGGTTTGGGCGTATCTTACGTTATCTCTGGTGACTTCGCAGGCTGGAACTTTGGTATTGCCGAAGCGGGCTGGGGCGGGTTTGCCATCGCAGCAGCGCTCATGGCGGTGATGTATTTCACCTTGGTTTTATCCTTGGCAGAAATGTCTGCCGCTATCCCAGCGGCGGGCGGCGGTTACAGTTTTGCGCGTCAAGCAATGGGGCCTACTGGCGGTTATTTAACCGGCCTAGCGGTGTTAATTGAATACGCTTTGGCGCCTGCCGCCATTGTTATTTTTATCGGTTCTGCGGTAGAAGCCCTGTTGGGCTTTAATGGACCTTGGGTCTACGCCGCGTTTTACATTGTCTTTATCGGCATTCACCTAGCCGGTGCAGGCGAAGCGCTAAAAGTCATGATGGTCATCAGCGGCTTGGCAGTCATCGCCATTCTAGCGACAGCAGTAGCCTTGATTGGCGATTTTGATAGCAGCCGTTTATTTGATGTGGCGGTCACCGATGCCGCTGGCGCGTCTGAGTTTATGCCGATGGGCTGGTATGGTATTTGGGCGGCATTGCCATTTGGCATGTGGTTGTTCTTGGCGGTTGAAGGTGTGCCTCTAGCCGCAGAAGAAGCCAAAGATCCAGCGAAAGATGTGCCAAAAGGCATTATCGGCGCGATGATCTTCTTACTGTTCACGGCACTTTTGGTGGTGTTTTTGTTAGCGGGCGCTGCTGGTGCAGATGCGATGGGTAAGAGCGCGGTGCCTTTGGTTGACGCCTTAAACTTTGCTGGTCATGATACTTTGGCAACTGTGGTAAACGTTCTCGGTCTTGCTGGTTTGATCGCGTCTTTCTTCTCTATCATCTACGGTTACAGCCGCTTGGTCTTTGCTCTGTCTCGTGCAGGTTACATTCCACAAAGCTTGTCAGTAACAGACAAACGTAAAGTGCCTACTCGTGCTTTGATCGTACCTGGCATTTTAGGCTTCCTTGCGTCTTTGACGGGCGAAGGCGATCTGATGCTTGCCATGGCCGTGGTTGGCGCAACCGTGTCTTATGCTTTGATGGCACTCAGCCACATTTTGCTTCGCATCAAACAGCCAAACATGGAACGTCCTTATAAAACACCGGGCGGTATTTTCACCTCGTCTATCGCGTTTGTTTTATCGCTATTGGCTTTGACTGGTGTTTACGCTTACGACCCACGCGCGTTTTTCTACACGCTGGTCTTGTTCGCTATCGGCGCCGCTTACTACTTCTTGTATAGTAAAAATCGCCTTGTGGCGAAAACACCGGAAGAAGAGTTCGACATGTTGGCAGCTGCTGAAGCGGACCTTGCTGCAACGGCTTAACAACCCTTTTCACTGAGTAAATAAAACAAAGCCCCGCATTCCTTTCCTAGGGAATGCGGGGCTTTTGAGTGTTAGGATCAAACGCATTTACGACTTAGCCAATGCCATACTTTGCAGAGCTGCGCGCTCTGGCTCCATCATATAACGATAAGACAATGCCGCCACGATACCACCAATAAAGATGGCATAGTTTGCCAAGGCGCTAAACACAAAGGTCGCCAAGATAGACACCGCACCGGCAATCAACAAAGCATAGACACTCTTCTTATTCACACCGTTTTCATACCAATAAGCGCCTTTAGGAGACTCTGTATACAAAGCTGCCACATCGATATGACCTTTTTTGATAAAGAAGTAGTCGACAATAATAATGCCGTACAAAGGCCCAATCATCGCGCCCAACACATCCACTGTATAGTGAATCACTTCTGGGTTATTGAATAAATTCCATGGCGTTAGCAGCACAGAACCAAACGCGGCAATAAAACCACCCGCTTTAAAGCTGATTTTCTGTGGTGATACATTGGAGAAATCAAACGCAGGCGCTACAAAGTTCGCCACGATATTAATGCCCACTGTCGCAAAGATAAAAGTCAGCGCGCCAAGAACCGTAATAAAGCCAGAATCTAGACGTTTCACGGTTTCCACTGGGTCGGTGATCATCTGACCAAATACTGGGATAGAAGCCGACACAATCACCACACTAAACAAAGAAAACAAGACAAAATTAAGTGGCAAGCCCAATAGGTTTCCCAGTTTTAATTTTTTATAACTGCCGCAGTAACGAGAGAAATCACTAAAGTTTAAGGTTGGCCCAGCAAAATACCCGGCAACCAAGGCAATAGCAATGAACATCTGCACGTACACATCCATGCCTGTTAGATTATTTGAGCTCAAATTGAAACTGATATTTTCCCAACCCGCTCGATCAACCATATAAATACACAAAGCAAACATGGCCACATAAATAGCCGGACCAGACCAATCGATCACTTTACGAATCATGTCCATACCAAACATGAACACGACACCTTGTACCACCCACATGGCTGTAAAGCCGATCCAACCTAAGTAAGACAGCCCGATAAACGACTTATCCGCCAAAGACGCCATGTCAGGAAAGAAATACAGCAACAAAATAATAAAGGAACTGGACGCGAGAAAGGTTTGAATACCGTACCAAACCACCGCGATCAATCCTCGAATAATAGCCGGGATATTGGCACCGAATACGCCAAATGACATACGCGCTACCACAGGAAAAGGCACACCCGCTTTTTGTCCCGGTTTACCCATCAAATTGGCAAAAACAAGCACAATGGAAATGCCCAACAACAGACTAATAAAGACCTGAATACCATTTAGACCTAGGGCAAACAAACTGGCAGCAAACACGTAGCCGCCCACGCTATGAACGTCTGACATCCAAAAAGCGAAGATACTATACCAACCCCATTTTTGATCTTTCTCCGGCAAGAGATCGCTATTTGCTAATCTAGGGCTTTGCTCAAATTCTTGTTTCATGATTGCGTTCCTTTTTAATTGTATACAATGTTAAATACAATTTATGTGCCAAAAAACAGAACCCAAAGAACTTAAGTAAAAATAGGAACATGAACCCAAAAAACCAATATTTACTGCACCATTCCAAGTCAAAAAAACGAAAACCACACCAATATTGTGCACAATCAATTCATTTTTTGTTTAAGATGTACGAAACAAACTAGCATGCTATATTGTCTTAAGAACTATATTTAACAAGATATCGTATACAATTTATAGAGAAGCACTCATGTCGAATGACGAGAATATTTACCGACAAATGCTAAAGGCCATTGTCGAACACCAATTACCACCAGGAGCGCGTTTACCAGAAGACCGGCTATCAGAAGCGTTTGGTGTGAGCAGAACCGGCATCCGCAAAGTATTGCAGCGACTCGCCTTAGAGCATTTTGTAGTGATCGAAAAAAACAAAGGCGCGCAGGTAAACCATCCAAGCGAAGCCGAAGCATTAGAAGTTCTAGACAGCCGCATATTAATTGAGCCGCAACTCATTCCAGCCTTACTTGGTTATTGGAATGCAGAACATTCTGAGCGTTTTCGCACCATGGCGAAGGAAGAAAAATACGCAGAAGAAGGCAACCAACTAGCAGACTCTATTCAGCTAACCGCTCGTTTCCATTATGAGTTAGCGACGCTAGCAGGCAATAAGGTACTAGCGAATTTTGTCCAACAACTGTGCTATCGCTCTTCACTTATTCTCGCCGCTTACGGTACTCGCGGCAGTGTCGGTTGCGACTGTGGAGATCACTCGGAGCTTCTGGACCTTCTCGATCAAGGACACACAGATAAGGCACAACACTGGATGAGTCATCACCTTAGACACATCAAATCTTCGCTCATTCTTGATAGCAAACCCGAAGAAAATATCGATTTTCAAAGACTTTTTGGCCACTAGGAGCACCATGCGAATTCAGCTCATTAACCCAAACACCAGTACAGACATGACCCATGCCATGGCATTGAGTGCTCAATCTGTCGCGCTAGAAACAACTCAAATTATTGCCTGTACGCCTGAGCATGGACCAAAAAGCATCGAATGTGCTTTTGATGAAGTCATTGCTAGCGCCGCTCTTCTTGATCTTATCGAACAAGGCAAACAACAAGGCGTTGATGCTCACATCATTGCTTGTTTTGGCGACCCTGCTTTAGACGCCGCTCGTGAATTAGCTGACGCCCCCGTGATTGGCATTGCTGAAGCAGGTTTTCACATGGCCAGCCTGATTGCCCATCGTTTTGGGGTTGTGACCACGCTATCTCGAACTTTACCAGCGAGTGAGCATTTACTACAAAAGTATGGTCATAAGCATCATTGTAGCGGTGTCAGAGCCACTGACATTCCCGTTTTGGCCTTAGAAAATATTGATCCCGCTGCCTATCTGTTACTTAAAACAGAATGCCTAGCCGCGATAGAACAAGATGGTGCGGAAGCCATCGTCTTGGGCTGTGCTGGCATGTCGAGTTTGGTTGAAAAGTTGTCTGCAGAACTGCCTGTGCCCATCATTGATGGCGTCGTCGCGGCGGTAAAACTGGCAGAATCATTGCATCAGTTAGGACTACAAACCTCTAAAAAAGGTCAATACGGACAGCGTGTTAGCAAAGCCTTTACTGGACGCTATGCTCACTGGAGCCTGTAACTACTCCATAAATACATTACAAACAATGGAACACAGACCATGAAACATTATTTAGAACGCGATTACGCAGGTTATGGACGCCAAGGGCAGCCCAACGTTAACTGGCCAAACAACGCCCGTGTCGCCTTACAGTTTGTTTTAAACTTCGAAGAAGGCGGTGAAAATTGCGTTCTTCATGGCGATGAACACGCCGAGACATTTCTATCGGAAATCTTCGGCGCGCAGCCCTTCAAAGACCGCCACATGAGCATGGAGTCTCTATACGAATATGGCTCTCGCACTGGTGTGTGGCGTATTTTAAATGAGTTTGAGCGACGCGGTTTGCCACTCACTGTTTTTGCCATTGCGACTGCATTACAACGTAATCCAGAAGTGGCCAAAGCTTTTGTGGAAGGCAAACACGAAATTGTTTGCCATGGTTTAAAATGGATTCATTATCAAGAAATGCCAATCGAGCAAGAACGCGAGCACATGCAACAAGCGCTTGCTTTAATCGAAGAAGTCACTGGTGCTAAACCTGTTGGCTGGTATACAGGGCGAGACTCGCCAAATACTCGCGTCTTGGTCGCAGAACATACGCAACTAAAATACGATTCAGACAACTACGGCGACGACCTACCTTATTGGGTAAAAGTCGATACCCCTGATGGTGGTAGCAAACCGCATCTAATCGTGCCTTACACGCTCGACTGCAACGATATGAAGTTTTCTTCGCCTTATGGCTTCAATCACGCAGAAGAATTTTTCCAATACTTAAAAGACAACTTTGATTGTTTATATGAAGAAGGTGCCACCGCACCGAAAATGATGTCCATTGGTATGCATTGCCGAACCCTTGGCAAGCCAAGCAGATTCATGGCACTGAAGAAGTTCTTAGACTACGTACAATCCCACGACAACGTCTGGATTGCTCGCCGTGAAGACATTGCAGATCATTGGATTGCAAATCATCCGCCGCAGAGTTAAATATTAAAACCTATTTAAAAATCTAACCATTTGATTAAAGAGGGAAAAGTAGCGGTTTCCCTCTTTATATCTCTCTCCTAAATTGAAAAGACATTAAAAGAAAGCCCCCAAAAATAAGATTTTTTAATTGATAATAGATATCATTACTTTTATCAATTACATAAATCTATTTTATAAAGGACTCCGTTTAATGTTATCCAAAAAACCTTACACGGCAATTATCCTATTGCCTTTCGCCCTTAGCGCCTCACAAATCACCCTTGCAGACACCGAGTCCGTAAGCCTCGATGAGCTAGTTATCCAAACCAGTCGCTCTAATACCAAAAAAGAAGACAGTCCTCAGGTCATCACTGTTATCACTCGACAACAAATTGAAGAACAACTGTCCATCAGCTCTGACAGCTCGCAAGTGCTTTCTAATCTTCTACCCGCCTATGCACCGAATACGCAAAAATTAAATGATAGCAGCCAATCCTTTCGAGGACGCTCTGTTTTATACATGATAGATGGTGTTCCACAGTCTAATCCACTTCGAGACGGTAGCCGTGCCGCACACACCATTGACCTTGCTATGGTGGAACGCATTGAAGTGATTCATGGTGCAAGCGCAATTCATGGCTTAGGGGCAACCGGCGGCATCATTAACTTCATCACCAAATCAAATCGTTCAAACGAACTAAAACAACATATAGACGTTCAGCTGACAACGCCTACAGATGAATTAAAAAGCGACTCTCTGGCTTATAAAATTGGCTACCAAGTAGAAGGTTCACAAGATAATTTTGATTACCTTGTGGGTTTGACCAACGAAGTACAGGGAATCTATCTTGATGCCGACGGCAACTATGTTGGTTCAGACTCTACTCGTGGCGAAACAATGGATTCAAAAAGCTACGATGCTTTTGTCAAACTTGGTTACTGGCTAACCGATGATAAAAGACTGGAACTTGAAGTTAACAAGTACCGATTAAAAGGACGTATGAACTTTACCGGAGTAAATGGAGACAGAGCAAACGGTGTTCCAACCAGCTCCATCAAAAGCACACCAAGAGGTCTGGCCCCGTACAACGATGTTCAGACCACCAGCCTTTCTTATACCGACAGCGACCTTGATGGTATGGAGTTTAAAGCGCAAGTCTTCCATCAGGATTTTGAAGGGAGATATGGTGTATCAGAGTCACGTAGCTTCCAAGACGCTAGCAATGGCATAACCTTTGACCAAAGCCAAAATCAATCAGAAAAAATCGGCGCGAAATTCAGTCTAACCAAAGATGACCTATTAGATAACAACTTAAGCGTCACTGCAGGCTTAGATTTACTGCAAGACACAACCAGCCAAACGTTAATATTGACCAACCGCACTTATGTTCCAGAAACGGAATACACAAATTATGCTCCATTCGTGCAATTTGAATACCGACCAACTGATCGCTTAGTTCTACAAGCAGGCGCTCGTTATGAACACGCTAAATTAGACGTAGATACTTACCAAACAGTCGCTGCGAATAACAATGTGACCGTTAATGGAGGCACTCCAAGCTTTAGTGATACGGTTTACAACGCTGGTGCTGTTTTTAAGATCACACGCGCTGTTAGTGTATTTGCCAACTACTCACAAGGCTTTGGTATGCCTGATGTAGGACGTGTACTACGCGGTGTTAATAAAGCAGGTCAAGATGTCGATACGCTGATAGACCTATCCCCTATCGTAACCGATAACTATGAAGTCGGCTTTCGTGTAAACCGTCATCCATACGATTTTGAATTAAGCTATTACGAATCTAACTCAGAACTTGGAAGCCGCATTGAGGCCGTTAATGGACTCTATGTTGTAAAACGAGAGAAGAAAGAGATTCAAGGTGCTGAAGCTTCTTTAGGATTCCAGCTCAACAAAGACCATAGACTACAAGCCAGCTATTCTTTCATTCAAGGCAAGTCTGATACTGATGGAGATGGAAAAGTAGACACTAAGCTGACCGGTTCCGATATTTCACCTAATCGCTTGGTAACTTCATGGAATGCTCGTTGGAATGAAAAACTATCATCTTTACTTCAAATTAATCATGCCTTTGACAGGAGCTTCGATGATGACGAGTTAAAGTTTGATGGCTACACCCTGGTCGACGCATCCGTTGGTTACAAACTTCCGGTTGGTAAAATGAGTGTTGCTGTCGCCAACGTATTTAACGAAGACTACTTCACTTACTACTCTCAAAGCTCTGTCAAAACGGACGACCTTTACTTCAAAGGCCGCGGTCGCACCCTGACATTGGCTTATGGTTTAGACTTTTAATTTTCTTGTCGTACCTAACTTTTCTCTTATTTTTTAAGGGGAGAGTTAAGTTTTTTAAAAGGTAAAGGACACGAGCCGCAATACACCGGCGGCTCAGTGGCTTGATAGTAAAAACAGCAGGTACGTCGAACACGAATAGGATTTTCCGATAGTGCAGTTAACTGTTTATCTCGATAAAAAGCCGTTAAAGGATTTTCGTTTAAACCGAATAAATCCGTCGTACTTTTATCAAGCAGATACGCATAATCTGCTTGAGCTTTTGATCTCATTTCCTCAACAACATTTACTAAAATACGTTGTTCGTAGATGCTAAAAACACGTACTGCGACGTTTTCCCAAAGAATGCGCCGAGACACTTTTGTTAAGCGGTAAAATTGCTCGACCAATAAAGTTAAATGCCCCAAAAATACTTTGCTCAAGATCTCATTTCGCCAAGCGTTTCGATCTTCTTTGTCAGAGCCTTTCCAAACAGACACCTCTGTCATTTTTAACGGCATCTTGGATAACCACATTTTATTTTCTAACGGATATTCAAAGACGCTGTTTTCTAGCGAAGCATCAAGACCTTTATCAAAACTCGACATAGCATATAAAACAGGTGCTAGAGTGAGAAATGCCACACGTTTTATCACTAATGATGCAGTCACTTTAAGGTTCGGTGCGCCGAGTTCTGGCATGATGTTGTGCAGCGTTTCCAAGCACAAGTCGTCATCTAATAACTTGCTTGAATCAATCGCAAGCGGCTCATCTTCTTGATATAACTTGAGCCCAAATGCCGCCAATACCTCCCACTCTTCAGCAAGAAGATCATGCTTGTTATCTCGCTCAAACATGCTCAGCTGCCTGAGAGTCGACCTTGCGCCCTTTTCCATAAGGAATACACATTGGCGTACCAAACAGGGGATCGGCACTGATATGGCATTCCATATCAAACACGGCTTTCACCATATCATGGTCTAAAATAGTCTCTGGGGCGCCTTGGCAAAAAACCGTACCGTCTTTAATAGCGATCATGTTATGAGCATAACGAGCTGCAAGGTTCAGATCATGCAACACCATCAAGATGGTCGTATTCTGAGTCGCATTTAGCTCAAACAATAGATCAAGAATCTCTATCTGATGGGTTAAATCCAAATAGGTTGTTGGTTCATCCAATAGCAAAATATCGGTATTCTGTGCCAGCGCCATGGCAATCCAAGCTCGCTGTCTCTGGCCGCCAGATAAAGCATCAATGGAACGATCTGCAAACTCGGTCATATTGGTGTCTTGCAAGGCTTTACGAACTAATCGTTCGTCGTCTTCGGTCCAACTTTGTAGCCAATTTTGATGAGGATAACGACCTTGACGAACCAACTGCTCAACCGTCAAACCTTCTGGGGCGACAGGTCCTTGAGGAAGGATAGCCAGCTTGCGAGCCACGTCCTTTCCAGACAAGGAATGAATATCTGCACCATTCAGGAGAATCTGGCCAGTCGAAGGTTTCAACAATCGGGCAAACGACTTCAGTAAGGTAGATTTACCACAACCATTGCCGCCCACCAGCACTGTAATTTGGTTAGGTTTAATAGCCACATCCAACGACTTAATAATGGTTTTTTTATCATAACCTAAAGACAACGCCACACTTTCTAATGGACTCTGAGCTAATAAATTATCGTCTACTAAAAAATGTTCAGACAAACTCATGATTAAAAAATCCCAATATGGCTAACCGACTCAGAAACGCTGTCGATAAAGTAAATAAATAAAGAATGGTGCACCAATAGCAGACACAAAAACACCAGCGGGAATATCCAAAGGCTGAAACAACAAGCGACCACAAAGGTCTGCCAGCATCACTAGGCAAGCACCGACCAATGCAGAGGTTGGTAGTAAAAGAGCGAAACTCCGCGCAACAAGACGTCTGGCAATGTGTGGTGCGATCAAACCGACAAAGCCCACCGCACCAGCATAAGCAATAGCTGGCGCTGCCATAATCACACTCAAAAATAACAGAGCTAAACGCAAGCGCTGCACAGGTACACCCAGCCCAGTTGCCAGTTGATCACCCAATTCTTGGGTATTCACCCGGCGCGCTAAATAAAACGCCAAGGGCCACGAAATCAACAACCACGGCAACAAGGCTTTCACCTCAACCCAACTCGCGCCATATACGCTGCCTGTTAGCCAGATATACGCGGTAATACTGGTCGAAAGTGGGCTCGCCGCAATAACAAAGGTCGTCACCGCACCCATCGCCGAGGAAATACCTATGCCGACCAATACCAACCGCATCGGCGTTACGCCACTATTCCAAGCGAGCGCATAAATTAACAAAGCCGCCAGCAAAGCACCCGCGATGGCAAAAACAGGCAACCAGATAACCCCCATTGCCGTCGCAAAAAAGGATAAAAAACACACCGCGGCGGCAGAAGCTCCGCCAGTAATGCCAATAATATCTGGTGACGCCAGCGGATTACGTATCATTGATTGCAATACCAACCCAGAAGAAGCCAACGTAGCCCCCACCATGGCCGCCATCAGTACGCGAGGCATACGCAAAGTTTCCACGACAAACTGCGCAGCCTGACCGCCCTTTCCAAGCAGTACCTGAAGCACTTGCGGCAAAGCTATGAACTCTTCGCCTAAACACAGGGAAAGCAAAATAATCGAGAGAAAAAAAACGAGGAGAACAAGCATCGACCACAAAGAACGAACTGGAGTCGAAAAAGAAAATAAACGGTAACGAACGCTGAAAAACTTACTCACGTTTACCTCCTTTACGTGCCAAATAAATAAAGAAGGGCGCACCTAAAATCGCTGTTGTCACACCAATTGGTACCTCTTCTGGCATGATCACAAAACGACTGATCACATCCGCACACAACAACAAAATAGCGCCCCACAAAGCACTTAACGGAATTAGCCATTTATGATCATAACCCACCACTGAACGCACCATATGGGGTACCATCAAACCGATAAAACCGATACTGCCGCCAAGCGCGACCGAACCACCCGCCAAACCAATAATCAGCAAGCTCAACATCACTTTAATCAGCACCGTGTTCTGCCCCAATCCTTTAGCAATGTCGTCACCGGACAACAAAATATTGATCTGCGGTGCCGACAGTATCGCCAACACGATGCCAATAATAAAAGCGGGTGCTAATGGCATCACCATAGACAAATCACGACCAGATACAGAACCAGCCACCCAGAACAAAACACTGTCCAACCCCTCTTGGCCAATCACCAATATGCCTTGAGTAAAAGCCATAAACAGCGCCGAGATCGCCGCACCAGACAGCACGATACGAACCGGAGATAATCCGTCTTTGCCTAAACTGCCCAGCCCATACACTAAGGCCCCAGCCACGCTCGCGCCCAAAAAAGCCAGCCATAAAAACGTATTCAGGGATGTAACGGAAAAGAAAGTCGAGAACAACACAATGGCAAATACAGCGCCCGCATTGACGCCAAAAATAGACGGTGACGCCAGCGGATTACGTGTTAAGGCTTGCATTAAAACACCCGCCACCGCCAACGCTGAGCCAACCAAACAAGCAACAAGAGCACGTGATAAACGCGTGGTACGGATAATAACATGATCAATAGATTGAGGATCAAATGCCCAAAACGCTGTCCAAACCGATTTCGCTGAAATGACATATTGCCCATAGGCAATGCTCCCCAACAAGGACAACATCAGGCATAAAATAGACAGAGCAAGAAGGCTCCATTTAAAAGGGCTACTGTTGTGTAAGCGCATAAATGCTCTATTGATCGGCCTGAGGTAATTGATAGATTTGGTACAACTGATCTAAGATTTTTTCTGCACCCAGAATCCCACCAGACAACAACCAAGCCACATTATCCACTTCATACACTTGCTGGTTTTTAGGTGCTGTTAACATTTTCCATAACGGGTGAGCGCGCCAAGCGTCGTAATTTTGTCTAACGGCAGCATCATTGGAATGCAAAATAACAAAGAACACATCCGCATTCACACTCGGCAAGGCTTCTTTGGTTTTCAACTTCACCCCCCAACCTTTTTCATTTGGCAAAGGGAATTTAAAACCTATCTCCTTCAACACCACGCCTGGAAAACTCTGGTTCAAATACAGACGCAAATGATCAGCACGAATATTTAGAATCGCTGCGGTTAATGGCCAGTTTGCTTCGCGTTGCTTGATAGCATTGTGGAGGGTAGTAATGCGCTGCTGAAAGTCGTCCCAAACCTGTTTTCCTTTAACTTGCTTACCTAATGCCTCAGCCGTTAAATCCAAAATGGTTTTAAAGTCATACACATTTTCAGTCATCACAGTGGGCGCGATCTGCGACAATTGATGGTATATTTTTTCGTGACGAGACTTGGTGCCAATAATCAAATCTGGCTTTAACGCCACTATCGCCTCAAGGTTCGGTTGAGTTTCCAACCCCACATGAGCTACGCCTTTCAAAGCATCTCGCAAATATTCATAGGTTGGCTGCTGCGCCCAAGAATCCACTACACCAACAGGCGTCACGCCTAATGCCACCACAGAATCGGTCGCCCCTTGAAACAAAGTCACCACACGTAAAACTTTTTTGGGGACCTCAGAACTCCCCATCGCATGAACAATCTCTTTATATACATCGTTTTTATGGACACTGTTTTTACTATCGGAAGCCATCGCCTGATTTACAGGTGCTAAAATCAGCAAAATCACTGTCAGCAAAAATGCCCATTTTCTTACTTGGTTTACCAGCATGTTGAGGTGCTTCCTTCAATTGTTCTTTGTTAACAAATAGCGGCGCTGAAAGATACGAACAGCCAAAATCGTTATAGTAACAATTATCATCCTCATAAGCATTAAGCGTGACGTAAAAGACTAATTGAAAGCAATAAAAAAAGCCCGAATCATTCGATTCAGGCTTTTAAGAATTACTAATAAATTCAGCTTTATACATGTCCTTTCATATGGATCAAGCAAGCATTGTCTAAATTTCCATACTCCGTAAAGCCTCGTGGTAAGAAACTAACTAAATCAAGAAACATGTGTGGCTGGGTGCCCAACATAGAAATTTGATAAAACTGACTTTGAAAGGGTATATCTTTAATAACAGCAACTACAGTCATACAAACCTTCACTAAAAAAAATTAAAACTGCCTTGAAGGTAAAATACGAATCCCATTAAAGTTATATTTTTGATCACCTACACGTATTTCCAAACCACTAAGAACAAAAGGAGCAACTTTATCAATCTCTATTTCAAAGACTTTTTGCACTTCTTGTTCAACCACAATTTTAGACTTTGTTGTCTTGGTATAGCTTTCTGACTCAAGAAAGATAGGTGTTTGTAAACGACTTGGTTGATCGATCGTCATAGTCTGGCTATTCATAACCAGTGGGGCAGAATCCGTTGATCTCACACCAATAATCAATGAAATTACCCAAGTTTCTCTTTTGGTAGGCATGAAAGGAACAAAGCTCTTCACTCTCTCGACTCGAGTATAACTACTACTTATAGATATAGTAGATTCATCACACAAGATGGTCATCGCGTTGCTTTTTTCACCTATAATTTGGCAGCTTTTCTCTTCTCCACTTTTTTCAAATGAAACTCGAGTGCCGCAAGCGGCCAATAACAAAGCCATCAAGGCAAGCATTAGTGATTTTTTCATTAGCAATTCCACGGATTAAGGAAGACATCCTCGTCCTTCTTAAAAGTAATGTTTTCAATTGGGTATGCCACCCCGTTTATGACAATCTCTAAACCTTGTAGAGTGAAGGCTTCTTTATAATCACCTGAGGCTTTAATGCTGATGTCGCTAAAATAAAAACTGTCAGGAACAACTGAATGAAAGTATGAAGAATCCGATTCCTTAACCTCTAAAATTTTTGCTTCGTTTCCATCCTGAAGTATTGAGAATTGATCACTAATGACAGAATGAGACTTTTTAGAGCTAGTATGGACAAGTAATGTTTGACTCTCTTTATCAGAGAGCAAAGTAACCTCTACCTTAGTCTCGCCCAAAAAGAATAACAATAACTCCTCAGGTCCAACTCTATTATGACACCATGATGGAACAACCTTAGCCCCAGACTGATCAGAATAAGGCCGATTAAAGTGTTCGTGAGAAGTGCAACCCACCAAAGGTAAGATAGTGAGCCATAAAAAATGTTTTAAATTACTCAGCCGAGCTAATTGCATAATTAATAAATCTAAACATTAGAGGGGATGCATATATCTGTCACGAGCTAAACCTAAAACTATACTGTCCGCGAACTCAATTTAGCCTCAGTTTATAACCCACTATTGAAATCTCTACCATTAGGATAACGAAGCTTGCATCAACCTCTTACTCAGATACAAGTAAGTAGGCGATTGTCACTACTAAACATTTTGCAGGTAATTACTGGCGAGGAAACTGGTCACATAAGGGCAAACTTAACGGCCTCACTATGCTTAGGTGTAAGTCTTAAAACAAGGACATACTTTAAGAAACGGATATTAGATTTAGCCAAACACCACATCATCTGGCAAAGTCACAAAAATCGAGTGTCTGACTTCGTTGAATAATGCCTTACTGCAATGGCCTTCGCCTTCTATGTCTTCTAACAACACAACATCGCCCGCGCCAAATTGGCGGGTTTCACCGGACGATACCATGAACTCGCAACGGCCTTTGATGATGAACAAAAGCTGGCGCTGTGGCGCTGGATGCCATTTGAAGTCGTAGTCGCTTGGCGTTTCACGAAAAATCATATCGCCTACTGGAAAGCGCTCTGACAAAAAGCCAATTGGACCGCCATCGCGGACATCAAGATTTACTTCTCCGAACTGGCTTTTGCCCTGATCATCGTTAAAAATGCGTGTAAAATTCATACATTTATCCTTTAGCTAAAACAAGGGCCAATCCCTTTAAATTTTATTTTCGTAGGGCATCATGAGAAGCGTAATGTGCCATTTTTAATCGTCACATGCATCTTCAACCGTCAGATTACGCCTCGTTCCTCGTCTCATCTGACCTACGAGTTTGCTTCCGTGTATTGTCTGCGTAGGGCATCATAAGCGAAGCGTAATGTGCCATTTTCAATCATCACATGCATCTTCAACCGTCAGATTACGCCTCGTTCCTCGTCTCATCTGACCTACGAGTTTGCTTCCGTGTATTGTCTGCGTAGTCCACATAAGCGAAGCGTAATGTGCCATTTTTAATCGTCACATGCATCTTTAACCGTCAGATTACGCCTCGTTCCTCGTCTCATCTGACCTACGAGTTTGCTTCCGTGTATTGTCTGCGTAGGGCATCATAAGCGAAGCGTAATGTGCCATTTTCAATCATCACATGCATCTTCAACCGTCAGATTACGCCTCGTTCCTCGTCTCATCTGACCTACGAGTTTGCTTCCGTGTATTGTCTGCGTAGTCCACATAAGCGAAGCGTAATGTGCCATTTTTAATCGTCACATGCATCTTTAACCGTCAGATTACGCCTCGTTCCTCGTCTCATCTGACCTACGAGTTTGCTTCGGTGTATTATCTACGTAGGGCATCATAAGCGAAGCGTAATGTGCCATTTTTAATCGTCACATGCATCTTCAACCGTCAGATTACGCCTCGTTCCTCGTCTCATCTGACCTACGAGTTTGCTTCGGTGTATTATTTGCGTAGGGCATAAAGTAAACCGTTAGGCCAAACTCTGTAATGTCTGACTCAACACGGCCAAGGTCACCGCCACATCTGGTGTATCAATCGCTTCCGCTGGGTGATGACTAATACCTTTGTCGCAACGCATAAACAACATGGCCACAGGGCAAATGTCGGCAATCGCCATAGCGTCGTGTCCCGCACCAGAGAATAGAGTATGTACTGGGATATTCTGTGCTTCGATGGCGTTGCGTAGCACGCTTTGCAATTTGTCATCACAATGCACGGCGTTAGCTGCATGGGTCGCTTTGCGTTCAATACGCACATTACGACGTGCAGCAATGGCTTCTAATTCTAGCAATATTTCGTCGAGTGCTATGTCGCGTTTGTCATCGAATTCGCTGCGAATGTCGAGAGAAAATCCCGTGTTACCAGAAATCACATTAACGCCATTGGGACGATTTTGAATACGTCCAACAGTGGCAACAATGCCATGATTTTGAGCGACTCGTTCTACCGCAAGAATCATCTCACTGCTGGCGCAAAGGGCATCTTGGCGTAGATTCATCGGCACAGTACCAGCGTGCCCAGCCATACCGGTAATATTAAATTCAAAGCGTTTTGCCCCAGCGATTGCGCTAACGACACCCACTGGCAAATCCAATTGTTCTAATACTGGTCCTTGTTCAATATGAAGCTCAAGGTAACCAAGCAGATTGTCGGTTTCGATGGCGGCATTAGGAATACTAGCAAAGTCCGAACCAAAGTCTTTTAATGCTTGTGCTAGGCTAATGCCATCACTGTCTTTTAAATCGGCCCAGCTTGTTGGCCATTGACCTGTTAGCGCGCGACTGCCAAGTAATGTAGAGCTAAAACGTGTGCCTTCTTCGTCACCAAATCCCACTACATCAAGATGAAATGGCAAACGGATTCCCGCTTGTTGCATCGCTCCGATCAAGGTCACCGGCGTGATAACGCCCAGCATGCCATCGTATTGACCACCGTTTGGTACAGTATCCAAGTGGCTACCCATGATAAAACGCGGCGCATCTGGGGCTGCGGCTTGCCAGCGTCCCCAAAGGTTACCAGCTTCATCCTGCCACGTTTGCATACCTGCGTCTTGCATCCAGCCGCCCACCAATCCATTGGCTTGTTTGTGTTCTTTGGTGAGATAGCGACGATCTAGGCAATCATCGCTTTGACTGATTTTGCCAAGTTCATCACAGCGGTACATCACCAACTGAGCGAGTTTGTTGCAATCAATCTTTACATCACCAATCATTAGACTTCCCCACTATAAACGGCCATGGCCGCATCGACGGCAGCACCTGCTGGTAAAGCAAATCCAGCGCGTCGAAGCACAGTTTCAAGCGACTGCAAGGTGTGCAGTACCGCGTCTTGACGAGCGTTATAACCCATGGTGCCGATGCGCCAAACCTTGCCTTTTAATGGACCAAAGCTGGTGCCTATTTCGATGTTAAAGATGGTCAATAAATCATGGCGAATTTTTTCGCCATCGACGTTATCAGGAATATGCACGCCCACTACGTTGGTCATCTTGTGTTTCAAGTTACCAAATGGCTTTAAGCCCATGGCTAGAACGCCTTGTAGCATGGCATCGCCTGCTAACTGATGGCGCTGAATTACCGCATCTTGGCCTTCGTTAAGTAGCTGAATCGCACATTCACGAGAACCGAACAACATGGTTGCGGCTTCCGTATGATGGTTCAAACGCTCGTCACCCCAATAATCCATGATCATTGGCAAATCAAAATAGTTAGAGCGAATACGCATGCCAGATGAGCCTTGATGATGCGCATCGCGAATGCCCGCTTCTACATGAGCACGTTTGCGTACACAAGACACAAAGCGATCACTCAATGTGATCGGAGCACTGCCAGATGGCCCACCCAAACACTTTTGCAAACCAACAGACACCGCATCGATTTTCCATGCGTCCACTTCCAACGGGTTGCCACCAATCGATGCCGTCGCATCGGTGTAAAACAACACATCGTGAGCACGACAAATCTCGCCTAGCTCTTCTAATGGTTGGAACATAGTGGTCGAAGTATCGCCCTGTACAATCGCCAATAGTTTTGGCTGTACTTTTTTGATCGCGTCTTCAATTTGCTGCGGATCAAAGACTTCACCCCAAGGCACTTCGATAGTATGAACTTCGGCATCGGCGCGCTCAGCAATCTCAGCCAACAAATGACCAAAGCGACCAAAGATAGGAATCAGCACTTTATCGCCTGGTTCTAAGCAAGACACCAAAGCCGCTTCAATCCCAGCGCGAGAAGTACCATCAATCAAAAAGGTTTGCTGGTTTTTGGTATTAAAAACTCGGCGATACAATTCCATGACTTCGTTCATGTAACTGGTCATGGTTGGATCGTATTGGCCCACTAACTGAGTCGACATAGCCGACAACACGCGTGGATAGCAGTTAATCGGGCCGGGGCCCATTAATAATCTTGGAGGTAATGAAAGTGGCTGCATAATAATCTCCTAACCTAAAACCTGATAAAGCATCTTGATGCCAGTGAATATCAACACAACAGCGAAGACTTTCTTCAACTTAGAAGCATCTAAACGATGAGCTAATCCCGCGCCAACAGGTGCAAACAAAACCGTCAATGGAATGATGCAAATAACGCCAATTAGGTTAACTAAGCCCACTGTGCCATAAGGTGCATCAACAGGACTTTGACCAAAAATCAGCATAGTTAATGCCGCTGGCAATGAAATGATCAAGCCAACCGCTGCGGCCGTACCAACAGCACGATGCGCTGGGTAGTTACAAAAAGTCAGAGTCGGGACGGTCAATGTGCCGCCGCCGATGCCAACCATTGAGCTAAAAAAGCCTATACACGTCGCCATGACACTTTGACCCGCATTGCCCGGTAAGGATTTGAACACGCCGTCTTTTTTGCCAAGCAACATATTCAATGCTGATAAAGTAGCAATAATACCGAACAGCAAAGATAACCATTGGCCATCAACACGTGTAACAACGAAACTACCGACCATCACACCTAAGAAGATGAAAAAGCCCCAACGTTTTAGCAAGTCGAAATCAACATTGCCCTTGGCATTATGGGAACGGATCGAGCTAATGGAAGTAGGAATAATGGTTGCCAATGAGGTCGCTGTGGCAACTAACATGGCAGAATCCGCACTAACGCCCATACCTTGGTACAAGAAATACAACACAGGCACGATAACAATACCGCCGCCGACACCTAACAAACCGGCTAAAATCCCACCCACCACACCAGTGGCCATCATGGCGAGAATCATGGAATAGTTTTCCATTATGAATGACATTTTTCTGTTTTCTCCTAAGTGAGATGATTACTAACTAAAGTGTTACTAAATCTGACTGTTTCTAAATATCAGTGCTATCGATGGCCAAGCCATCACTTCTTGGGTCCGTTGCAGCTTCGGTATGACCTTCCGGATGAAGCACAACCGCGCCAGCGTGACCCATTAATTCATTACATGAATCGACGATAACCAAATCGTGACCGCGCTTAACCAGCTCATCGGCGACTATATCGGCAAAGTCTCGTTCGATTTTCAGATTATGGCTAACGTCACCCCAAGTCCGACCAAGTAACCAACGACCTTCGCTGATGGCTTGATCTAACGGCATTTGATGATAAACATAACGACTAAACAAGGCTGCTTGAGTCTGTGGCTGGCCTTCGCCACCCATGGTGCCGTAACTCATACGACGACCATCGTTTAATTCGGCAAAAGCAGGATTCAGTGTATGAAAAGGTTTGAGGTTCGGCCCAAGCTCTTGCAGAGAACCTTTTTCCAACGAAAACGAAGAACCACGGTTGTTCCACACAATACCAGTGGAAGGACTGACTACGCCGCAGCCAAATTCCCAATACAAACTCTGAATATAGCTAACCATTCGACCTTCACTATCACAAGCGCCCATCCAAATGGTGTCGCCATGTTTGGCTTGATGTGGCCAAGGTTGCGCTCGCTCTAAGGCGATTTCGTGACACATTTTTTCTAGCTGTTCTTCATCCAATAAAGACGATAAATCCATTGCTAGACGAGATTCGTCAGTCACAAATTGGTTACGAGCGATAAAGGCTTGTTTGGTACATTCAATCAGTAAATGCGACATGTCTGTGACCGTTTTGCCTTGCGTATAAAGCTTGTCATACAAGGCCAAAATCAATAAAGACGCGATGCCTTGTGTCGGCGCAGGCAGATTATAAAGAGAGCCGACGCTGGTTTTGACCTGCAAAGGTTCTACGCGTTTTGCCTGATAAGAATGAAAATCCGCTAAGCGAATCGGCGAGCCTGCGCTGGCTAAATCTTTCGCCAAACGTGTGGCAATATCACCATGATAAAAATCGTCTAAGCCTTTTTCAGCAAGTTGTTCTAGCGTTCTTGCCAGTACTGGCAAGGCCAACATATCGCCTTGTTCGTAAATGCTACCAGCGTTCAAAAATGCCTCAGAAAAACCCTGAACACCAACTAAGTCAGCAAAGGTTTTCTTGCTTGCATCGACGTAGGTTTTTGTCACGTCACTGCCGTTTTTCGCTAATTGAATGGCATCATCAAGCAAGGTCGATAACGGCAATTTTTGTGCATTGGAGGCGGCTTGCCAAGCTTGGCTCACTACCAAGGCTTCTTGCCAACCTGCAACAGCTCCCGCCATCGTCAATGCGGCTTTGCCACCTCGTGCTGGAATGCTGTCGTGGCCTTTATAAAAATCCAGTGTCGCCAGTTGCGCCGCTTTACCAGAAGCATCAATGCCAATTGGTTCTTTACCCGGCTCACTAATCAACCAAAAACCATCGCCACCCAAACCATTCATGTGTGGATAAACCACCGCAATCGTCGCGGCAGCAGCAACCATGGCTTCTATTGCTGTACCACCTTGCTCAAGAATTTTTCGCCCTGTTTCTGTAGCTTTGAAATGCGGCGCGGTAAAAGCAATGTCGTTCTTTTTTATGTTATTCGTGTGTGAGTCATTATTGGGATTCAAAGTACTCATGACGCCGACTCCATTAAGTGTTTTGCGAATTCAATCAGCGCTAAATCTGTGCCTTTTGAACCCACTAAGGACAAGCCACATGGTGCGCCATTTAAGGTACAAACCGGTAAATGCAATTGCGGAAGACCGGCTAATCCTGCAATGGCAGTAATATCCATTAATTGATTACGATAAGCGGCAAGCTCGTCGTCGGCCACATCAAATAAAGGTGCTAAACCGGGGGTGGTCGGAATGATAAGAACTGATCCTTCGATTTCGTTTTCTAGCCAATCCGTAAAGCGCTGTCTTTGCTGTTTTGCCGCAGCAACATCGGCTTCAGAAATAGTTTGGCTCCATTCGAAACGCGACTGTATATCTGGTGCAAAAACGGAGGAGGTGTCAACACCAGCTAGGCCTTTAAGATCATTAATCCACTTGCCATGTTCATGCCAAATTTCCGCACCTTGCAAAGTTCGAAATGTCTCGCTGGTTTTCCACGCTTTGGTGTCAATAACGATAGAGGATTCTTTAGGAAAACGCTTTTGTTCACGCCACGTTTTCAGCTGTGTTTTTAGCTCTTTTACGTGGGCAACTTGATCAATTAAATTATTGGTAATCAATACGTTACTAAATTCTTTAGGGAGCTTACTCTTCAGCAGAACACGGGCTGTTTTTTCTAGTGTGGCTAAGTCTCTCGTGAGCCAACCAACCGTATCGAAAGAGGGTGCAAGGGCAACCATGTTATCGGACGGAATCACGCCATGCGTCGGACGTAATCCAAACAAACCATTGTAACTGGCTGGCACTCGAATCGAGCCGCCCGTATCTGTGCCTAAACCTATATCGGCAAGATCAGATGACACAGCCACCGCCGAACCCGATGACGACCCGCCTGGGAGACGATTTGGTGTCACCGGATTTGAGGGTGTTCCGTAATGAATATTTTGCCCATTGAGACTGTAAGCCAACTCATCAGTAATGGTTTTACCGCAAAAAATTGCCCCGGCATCAAGCAAAGTAGCAACACTAGAAGACGTTTTTGTCGGAATCGGATGAGTAGCAAGCCAAGTTGGATTGCCTGCGGAAGTTGGCAGTCCTGCCATATGAAACAAGTCTTTCACCGCCAAACGTAAACCACTCAGTGGCAAAGTAGGATTAGCTGATGAGCTATCATTCCCAGCCGTTTCGCTCGATGTTGAATCCAATGTAAGCTCTTTAGAGTGTATAAAAGGATTTTGTGCCATGAAATGTTTCATATGTCCTCCGCTTGATTAGCACATATGAAACAATCGTTTCACCAAACTGTCAACTGAAACGAAAAATAAATCTCTTTTTTCTGCCGACCTGTCGCAAACAGTGTGGGTGTATTTAACAAAGCATTGTCGAGCACAGTAGTCGTAACCGTTAAGGTTCTAACTCATCCAAATCTTCATACAACGCCGAAATCGCCTGCGTCTGACGACTAGCTGCATCTCCCAAAAAGCCAAACACGCGGTTGCACAGCATGGAGATCAAACTCATTGGTGCGGCGTAGCTGTCAAAAGGACTTTCATTGCCAAGATGACACACCAACACATGAGACACTTGCTGGTTATAGACTTGCCCAGTTGGGTCGGTAATCAAGACGGTGGTTCGACCTTCTAGTGCTTCCACGATTTTTTTGAACTGGCGGGTACGGCGTCTAAAGCCGAGCAAGACAATCACTTCATCGTCAAGAATGTCGTGTAGATCTTCACCTAGAGTTTGCCCTGGTTGTGGTAATAAGCGCACAGAATGACGCACTTGTTGCAGCTGCTGGCGGAAATGCAACGCCAGTGGATAAGCATTACGAAAACCTATCAAGGTCACTCGGCTTGCTTTGGCTAGGCGCTCACTAATCTCGTTAAGGATTTCAGGTCGCAAACCTTCAAAGGTAAGCGATAGGTTTTTTAGCTCTTGCGCGGTTTGATCCAAAGACGAGCCTTGGATGAAGATCGGTACGCCGCTTTCACGTAATGCTAATTGCGCTTGTTTGGCACCTTGTTGCGAATCATAACCAAGCTGACGAAAGAAACGACTCACCGTCGCTTTTGACGTGTTAGTGTTTTCGGCAATCTCAGCTGATGTTTGACTTACAATCGCCAAGGGATTTTGTTGTAAATAGTTCGCTATGGATCGCGCTGAAGGAGACAGGGTTGGGTAAGTCTGCTCGATCAGGGATAGCACATCCTGCTTTGTAGCCACGTGTTAACCTCAATTCGGGGATATTTTGCTCTACGGTAATTGATTATCGTTGAACTGCCAACTTAGATTATCGCTTTGATGCCTCGTAGTACGCTTTCATCAGAAAAACAGATCAAATCAGACAAAAAAGAGCGCACCAAAATATCAACTTCGCCCTACATTGGCGCACAAAGCAAGGGTAAAGCTCCCTATTTCATCACAAAGTCTTTTCATTGCCGTACTGAGTAACTGGGGGTTTAAGTCTTATTTGCAGTGATTTGTTACACAAATCAATAGTTAAGAAACTTTTGTTTCATGTTGGCATGGGTGTTGCAAATTGTGTTTCAGGCATTCACAAAACGAAATAGGACCCCCAACCATGAAAAGATTGACCAAACTACTAGGCAAAACATTAATCATTGCAGCAGGCTTTAGCGCATTAAGCGCAAGCGCAGACGTGTTGCAGGATATAAAAGACCGTAAACTTATTCGCATTGCCGTTCCTCAAGACTTCCCTCCATTTGGATCCGTTGGTACCGATTTGAAACCTCAAGGCATCGATGTGGACATGGCAAATTACATCGCTAAAGAAATGGGCGTGAAAATCGAAATCGTTCCAGTGACTAGTGCAAACCGTATTCCTTATCTACAAACCAAAAAAGTCGACCTAGTCATTTCTAGTCTTGGTAAAAACCCAGAACGTGAAAAAGCCATCGACTTCTCTACACCGTACGCACCTTTCTTCTTAGGCGTCTTTGGTTCTGAAGATGTTGCCGTTACACAAATCAGCCAGCTAGCAGACAAAACCGTTGGTGTTACTCGTGGTTCGGTAGAAGATTTAGAGCTTGAAAAAAACGCACCTAAATCTGTCAACGTACGTCGCTTTGAAGACAACAACACCACGCTAACCGCTTACCTATCTGGTCAAGTGAACTTAATCGCTACCGGTAATTTGGTTGCCGCTGAAATTGCTAAACGTCAGCCACAACGTGCACCAGAAAGTAAATTCATGCTGAAAGACTCCCCTTGCTACATCGGCATGGCAAAAGGCGAAACAGCACTACAAGCCAAAGTAAACGAGCTGATCAAAGGCGCGTTGGCATCTGGTGAACTAAACGACATTTCAATGAAATGGTTAAAAGCACCACTACCTAAAGGCTTCGGCGCATAAGGCTTTCGTTATGTTGTATTTCTCTGATCTATTGCAATACAGCGACGTATTCCTCAGTGGTTTAAAAACCACTGTTGAACTCACTGTACTGACAACGATCTTGGGAGTGGTATTGGGTACGGTCTGCGCGACCGTACGCCAATATGGCAACCGAGCAGGTCAACGAGTTGTCAGTGTGTACGTGGAACTTATCCGTAACACGCCGTTTATTGTTCAGCTCTTTTTTATCTTCTTTGGTCTACCTGCGATTGGCATGATGTTGTCGCCATGGGAAGCCAGCATGATCGCACTGACTATTAACCTTGGCGCATACAGCACAGAAATCATTCGTGCCGGTCTTGCCAGCATTTCAAAAGGTCAAATAGAAGCGGCAAAAGTGCTGGGATTGAACTTTCGCCAAACACTGACGCGCGTAATCTTTATTCCGGCATTTGAAAAGATATACCCAGCACTTACCAGCCAATGCATTATCGTCATGCTGGGTTCTGCGGTTATTTCTCAGATTTCGGTGCAAGACTTAACCTACGCAGCCAACCTTGTGCAATCACGTAACTTCCGTGCTTTTGAAAGCTACTTCGTTACCGCCTTGATGTACCTTGGTTTGTCTATTCTGCTGAGATTTGCTTTCAACGCTTTAGGAAAACGCCTATTTGCTTATCGAACGTCTAATTAAAAGGCATTCCATAAAAGCAAAATGAGGGAAACTCAATGATCGAATTTTCTAACTACGACATTCTGCGCAACCTAATGTTTGCGACACAATGGACCATTTTATTGTCACTCGCCGCGTTTATCGGCGGTACCACGGTCGCGCTGACATTAACCGCCATGCGTTTGACGCGTAATCCTGTGATGCAACGCATCGTAAAAATATACGTGGAGCTATTTCAAGGCACGCCATTGCTGATGCAGATGTTCTTGTGCTTCTTTGGCTTATCCATGCTGGGCTATGAAATCTCCGCTTGGGGCGCAGCGATTTTGTCACTGACGTTTTTTACCAGCGCCTTCTTGGTTGAAATCTGGCGTGGCTGTATCGACACATTGCCGAAAGGCCAATGGGAAGCCAGCCGTTGTTTGGGTTTGAGCTTTTTACAAACCCTACGACATATTATCTTGCCGCAAGCCATTCGCGTGGCAACCGCCCCGACTGTCGGCTTTTCAGTGCAAGTCATTAAAGGCACAGCGTTGGCATCAGTTATTGGTTTTGTCGAACTGACTAAAGTCGGCACCATGTTAAATAACGCTACTTTTGAGCCGTTCAAAATATTCACGTTAGTTGCGCTGATTTATTTCATGCTCTGTTATCCACTGTCTTTGTACAGCAAGCATCTGGAGAAAAAATTCAATGTCTCTCGTTAACTTACATCAAGTCCATAAATACTATGGCGATAATCATGTGCTGAAAGGCATTGATCTAGACATCAAAGCTGGCGAAGTGGTTTCTATCATCGGCAAAAGTGGTTCTGGTAAAAGTACTCTACTGCGCTGCATCAATGGCTTAGAGCAATACCAAGAAGGCGGCATTACCGTTGACGGTAAAGAAGTCACCACAGAAGACATTCAGGTTCGTCGTCTTGCGCTTAGCGTCGGTATGATTTTCCAAAACTTCAACCTGTTCCCGCACATGACAGTTGGCGAAAACGTCATGCTTGCACCGACTATCGTCTTGAAGAAAAGCAAAGCCGAGGCCGAAACGACGGCTCGCGCCATGCTAGAAAAAGTGGGACTTGCAGAAAAATTCGACAGTTTCCCAGAAAAGCTGTCTGGCGGCCAGCAACAACGTGTCGCCATCGCCCGCGCCTTGGCAATGTCACCAAAAGTCTTGCTGTGTGACGAAATCACATCTGCCCTTGATCCAGAATTGGTCGGCGAAGTATTAAAAGTACTCGAACAACTGGCTAAAGAAGGTATCACCTTGGTTCTAGTTACTCATGAAATGAACTTCGCTCGCGACGTCGGCAGCCGAGTTGTCTTCATGCACCAAGGCAAAGTCTGGGAACAAGGCGATCCAAAAACCATCTTGTCCAACCCACAGACAGATGAACTGAAACAGTTTATGGGGGCAGTGCTTTAGTTTTCGACTTCTTAACATAATTACAAAAAAGCCAGTTTTTTTCTCTTAATGTAAGAGAGACGGACTGGCTTTTTCACTTGGGTAGTTAAAATTTGTAATAGAAAATCAGATTAGTATTCAAACAGAAATCTGTTTTGCTGCCTTAGTAAATTGCATGCCCTTAACAACAATACGTTTAGTAACACCTCTCCATAAAAAGCTTCCATCAATGATATCAACACATTGGAAGTCTGTTTTTGAATTATAACAATGAGGCAATTTAGTTTTAATCTCTTGAGTATCTCTATTAAAAAAATCGGTTGGATTGGGGTATTTTTTTGAATATGTTCTATCTGATGTCCAAACAAAAAATACCCAGCCATGGTAACCAATATATTCATTGAAATTTAGCTGTGATCTTTCAAGTTTATTCACTAATGAGTCAAGCCAATTTACTTTATGGCTTAACAAATATTTAGGATAAACTACTTTCACTTCTATATGCTCAAGCAACTTCTCAGTGCCATTTTTATCCCAATGATAAATAGACAAGTCTCTTTTCTTATCTTCGTTATAAATAAACTCATTCTTTTCACTAGATACACCAGTGCCAGCTTCGAAATTCAAAATTTTACATAATTCATTGCATAACCAAAGCTCGCATGCTGAGAAATTAAACTGGTAAAGATACTGTTCTGAATTTTTCATTATATGTTTAATTGCATCATCAAACGCAACACTTGCATCAGCCATCTTCTATTCCTTTAATATATTCATATCTTTATAAACATTCTCATTTTTTAACCTAAAACTAATAAACATCTCATGCTACATATTGAAAAAGTGTGTATCGATAGCAATAGGATCAAATCTAATATCCATCTAGATGTCTTCCACCGGGCATGATGTATTGGTAAATATTTTCCAAATCCTGTTGAGTGATTGTTGATATGTCTAATACGAATCTATTAACTACGCAGCTTATTCCTTAATTTTAGTGAACAGGGCATCCCACTCTGACTCAAAATTAATGGTTTGGCTTCCACTTGCTTTAGTTATGCCCTTCAACATCAACAGATCCCCTATCAAACAAGGTAATGTAATCACTTTCTGCAGACAGCCTTACAAAGATAGATAGTATAATCTCGTCTTGATCATCAGGTAGTTTTTCAAGTTCGGTATCAATATTCAAACGGTAGCTTTTAGGCTTTTCCAACTGCATTTTTTCTTGTAAAGCTTGAAAGTTGTGAACAGCCTCATCTGATAAAGCAAACTCATATTCCGTAAATTCCATCGCCGATATAAACCAGTTATTGTCATCCTGATGAATATTTTTAATAGAGAGAACCTTCAATGGATAATCAAAAACTAGCCATCCATTCGATGTTTCTAAATTCAATGATAACGCTGTTTTGGATATGTCTATTTCAACCGGTTTATCGATCTGAATTCGACTTCTCAATTCATGTGGGTTTAAGCTTAAAAAACTATTTTCATCAAAGGCACTCAGCTTAAGCATGCTGCCTAATGGAACATGAGAGCAGCCAAAAAGCAGAAGGCAAATCATCACAGCTATTGTCTTTTTCAAATCAATTCCCTTTTAAAATAAATATGTTATCGCTTAAGAAGTCGCCACAAAAGACATTCAGGCTCGTCGTCTTGCGCTTAGTGTCAGTATGATTTTCCAAAACTTCAACCTGTTCCCACACATGACGATGGCGAAGTCTTAAAAGTACTCTAGCAACTGGCGAAAGAAGCCATCACCTTAGTGCTGGTGACCCATGAAGTGAACTTCGCCCGCGACGTCGGCAGCCGAGTTGTCTTCATGCACCAAGGCAAAACCTGGGAACAAGGCGATCCAAAAACAATCTTGCCCAACCCTCAGACTGATGGACTGAAACGATTCGTCGGGGCCGTGCTTCAGTTTTCGACTTCTTAACTTAATTACAAGAAAGCCAGTTTGTTTCTCTTCAATAAAAGGGGAAATAAGCTGGCTTTTGATTGGAGTAGTCAAATCTGACTAGCGATAAAGTTAAATTAATGTAGCTGCAACAACTAACTCATAAAATATAAAAATAATACTCTACGCTTCTATGTTCTTCAAAAATAAATCTGCTTCTTTTGGACTACATAAGCGAATGACATTAATGTGCTTAATTTTTGAAGAATACATTAACTTTGAGTAGCCTTGTTTGTTGTGACTATAATTTTTAAAAAACCAAATAAAAATCGATTTCTTCGATAGAAAGGATTTGGCAAAGGATTCTCTATTTCCTGTTTCTGGCCATAGCTCTTCTCCTGAGATTATCCTTTTGATAGTACGTTTAAATAGTTGAAATAATGTTCTGCAAAATGAGTAATCTATCCATATTATAGTATCTGCGTCACGCCATTTTATAATATTCGTTCTACTATAATTACCGTCTAGAACCCATGTACTTTCAGATAAAACATCTTCAATTCTTTGAAAAAATTCAGAATCTTGAGACTCTTGCCAATTTTGCTTCCAAAAAATTTGGTCCATTTGGATATAAGGTGCATTTATTTTTTTAGCTAAGCGCTGTGAAAATGTTGATTTCCCGCTTCCGGTTGTTCCTATTACATTTACTTTTTTCATGGTAAATACGTCAACTTGTTTCTTACGTCGCCTTAGATAAACTAGCTCATCCTATCGCTACGAAATTAAGACAAAAAGGATTCAAAATACACACATCGTATACTTTGAATCCTTTAGAAATACTTTTATATGTTTATAAAGCCCAAGACATTAAGATCTCTTCATGCCCAGTATGCTCACACAACTTTCGTTCTAGCTCGATAAAACCTTGTCGAATATAGAATGAATGAGCCTGAGTATTTTCAGCATAAACCGTCAGGCTGAGTTGGTTATAATATTGTTTCAGTGTAGTGAGCAATTCAGTACCAATACCTTTAGATTGATCACTTGGGGAAACAAACAGAGCTGGGATGAAGCCTTGATAATAAGAAATAAAGCCTGAAATGCGGTCTTCTAGGTGATAAACCCAAGTTTCACTATTGGGTATATAAACATCACGCATCGGCTCTTTTTGCGAGTGCCAAAATTCTTCAGCAATAAAATCATGAGCTTTCACTGAGGCCGAATACCAAATGGATACGACTTCATTAATATCTTCGGCACACAATTTACGAATCATAATACTTACCTCTGCAATTAATAACCAAGGCAGGGTATGTTGATTTCCAAGTGCTCACACGCCTGCCAAAAAATGACATTAGTGAAAGCACCTACTGCACAAGTTAACTTGGCTATTCCTTGGACTCTCAAGTTTCGGAAATATAGCGACAATATATAGAAGCTGCAACCGATCTTAGGCGCAAAATAGTGAAAACAAATAAGATCTGAAAAGAAAACGATTTGTATTCTTATTATCTCATCTAGAAATAAAAACTTAACTAATTGATTTTATTTATATTTTTCCAACTTTAAAGTCATCTCCTTATGTCATTCAACCTCATGACACACAACACAAACTTTATTGCCGTCTAAGTCTCTAAAATAAGCGCCAAAGTAGCTTTCATGGTATTCGCTACGCAGTCCGGGTTGACCTTCACATGTGGCGCCGTTTTCAATGGCTAAGTTGTAGGCAGCCGTGACGGTGGCTCTATCTTTCGCACTGAAGGCAATCATTTGTCCATTGCCAGCATCGTGTGCTTCACCATTAAAGGGTTTGCCGATAACGAATAAAGGTCGACCGTTTGAGCTATCGCTATTCCAACCAGCCCAAGGATAGTCTCGATCACAAAAACGCTCTTGCATGGCCAAACAAGTCATTAGCTTACTGTAGAAACCATAAGCTCGCTCGAAGTCACTAACGCCGTAATAAATATGCGAAAACATGTTATTCCTTTTGACTAAGTTAAATAAAAACCACCTGCACTGACAACAGCGCTCAGATCAGCATTTCATAACGCTAACCTTTTTAACAGTCCACAATCCACTTCGTCGTGATCCAAACCAAATACCGACGACCAAGACCATTCGCCGGGGTTAAGAACAAAACCATAACTGAGCGTTAAACCAGATTCGATTTTGATGTCGCCAAGTCCGGCATCGTTTTGATCGGTAATAACATAATGTTCGCTGACGACTTCATCTCCTCTCACCAATTTTTCTGCGACCTTGTCGGAGTAAATAAGCAGTCGAATAGGCTCAACGGATTGAATACCAATACTATCACCACCGAAATCACCTGCTGCGAATCGAATCGGTGAAGAAACACAAGTTGTTTGCTCTTCTTGTCGATTGTCTTTTTTGGCGATAAGCACACCTTTTCCTGCGATACCTCGCAGCTGCAATAAAGTCCCAACTTTCGGCGATTCGATGTAGACCACAGCTTTTATATTATCTGAAAATGCCAAGTTACTTTCATTCGTGTTTTTTGCTTCACTGCTGCACGCAGAAACCGACAAAAGTAGCAAAATTGAGCATAACATGGTGGATAAGTGGGGTAAGTTATTAACATCTTTCATGTTTAGCTCCTGTTTATAGCATCGCGTTGTTTTGTGGATAATTAGAAAAATCGCTGTCTGGCTCACTTGGTAAAGCTAATAACACCAGCAAAACCACCATGCCTACTGCGGGAAGCAAAACCACCAGCAACCACCAAGCTGAACGTTTGGTGTCATGCAGTCTGCGTATGGTTAAAGACAACATTGGCAAGAAAACGAACAGGCTATAAATCGCTTCTATTTTCCACGTTGCTTGAAAGAAGATTTCCAACAAGACAAACACTACCGAGATCAAAAAATTCACCAAAAAGAACATCCAAAATGCTTCTAGTGATGCTCTTCCTGAAAATTGCGCATAACGTTTCCACGCATCAAAATACCAATTCATACTTTTCTCCTTTGACTAATCCCGAGGGACATTGAAGGCTTAAAAGTACGTGGCGAAGAAAAGATTTGCGTCCTAAATCAGGTTTAAGGACGTTCTTGATAAGGATCTAGGACATAATAAAGATCTGAGTGATAAAAGATGGAACCAAAATGATCGCTATTCCCTTACCTTTTGTAGTTGCCTTGCTGTTAGCTATCTTGGCTGGCGTCTTGTTTTTTCGTCGCGAAGAAACCACACCATCAGCGTTTGTTTTTATTGCTTTGTGTGCGCTAACGACGACCGTGGTTGGTCTACGCTGGACGTTTGATTATTCGTTATTTCGTTTGATTCAACCTATCTTGGCATCTTGTATTCCCGTTACCGCTTGGTACTGTTTTTCAAGCGCTCATAAGCGCCATAAGTTTAAAGTTTGGCATGTTTTACCGCCTATTTTTGTTACCTTGGCGTCTTTCAGCTATCCATTCTGGCGACCACCTTTGGACCCAATGTTAACGCTGCTTTATGTGGGCTATGGCATTGCATTGATTCGCGCCTCATTTAAAACATCAAACCTACCTGAACAAGTACGCTTATCCGATATCGACAATGCTCTAAAAGCCGAACGTATTGCAGGTGCCATGCTGTTAATGTCTGCCATGATTGATGGAGCTTTGGCTGTCGATTTCTCCTTTTTTGCTGGCGAACATGCGCTGATTATTCTCGCCATTGGTCATGCTGTATTACTGCCTATTTTGGCAATCGCCGTCATTATGATGAGCCTAAGCATTGCACCCAGCGTTAACGAATCATCCGATCATAATGGAAAAACAACGCCTGTAGAAGAATCAAAAGACAAGCCTCATCACCCATTAACCGATGATGAAGTAAAAGACATAGTGCACAAAATAGAAGTGCTTCTTAGCACCAAAGAAGCGTTTCTCGATCCAGACCTAACACTCGATAGACTCGCCAGAAAAGCCTGTATTCCAGCGCGTCAAATCTCTGCTGCCATTAACCAAGTTTACGGTCGCAACATTTCGCAAGTAGTGAACGAATATCGTATTGAACGAGCCAAAACACTACTGCTATCAACCGACAAAGCCATCACCCAAATTTATATGGATTCTGGCTTTCAGACGAAATCTAACTTCCATCGGGAGTTTTCTCGCGTGACACAACAGACACCGAGCGCCTTTCGGCGCGCTAATATAAAGGGTTAAGAAGCTTGGATAAATCGAATGATGTTCCGATGCATAACCTGGTGAAGTTCGTCCCTAGTACGCCAATTACCATCTTGGCAAACAATACCATCGCCCGGATCTTCCTCTTCTATCATTTCAATAGCGCCCGGTTTACAAAGCTGCATAAAGCTAAAGTGCGCTGCGTCTGGGTACACTATGTATTCATAGGTATTTTTTGGTAGATACTGTGCGAGAAAACCAGACTCTTCCGCTTGTGGTAAATCGCCAATATCGACACCCGCCGCAAGGATCAATGTTTGTATCGTTAAGACCTGTAAACTTTGGCGTGACAAGCTTCTCGCCAAACCTAAATCTAACGACACAACTCGCTTGATTCGCTCATCTTTTAAACTGCCAGTCGGCTCGCCTATTTGTGGTTGATTCAAACCAAGTTCAGTCATCAAACCACACACTCGAGGATTATTTTTAAGAACACATTCTTGCTTTAGCTGGTCACGATCAAATTGCGCGCCAGCAAGCAACATCACAGTCCAACCACCCAATGAATGGCCAATAGCAGTGATATTGTTAGCATCGATATTTGGCAATAGGTAAGACTCGTTCAACAACCAATCCAACAAGCGCGATAAGTCTCCAGCGCGTTGCCACCACTGAGCCGCCGCTTGTGGGGAATGATCAAAAGAGGTAGTACCAGGATGATCAAGCGACGCCACGACATAACCGTCTTGTGCAAACTTCGTAGCGAGCCAATTTTGATTACGCCAGTTACCACGATAACCATGAGAAATCACTACCAGCGGAAACTTACCCGCCTGCGGCGTTCCAACTCGTACCACATCGGTTCCCAAAAACGCCGCGTTTTCCGCGATTCTTTCAGTGGGAAATATCGTCTGGGATGGATACCAAACACTGGCTTTTAACGGTCTATCGCTGTCTGTGTACAACTGAACCTGATCAAAACCCACCGAATACGCGGACGCATTCGACGCCCAGCAGGCCACCAATAGAATGAAACTCGCAAATCCTCTCATGATGTAATTCCTCTTCAAGATGCTTTAGAAAGAAATCACTATGAAAGGAAAATACAGGGAAAGCGTCCTAGAACAGGATTGAGGACGTTATATCAAGACAATCAAGTAGCCACACTCAGAAAATAAAATCGTTTTCACCGTTATTGTTACTTATCTGTCATATTAGCTCTGTACTCTTATTTCATTCACGGTACTCAACCTCGCTTTTTTATAAGGCCTACGGAGACGACAAAATGAAGATGAAAGGACAGTTAGACAGCGCTCAACCATTGAAGAAGCATAAAGCCAAATCAAAGAAAAATGAGCAAAAAAAGAAGAAGCAGGACAAACTAGAAACCAAGAAACATTCTAAAGAAAAAAAAGATTCTCAGCCTGAAGTGATCGTATCTACTGAAGTTGTGAAAGTCTCTACCACAGATCCCCAAACGCCGAAGAAAAGCAAAACCAAAAAAGCGATAGAAAGTACTATTGATGACTCTATTAAAAACCTTGCTGAAAGCCCTATTGCTATTGAGGCTGACGCGCCAGAATCATCAAGCAGCACTCGTCAGCGTGCGTCTAAAAGCTTAGAGCCGATGACAAAAGAAGAACAATTAATCGCGATTAATCAGATCATCAAAAGTTTATTGTTGGATGAAATGACACAAGGCGCCGCACTGCGAGAATTACGCGTTGGCGTTCTTGGCATTAGACAAGACGCCTACACAAAACTGTGCGGCGTCTCTCGTAAAACCTTATCCGAAATCGAAAACGACAAAGGCAACTACACGGCAGAAATCATCAACAAGGTGTTCAAACCTTTCGAGATTAAAGTGGGATTAGTACCGACTTCCAGTCAACTATTGGCGGCTATTCTAACTAATTAGCGAATAATCGAAACCCGAAGCCTGCGCGTTGTCGTGAATTATCTGTTACGCAGACAATGCAAAGGCTTCCATTTTCTTGGCAAGATCAAAGTCTTTATCGGAAATGCCAGATACATCGTGGGACGTCAGTTGAATGCTGACTTTGTTGTAAACATTAAACCATTCTGGATGATGGTCTTGCTTTTCAGCGTAGATCGCACACATGGTCATAAAACCAAAAGCGTGTTGAAAGTCTTTGAATTTAAAAGTTTTACTGAGCTTTTCATCTTCTATCGACCAGTCTTGTGACGCTTCTGTATTTAATTGGTTAAGTGCTTTCTCTATCTCATGCTGTTCGAGCTTTCGATGTGTCATGCTTTTTCACCTCTATTTAAATCAGAAAATTTATCATACCAAGCATCAGTGTAGTCGCTTAAGTCCCTGATTAAAACGTAACAAAAAAATCCCTTGTGCAACTTCATGCAAAAGGGATTTTTGAAACTAACCTAATAAATTTTATATATCGCTTACTTGATAGTGAAATTTACGTCGATGTTGCCACGCGTTGCATTTGAGTATGGGCAAACCTTGTGAGCTGCTTCAACCAATTGCTCTACTACGTCTTTTTCTACACCTGGAATATTTACTTCTAAATCTGCGCAGATAGCAAAACCTTCGCCTTTAGTGTTAGCGCCGATACCAATAGTTGCTGTGACGTTAACGTCATTAGGCACTTTTACTTTCTGTTGAGATGCAACCAACTTCAATGCGCCGATGAAACAAGCAGAATAACCTGCTGCGAAAAGCTGCTCTGGGTTAGTGCCTTCACCGCCAGCGCCGCCCAATTCTTTTGGCGTGCTTAGAGCAAGATCCAATTTGTTATCAGATGAAACAGAACGACCATCGCGGCCACCTGTAGAGGTTGCTGTTGCGCTATAAACTGCTTGCATAATATTGCTCCTAGAATGACATCATTGGATTAAGTTATCTAAATAATAATTATCGCGATAACTATATAGTAAAATAAAAGCTCAGTTACCTGAGCTGATGGATTTATGTTATTGCAATAACTATTATTGCGCAAGCACTATTTTACAAGTTTTTTTCTAAGGGCTACTAGCTGCTCACGTAAAGCCACAACTTCATCCATATCGATTCCGCAGGCCTCAGCAACACAGCGGTTCACTTCTAAACCTTGTTCGCGCAGCTTTTTACCTTTTTCAGTCAAGGCAATACTTAAACTTCGATCATCGTCCACACCACGCAGCCTCTGAACTAAGCCATCGGCTTCCATGCGCTTTATCACGGGTGTTAGCGCACCAGATTTTTGCCCAAGCGCATCACTGATGTGTTTCAAACTCACCCCATCTTGCTCCCATAAAATCAACATCACCGTATATTGCGGATACGTCAGGCCGATAGCAGAAAGCGGCTCTTTATAGAACTGCGTCATCGCAAGAGAAGTCGAGTACAAGGCAAAACACAACTGATTGTCGAGTAATAATGGGTTGTCGGGGAATATAGAATTGTCAGAAGTCATAAGTTCTCGTTGATGGTTGCGCGAATAGTTATAGCGATAATAATTAGAAATTCTACACTGTTTTACAGGTAACCGTATATCGCTAGATAAAAAGCCTTCACTCAAGATGAACAAAGTTTAATGTTGCGGCCATCTTGTCGTTAATAACTGCCAGCTATAGTGTCGCCATATTCATTCAAACAACCACACTATATAGGTTAATAATCATGACTCTTAAAGCAAAGCTTAGCGTTATCTTCACTACCTTTTTTTCGATAAGTACATTTGTCGCCTTATGCACAAGCGCTATCTTGATGAGCAGCACGGTGCACGCAAAAGACAGCGATGACTATCAAGAAGATCAACTTATGCTACAGGCACTAAAATCTAGTAAAGTTTCTTTGGATAGCCTCCTAGAAAAGTTCCAAGCTGATTTTCCTTCTACTGTGATGGAAATCGAACTGGATGACGAAGACAACATTCTGGTGTATGAAATCAAAGGGATCGACCTAAAAGAAGGAGTAAGATACAAAGCAAAATATGCACTGTACAGCGGTGAAGAAATAGATAGACACTCTAAATCTCTACGTTTCATGGGCTTTAATAAATTAGATGACAATGATCAAGCCGCACTGGAAGCACTACAACAAGGCGTTTCCATTAAAAATGCAATAGCGCTTTCTAATCCACAAGAAGGTTCTTATATTGAATCCATCGAGCTAGAACACAAACGTGGATTAACATTCTATGAAGTCGAATTGCTAGGACCATCTGGTTCGACAAAAATATTAATGGACGCAAAATCAGGTGAAGTAATTCCCTCACTGCGACGCTAAATGCGTCGCTTTTTTCAAAAATAAGCAGTTCCTCTATGCCAGTATTGAAAAAACTTGTATGTCAGCATTGGAAAAACTTGCTTAACATAAGAGCCGCCGCCGTAATAGAAACAAAAATGGCAGACACGAAAATGATAAACGTAAGAATGGCAGGCTCACAATGATAGGAACAAATAGTGCGAATTTTGGTAGTTGAAGACGATATCGTCACACAAGGTTTTATTAAAAAAGGCCTCACAGAACAGGGCTATCAAGTGGACGTCGCCAGTGATGGACAAGATGCTCTGTTCCAAGCATTAGAAGGGGATTATCAGCTGATCATCCTGGATCGCATGCTTCCAAAATTAGATGGTATGACAGTTCTCAATACATTGCGCAGCGCCCAAAAAACCTTACCAGTTTTAATACTCAGCGCATTAGATTCTGTTGATGAGCGAGTCAAAGGGCTACGTGAAGGCGGAGACGATTACCTTGTCAAACCCTTCGCCTTTGCCGAACTTCTAGCTCGCGTTGAAATACTCATCAGAAGACAACCCATGGCAGCTGTGCAACAAAGTACTTTGTTACAAGTGTCTGACCTGAAAATGGATCTACTTACGAGACAAGTTTGGCGAGCTGGAAGAGAAATCAACCTTCAGCCAAAAGAGTTCCAAATCCTACGCTATTTAATGGAACACCCTAAACAAGTCGTTACCCGCACCTTATTGTTTGAGGCTGTATGGGATTATGACTTCGACCCACAGACCAATGTCATTGATGTTCACGTGGCACGCTTACGAAAAAAGGTAGAAACCGATGACCTTCCCCCGATCCTTGAAACAATACGCGGCGTTGGTTACCGGTTGGTTGAAAAAGCGACGAGCTAGCTTTGCTTGGCGCTTTACTCTGCTTTACACGACCCTATTAATCACCTTAATGGCGGTGGCTTTTTTTGTGCTCTATCAACTCAGCGTAGGGGAGATAAGCCGCAGCTATCAACAGCAAATTCAGCTTATTACGCAGCAACAACGCCTGTTCAACCAACAAATGAACGAAGATGAATACCTGCTTCAATTTACCAGTCAGGCCAAGCAAGTTAACAACCTAGTGCTTGCCTATGAAAATGCGCATACAACATACGGAAACCTTACCCGCTTACCAACTAGCCTTGCAACTTGCCCTGCGCAAACGACCTTTTTTGTCGACAGTGCTAACGATCTGCGCTTTTACATAGGCTGTATTACAACACTCACCCATGGACGCTTATTGGTCGCGTTTGATGATGAAAACTTGTATTTCTTGCAAACGCAATTTCTTCGGGCTGGCATATTGGCTTTACTACTAACCCTAGGGTTGGGTGTGCTATCTGGACGCTACTTATCGACACAACTCCTCAGCCGCATCAAAAACATCAACGACACCGCCAAGGTCATACAATCCGGTGACCTAGGTGCACGGGTCACCGTTAGCCATCGCCAAGATGAATTCGACCTACTTGCTAACTACATAAACAGAATGCTCAATCAACTGGAAGATTCTTTCCATGCTGTCTCAGGCGTAACTGATGCCATCGCCCACGATCTTCGTACACCACTTGGCAGACTGCGTCTACGCCTCGAAAGCCACCTAAACACCTTAGATGAAGCACCTATTAACGAATCCCAGTTACAAGAAATGCTTGAAGAGCTGGATCATATTCTAACGACGTTTAGCGCCATGCTAGAGCTAAGCAGGCTAGAACATAAGCAAACTGACTCCCACTTTGACACTGTGAATATTAATCAAATAGCAGAAGATGTTATCGACCTAATACAACCGTTGACTCAAGATAAGCAGCAAACTCTGTCATTTATTGCCACTGCTCAGCCCCACATTAAGGGTGACAAAACGCTTATTTTCCGCGCCATGTTTAATACCCTAGAAAATGCCTGCAAATACACAGGTTCTGGTGGTGCTATCGAATTGATTACCACCACCTCAGGCTTCATTGTCAAAGACAACGGCCCAGGCATACCTGATGAATTTAAAGACAAAGCCCTACAGCGTTTATTTCGCCTAGAATCAAGCCGCACAAGCCCCGGATATGGACTAGGCTTCCCATTAATCAAAGCCATCGCACACTTTCATCAAGGGAAGCTAGAACTTCAAGACAATCATCCAGGCCTACAAGTACACGTGACTCTTAACACTCGACATCAGGGTAATGGACTTATTGGAACAGAGACGAGTGACTGACACAGATTGAGGTAAACACGCTTTAAACCAACAAACGTCGTGTCACTGGAGTCGATTTCACAATCGAAGTATTGGTATCGGCTAGTTCAGACACTCGATCTAAAATGGGGTCTAGCTCGCTGATGTCTTTCAAATATAAACGAGCAACATAGCAATCTTCACCAGTGACTTTATCGCATTCAACAAATTCCGGTATCGAACTAATTAACGCTTCTAACGCTTTTAATTTGCCTGGCAGCTGGCGCATACGCACAATCGCCATCAAACTATAACCCAGCACTTTAGGGTTCACTTCCACTCGATAGCCCGCTATCACGCCACTTTCTTCCAAACGTTTGAGTCGTTCATTGACACTGGGGGCGGTCATTCCAACAGAACGCGCTAGCTCGGTAACAGGGGTTCTTGCATTCGCATAAAGCAGTTCGATGAGCTTAGTATCAATGCCGTCTAAGACATACTCTTCTTTTTTTAGGTTATTTCGCACTTTTACCTCCGATATAGACAGTGTTTTATGATATTTACCTATTTTTATATCTGCCAAAGTAGGGCTTTCGGTTCTATTCTATTCACCATAGAACACTTCCTCGAAAAAAGGTATTCAGCTGAACATTTTACTAAGAGGACTATTTGAGGAATCCCACATGAATCGTTCCAGCAACACAATCGGCAGCATTGAACTAATCCTAGCGATGATACTGTCTGGCACTATCGGCTATTTTGTTATCAGTTCAGGTCAAGCGTTTTGGAATGTGGTGCTGTTTCGCTGTGTTATAGGTACTCTGGTGCTGGGGGGGTACGCCTACTATGCGGGATTACTTCGTCGCGAATACTTCCAGCGCAGCGTCTTGCTGATGATTATTTTGGGCGGCATTACTTTAGTAGGAAACTGGATATTTCTATTTGCCTCGTTCAATTACATTCCCTTTTCTATCGCCACTGTGGCTTACCATATGCAGCCATTATTTTTAGTCTTAACTGGCGCGTTACTCACCAAAAAAAAGCTATCTGGCAGTTTGTTATTTTGGTTGGCGCTAGCCCTTGTCGGGTTGTTTTTAATTGCCGAACTGGATTTCAACGAGATCAAGGCACTGTTTTCTGATGACATGAGCCGTGAAGGCGCTTCCGCCCTATTCGGGTTATTACTCGCTTTAGGTGCGGCGCTGCTTTATACCGTGACCACCTTAGTGACCAAGAAAGTCAGTCAGGTACCATCAACCTTTGTCGCCTTGGTGCAGGTTATCGTGGGTGTTTTTATGCTCCTGCCCTTTGCCGATTTTGACAACTTACCAACGCAAACCAGTCAGTGGATCGACTTGTTGATTCTCGGTGCCGTGCTAACCGGATTTATGTACATCATCATGTATGACAGCTTTCAAAAACTACCCACCAGCTTGATTGCACTACTGTCATTTATCTATCCAATCACCGCCTTGTTTGTCGACCATTTGGCTTTTGCTACCCACATCAGCCTAACGCAAATACTCGGTGTGATATTGATATTACTCGCCGTCAGCGCTGTGAAATTCAATTGGGCCCTTTCTAAAAAAAGAGTCTAAAAAAACAAAAGAGAAAACCATGAGACAGATAAAAGAAGTATTCGCAGATCAATCCGATGCCATTGCACAACTCATTCGTGAAGCAAACTGCCCTGTGGCTAAACAGTTTGCGATCAACCAAGAAAACGGCCCAAAGCATCCATCCTTTTGTGAAAGCAGCTGGGTAGAAAAAGATTTTGAGCGCGGCGAACGCTACTTTGTTTTAACAGACAACCAAGAGCCCATTGCTTGTGTGGCTTACGAAGTACCCGCCAATTCAACCGGTGTTCGCAAAGCCTACTTGAACCGATTATCGGTTTTACCTGAGCAACAAAGCAAAGGCATCGGATCACAACTCGTGGCACACATTATTGAACAGGCTAATGCTGACCAGCTCGACTTCATCAGCATTGGCGTGATCGGTGAACACATTAAATTGCAAGATTGGTACGAACAACTTGGCTTCGTAAAAGGCGACACTAAACACTTCGACCATCTACCTTTTTCCGTCACTTATATGGTGTATGATCTTGATCAAAGCCTAAATAAATAGAGAGCGCTAACCATGTCAAAAATCACCCTTAGCGGCCACATTGAAGTTCCAAGTGAAGATCTAGACGCAGTATTGGCAGAGCTACCAAACCACATAGCGCTGACTCATCAAGAAGCAGGTTGCATTACCTTCACTGTGACCAGAGATTCAACCAACCCTCAACGCTTTTCTGTCTATGAAGAATTCACCGACAAAGCCGCATTTGAAAAACATCAAGCCAGGGTGAAAGCGTCTCATTGGGGTGAAGTAACGAAAAATGTTGAACGGTTTTATACAATCACGGAAAACTAAAGATAGTTTAGGCAACGCTTATCCATCTTAGTACAACCGTTACTATCATTCCCACCAGCAAACCCCATAAGATGTTGACGCGTAGGTAAGCCAATACACCAGTACAAAATACGCCGATGCATCTTGCCCAACCAGAGAAATCGCCAGACTCATAAATCATGGCGACGGCTGCTACAGCAATGAGTAAGACAATTCCCATATCATTTAATAAGGCTTCATAGCGCTGAAAAACCTTGAGGTATTTTTCCAAAACCGAACCGAAATAGCGGAAGGTCGCGTTTTGGTTGGATTAGAAAATAATCCGGTTGAGTTAAGGCTTTGGGATTACATTTGTTACCCTGACGATCAGCCATACGTGTTTAAAGCTTTAAAAAAGACACTATGGCCGTTTTTGTTACCGAGCATTAAGGTGTATGGACATCTCTCTCATCCATGAAATTTATGCTCATAATTACAAGTCATAGCGGAGAAAATTCTCCGCTATGACTTCGAATCACAATTAGAATTAGTGTCACTCAGAATTTCAATTTTATTTATATTTTTCAAATATTTATCTCTTCTTATATTTTATTCCTTTCTTCATGTACCTCTTAATTTATCGCTTCAATTAATAATAAAAATTGTCTTTTAACTTCAAAGATAACATTGCAAAAAAAACCACTCTTAACAAAAAAGGAGAAAAAACATATTGACATACACTTATGTATGTATCGATACTACAAACATACAGTGTTGTATGTTGAGGGATAATAATGAAAGAATTAGATCGTAAATTTGTAATGGCTGCAGGTCATAAAACAGCCTACTTTGAATGCGGCAGTGGTGAGCCTTTATTGTTGTTGCATGGTTCAGGTCCTGGTGTGTCTGGTTGGACAAACTGGAATGGCGTCATGGCTGAGCTTGGCGAACATTTTCACGTTTTTGTACCTGATATTGCAGGATTCGGTTTTACAGAATTTAAAGAAGACACCCAATACGATATTAAATTTTGGGTCAATCATTTAGTCGAATTCATGAACGCGGTTGGTATTGAAAAGGCATCTTTGGTAGGCAATTCTTTTGGTGGAGCAGTCGGTGTTGGTTTAGCTCTTTTTTCACCAGACCGTCTAAATAAACTGGCTCTACTAGGTACACCTGCAGGTACTTTTGTACAAACACCTGGCCTAGCTGGTGCATGGCGCTATGAACCTTCCGAAAATAATATGCGCGAGTTAATGGCACTGTTCCCTTACGACAAGTCTCTGATCACCGATGAGTTAGTGAAATCTCGCTATGAGGCAAGTGCTCGCTCAGGCTCCCAAGAAGCCTTACGTAAACTTATCCCCAAGCCAAATGATGACGGAGAAACCTTAGTAAAAGGCTTTCCTGAAGGTGCTTTACAAAAAATTACCGCGCCGACTTTAGTCCTTCATGGTCGTGAAGATGCCGTTGTACCTCTTGAGTGCGGACAACGCCTAGTGAACAACATACCAAACGCAGATCTGTATGTTTTTGGTCAGTGCGGTCATTGGGTTCAGTCTGAACAGCGCTCAAAATTCATGAATGTCGTTACTGCATTTGTTGGCGGCTGAGCAAATACCCAAGGGGATATTTATGAAACGGGACGTAATTGAACGAGTACTTTGGAACCTGTCTGTCGATCGTTTTTCTAAAGTGAAATACAAAGAAGATCCAAATAAATTTCTGTCTCGATTTGCCTTAGACAAATCAGACATCGAAAAAATACTCACATTTGATGTGAAAGCACTACAAGAAATGGGGGTCAATCCAATGTTGACGATGGGGTATTGGGTCGAAATGTCACCGGACAATTCCATGCAGACTTATAACCAAAAGCTGGGATCTAACGGCGTTCACTCTGCATCAATAAAGGGATAAGACAATGGCGACAATAGTAAGTGGATTTTTAGTTCCTCATGACCCAATCATGTTTGTTGCGCCGGATGCACCGGCTAAAGACATCGCGGATAAAGCGTGGGGAGCTTATGAAACCTGTGCTGTTCATTTGGCCGATTTGGATGTTGATACCGTCATTATTATAGGCAATGACCACTACATGCTATTTGGTACAACATGCTTACCACAATACTGTATCGCGACGGGCGACCTAGATGGCCCTCTTGATCAAATGCCTGGACTTAAGCGACAGCTCATACCAAATAACGAGGCTCTTGCAACGCACATTGCCACCCATGGACATGCAAATGGATTCGATTGGGCTGTGGCACGTTCATTCACCACAGATCATTCATTTTCGATTCCTTTTCAAAAAATAGTGCAACGCGCATCAGAAATTAAAGGCAAGGAAATTAAAGCGATTCCTGTTTACCTTGCCAGCGCAGTTGATCCGTTTTTAAGCATGCAACGCAGCCAACAGCTAGGACAAGCAATTGCCAAAGCAGTAAAGGCATTTAAAGGTGATGAGCGTATTGCGGTGATTGGTAGCGGTGGAATTAGCCATTGGGTTGGCACTAAAGAATCCGGCACAGTAAATGAAGACTTCGATCGCGAAATTTTAGCGTTCTGCCTGTCATTGGATGAAGCATCCATCATGGCACTAAGTGACGAAAAAATTCTGTCAGAAGGCGGTAATGGAGCCATGGAATTACGCAATTTTGTCTGCGCAATGGCGGCGGTTGAAGCAGATTCTAGCGAATTAATCGAATATCAACCTGTCCCAGAATGGGTAACTGGATTGGGCTTCGTAGAACTGAAAAAGAACCCAACAAAGAGCTGAAATTATGACACGACTATTTCTTTGTAACGTCTCTGATGTACCAGATAACACGGTTCGTAAAATTGATAATGCTGAACATGGCGACATCGCTGTCTATAACTTAGGTGGACAATTTTATGCCACTGCAGATTTATGCAGTCATGCCACCGCGTCACTGGCGGAAGGTGATATTGAAGATGATCTAATCGTTTGTCCTGTGCATTGGGGCACATTTCATATACCGACAGGAGAAGCAAGAGGTTTCCCCTGTGAAATCAATATCAAGTCTTACCCAATAGAACAGGAAGGTGACGAATTATTCGCCTTGATTAATGAAAGCAATAAAGACCAAAACTTGATTGCGAAAGGCTAAGAGGCTGAAAACATGGCTAACAAAATAAAAACAATAGACGTAACCGACACATTGCCTGACATAGACAGTTTTTGTGATATTCCCAATGCACGTATTTCAGGGGAGATTTTTCATCGTCAAGATATCTATGATCAGGAGCTAGAAAAGGTCTTTGCTCGCTGCTGGCTATTTGTCGCCCATGAATCCCAGTTCAAAAAAGCCGGGGACTACCTTACCACCACAATGGGCGAAGACGATGTCATTGTGGTGCGCCAAAAAGATGGCTCCCATAAGGCGTTTATCAATGCCTGCCCACACCGCGGCAATAAAGTATGTTTTTCTGAATCGGGGAATGCTCGGGGCTTTATCTGTAACTACCACGGTTGGTCTTTCAATATTGAAGGAAATCTAATTGGTCAACATGAATCAGGTATTTACGAAAGCAGCAACTTCGATGCGTCACAGTGGGGATTAAGGGAAGTCGCTCAAATCGATTCTTATAAAGGTTTAATCTTCGCGACCTTCGATGCTGCCGCACCATCTTTAGCAGAATATTTAGGCCCAATGACTTGGTACTTAGACGCTTTATTCGACAATCAAGAAGGCGGTACTGAATTTGTTGGTGGCTGCATTCGTTCGACCATGGATTGTAATTGGAAAATTGCAGCCGAGAACTTTGTTGGCGATATATTGCACGCAGGCTGGACTCATGACTCAGCCGCTCGCGCTATGCTGGGTGGCGCAGTATCTAAGGTCAGTGACTTCGAAGAATCTTATTCCGTTAACTGGAATGGACATGGCTATGAATTTGCTTTGGACACTGTCGGCAATGTCGCTGTCCTTGGCGAAAGTGCACTCAATAAATATTTGCACACCATAAAACCGTCTGTCGCTGAGCGTTTAGGGGATTTCCGGTCGAACATGATTGGCTCCGTTTCCTCTTGTACTATTTTTCCTAATTTTTCATTTTTGCCTGGCCAAAATACGGTGCGAATTTGGCAACCCAGAGGCCCCAATAAAATAGAGTTATTCACTTGGGTTGTTGTTAATAAGAGCGCACCAGATGACGTTAAAGAAAAATGGCGCAAAGGTGCCATGATGACCTTTTCGCCAACTGGCGTATTTGAAATGGACGACGGGGAAAATTGGGAGTACTGCACTAAAACCGCACGTGGCCGAGTCACGTCTCAACAAGATCTGTTTGTCGGCTTAGGTCAAAACTCCTGCCTGGAAGAAACCGATTTGCCCGCAAATGTCTATTTTGGCCAACTAAACGAAGCTAATTCACGTGCTTTTTACCAATATTGGGGAGATCTACTGAAATCACCAAATTGGGCTGCCATGCCTAATCGAAATCATGGCCGGACTGAAGCTGGCGTCAATGCAGATAAAACAGGAATAAAGGGAGCTTAATAATGTTTTATAAAAGTGAAGATCTTACCCCTGTGTCTGCGGAAGAATTCCATCATGTGAGTATGGTTTTGGCAAAAGAGTATCGACTTCTTGATGAAGAAAGGTTCGAAGATTGGTTGAACCTTCTTCACCCTGAAATCCATTATTGGATGCCAGGGATGGAAAATCGTCGCCGTGAAAACCCTTTAGAACATGGTTTTTTTGACAGCCAACATATGGCGTTTTTTGATGACACTATGCGCGACCTTAAACGCCGTGTCGCCCGTTTTAATCAGCCCTCTGCTTGGGCAGAAAACCCTGGGACACGAAATATTCATATTGTTGCCGGTGTAGAAGTATTTCTTGGTGAAAACGAAGGTGAATACATTGTGTATTCCACGTTTCAAAGCATTCGCTCACGCGGACTCGATGAAGAGTATATTTTTAGCGGCCGTCGCTACGACACTTGGCTAAAAGTAGAGGGCTCATTAAAGCTTAAAAAACGACTGATTCTAATGCCGAATGCAACGCTCACTTGCAAAAACATTAATACATTTATTTAGAGTGCTAGACATGAAGCTAATGCAATCCAAAGTAGTGTTGATAACAGGTGGAGCCGATGGCATAGGTCGTGGTGTCGTCGAATACATGTTCGAACAAGGTGCAAACGTTGCGGTGATGGACATAAATGCAGACAAACTTGCGGCATTACGCTCAGAGATATCTGAAGACATTTTCACCTTACAAGGTGATGTCGCATCGTTTGCCGATAACCAACGTATGGTCACGGCCACTGTAGAGCATTTCGGAAAAATAGATTCTTTTATTGGCAATGCGGCGTTGTTTGATTATTTCACGCCTTTGCACAAACTCGATGGAGACAGCCTATCCGAAACCTTCGATAAGCTTTTTCATGTCAATGTTTTGGGCTATATCAACGGCGTAAAAGCGGCCGCACCAGAATTAAAAAAGACCGGCGGCTCAGTTGTACTAACCGTATCAAACTCTGGCTTCTACGCGGGTGGAGGTGGTGTTTTATATGTGGCAAGTAAGCATGCTGTTGTCGGCATTATTAAGCAGCTCGGGCACGAATTAGCGCCAGAGATACGAGTTAATGGTGTTTCGCCTGGCGCAACGGATACCGCAATGGCGTCAGTATCTGGAGTGTCAGATCGTGCCCAGCCACTCAATAGCATCAAGGGATTTCGAGAAAATGCGGCAAATGCAGTACCGCTAAATCGTATCGCTTCACCAAAAGATCATGCCCACCTTTACCTCGTTCTAGCTAGCAACGAGTTATCGCCTTTCACCACTGGCAACATCATCCATAGTGATGGTGGTTGGGCCGTAAAATAAAAATAAAACGGAAACGACTATGAACTTATTTGACACCTCATCTAACAGTTTAAAGCTGCCATTAATTGTGGCTCCTATGTTTTTGGTATCGTCACCAGAATTGGCCATTGCCTCCTCTAAAAGTGGCGTAGTCGGCAGTTTGCCCGCGGCCAATGCTAGAACCGTTGAAGATCTTGACCAATGGATGGCTCAGATTCATCAAGCGCTCAATAGTGAGAATCTACCTTGGCTGTTCAATATGATCGTGCATAAAACCTATGATCGCTTTGATGCCGAAATTGAATTAGTCAAACGCTATCAACCCGCCATTGTTTCGACCGCTCTTGGATCTCCTACGCGAGTCATGGAAGCAGTAAAATCATATGGTGGCAAAGTCATTGCTGATGTCATTACCCCAGCCATGGCTAAAAAAGCCGTAGACGCTGGAGTCGATGCGCTCATTTTAGTAACCAATGGCGCAGGTGGTCATACTGGGACTTATAACCCATTGGCGTTTATTGCCGAAGTTCGGCAGTTTTGGAATGGTCCGTTGGGTATCGCAGGCTGTATTTCAACGGGAAATGATTTGCTTGCTATGTTAGTAGCCGGAGCCGATTTTGCTCTATCCGGTACTCGCTTTATTGGTGCTCAAGAAAGCTTGGTATCCGATGCCTATAGAGACATGTTGGTAGAAGCTCAAATGGGCGATGTCATTGAAACAAAAGCCGTTAGTGGTGTTAAAGCTAACTGGATGCGCCAAAGTTTGGAAAAAGCTGACATTGATCCAAGTGTCGACAACCCTGCAGCTATTGATTTCTCTGGCAACATTTCTACTGCAAACAAAGCTTGGAAAGATGTCTGGTCTGCAGGCCATGGCGTTGGTCGAATCCGCAGTAAAGAAACCACGGCAGAGATAGTCGATAGTATGGTTGAAGAGTTCAACTCTGCGATAAGCAATGCAAACACCCTGCTAACTCAACTTGCTAAAGCTGTCTGAGGAGAAAAACTATGTCTAATGACCTAAGTACTATTGCAGAAGAACTCATTCAAGCCCGCAGGACTTGTCAGCCTATTGCACCGATCAGTCAACGATATGAAGGTTTAACGGTGGAAGATGCTTATGCAATTCAAACCCTCGTCGGTGATAAACGTGTCGAGGATGGAGGGCGAATCATTGGTTATAAAGTAGGACTGACATCCGAAGCAGTCCAACAACAACTCAACGTCAATGAACCAGACTTTGGCTTACTATTTGCCGATATGGAAATTCGTAAAGACCAAAATCTAGATCGACACTCAATGATCGCGCCAAAAGCAGAAGGTGAAATCGGTTTTGTTTTCAATCGTGACATTGAAGAAGCTGATATCACACTATCAGAACTCAAGTCGGCCATTGATTACTTTTTCCCAGTTGTAGAGATTGTCGATTCAGCTATAGCCGATTGGAAAATCACCTTGGTGGATACTGTAGCCGACAATGCTTCTTCCGCTTTATATGTACCCGGTGACACTTTCTATTCACCACATGGCATCGATTTCACACAACTCGAAGTAGAAGTAAGTGCAGAAAACATAGCGTTTTCTGGAACAGGAGCAGCCTGTTTAGGAAACCCACTTTATGCAACCTTATGGCTAGTCCGCAAGATGGTGTCGTTAGGACGTCCAATACGACGCGGCCAAGTCGTTTTGTCTGGAGCTCTCGCGCCTATGGTAACGCTCAATGCAGGGCAGACCGTAGAGTTTCATTTCAAGGGGTTAGAAACCATACAGGTTATCACTAAATAGTTTTTAAAATCATTGAGAACAGTTCTACCAGTTTGACAGGTACACACCGCTACAAGAGGTGAGCCCATCAAATATAACAATAAAAAGAGGTTTGTTATGGAAATGCTATCGGTGTTTGGGCAGTTGCCTACACCTTCTGTCAACGCAGAGCGTAATGACAAGGGTGAGATCATTCTTGAATCGAATATGGCTTTATTGCCCTATGAGAAAAGAGTAGGAGATTGGCTAAAGAAATGGGCGAAAGAAAAGCCTGATACAGTTTTTATTGCCGAGCGGAAAAATATTCATCAGCCACAAGACGGTTGGCGTACATTTACCTACGCCCAATTTCTAAAAAAAGCAGAGCAAATTGCTCAAGGTATTTATGCCTCAGGCGTGACGTTTGAACGCCCTATTTTAATCATCTCGGCAAACTCCATAGATCATGCTTTGATAAAAATGGCGGCGATGCACATTGGTATTCCTGTCACATCGTTGTCTGTAGCGTACTCAATGTTTGAAGGTAAATATGATCGCTTAGCGGCTGCTGTAGAAAATTTAAACCCAAGCATCATTTATGCCGAAGATGGCCAAGCTTCTGCTTCAGCCTTAGCTTCTTTAAGTGGAGATCACCTAGTTCTTGTTTCGTCTGGTATTGATGCTCTAGACAAGGTACGGCAAGCGACAACTACTCTGCACGATTTATCAAATGTTGAAGTCACTGCCATTATTGACGAGTTATATGACAGAGTCGATGCGGATACTGCAGCTAAATATATGCTGACATCAGGCTCAACAGGACACGCCAAAGTCGTCGTTGTGACTCATAGAATGATGTGCTCTAACCAACAAATGATTGTCCAATGTTTGCCATTTTTAGAAACCACGCCACCTGTAGTTTTAGATTGGCTGCCTTGGAGCCACACTTTTGGCACCAATCATAATTTCAATTTGGTGCTAAGAAATGGTGGTAGTTTATATGTGGATGAAGGTCGTCCCATGCCGGGTATGGTTGAAAAAACAGCGGCAAATATTCTTGAAGTAAAGCCAACGCTTTCTTTCAACGTCCCTAAAGGTTATGAGGCCCTCCTTCCATTACTTAAGCAGGATAAGGCCCTCTCTACTGCCTTTTTTGAAAACCTACAAATGGTATTTTACGCAGCGGCATCCTTATCAGAGCCAGTGTGGCGAGAGCTTAAAACACTGGCGGCTAAACACAATTGCAACCCTCTGTTTTCTACCGAATGGGGATCAACAGAAACGGCACCAGCCAACACCAGTGTTCACTGGGTATTAGAAAAATTTGGAAACATCGGCATTCCTATGCCCGGCGTGCAAATAAAACTGGCACCCAATGACAATAAATTTGAAATGCGTATCAAGGGACCGAATGTTTTCCGAGGTTATCTGAATGACGCCAAAAACACTCACGAAAGCTTTGACTTGGATGGCTTCTATAAAATCGGTGATGCTGGCTATTTAGCCGACCCTGAGAACCCATCTGCGGGAATTATGTTCGATGGCCGTGTCTCCGAAGACTTCAAAATGTCGACAGGCACTTGGGTGTGCGTCGCCACCATGAAAAAACGCTGTGTTGAAGCACTTAAAGGGTTAGTTACCGACGTCCTCATAGCGGGCCATGATAAAGATTACCTTAGCTTAATCGTGTTCCCTACGCCTAGTATTTATAAATTAGTAGGCGGTGAACTAAATCATACCCAGCTTCTTGAAAGTGCTTTGCTTAACGGAATCTTTAAAGAAGCCCTTGACGAAATAAATGCTCAAGCAAGAGGCTCTTCGCAAAAAATTGAGAAAATTGTGTTAGCAGAGACTCCTACATCCATCGAGTTAGGAGAAGTGACAGACAAGGGCAATTTCAATCAGCGCAAATTATTAACGACACGAAAAGAACTTATAGCAGAGATTTATAGCTGTGAAGGTCAAGCCGTGGTCTGTGGTTAAGGTCAATTTAGAGGCAATCCCATGAGTAAAAAATTGAAAGCGGTCATTATTGGACCTGGCAACATTGGTACAGATTTGTTGATAAAAATGCAGAGATCTGAGTGGATCGAACCAGTTTGGATGGTAGGTATTGACCCTGAATCTGCCGGACTACAACGTGCCGCGGAAATGGGTATTAAAACTTGCTCTGCGGGCGTTGACGGGATCTTAGAACACATAATAAAGGATGATATTCGTATCGCCTTTGACGCAACTTCTGCTTATGTTCATGCGGAAAATTCCCGCAAATTAAATGAGCTTGGCGTCATTATGATAGATCTCACTCCGGCAGCAATTGGTCCGTATTGCGTACCGCCCGTAAATCTAAACGATCACGCAAGCAACCTAGAAATGAATGTCAATATGGTGACCTGTGGCGGCCAAGCGACCATTCCTATGGTAGCTGCAGTGTCTCAAGTTCAACCTGTTGATTATGGTGAAATTATTGCCACAGTATCGTCTAAATCTGTTGGGCCGGGTACACGTCAAAATATTGATGAGTTTACTCGTACAACCGCTGGAGCCGTTGAAAAGATAGGTGGTGCGAAACAGGGTAAAGCCATCATCGTTATCAATCCGGCTGAACCACCATTAATCATGCGCGATACCGTTCACTGCTTAACAGAAAGTGAACCAGATCAAGCCGCGATTACAGAATCCGTCCATAAGATGGTGGCTGAAGTCCAAAAATATGTCCCAGGTTACCGCCTAGTAAATGGACCAGTATTCGATGGCCATCGTGTTTCGATGTTTATGGAAGTGGAAGGACTTGGAGACTTTCTACCAAAATACGCAGGCAATCTAGACATCATGACCGCTGCCGGTTTACGCACGGCAGAAATGTTCGCAGAAAAAGCAGCGAACGGCAGCATTAATTTACCTTCTCGCAGCCAAGCGGCTCAACACTAATTAAGGAGTGACACAATGAACTTAAACGGCAAAAAAGTCACTCTACATGACATGAGCTTACGTGATGGCATGCATGCAAAGCGACACCAGATTTCAGTAGATGAAATGGTCAGCATCGCCAGTGCAATGGATCTTGCTGGCATGCCTATGATTGAAGTCACCCACGGCGATGGTCTAGGTGGCGCATCGGTCAACTACGGATTTCCGGCCCACAGTGATGAAGAATACCTCAAGGCTGTAGTACCCAAAATGAAACAAGCCAAGGTATCTGCTTTGCTATTGCCAGGTATAGGCACTGTGGATCACCTGAAAATGGCAAAAGACTGTGGTGTGTCCACTATCCGCGTGGCGACCCACTGTACTGAAGCAGATGTATCGCAACAACATATCACTATGGCTCGAAAAATGAACATGGATACCGTCGGTTTTTTAATGATGGCACACATGGTATCGGCAGAAAAAATCCTAGAACAGGCCAAGTTAATGGTGAGTTATGGTGCTAATTGTATCTATTGTACTGACTCCGCAGGTTACATGCTGCCAGATGAAGTAACAGAAAAAATCAGCTTACTTAAGGCAGAACTAGGTAGCGACATAGAACTGGGATTCCATGGCCATCACAATATGGCAATGGGTGTGGCGAATTCCCTTGCCGCTATTGAAGCTGGTTGTTCTCGAATAGATGGCTCTGTTGCCGGATTAGGTGCAGGAGCAGGAAATACACCGCTAGAGGTCTTGGTCGCTGTGCTCAATCGCATGGGCTGTGAATCAAGTATTGATCTCTACAAAATCATGGATGTCGCTGAAGACTTAATCACCCCGATGATGGATCAGCCTATTCGCGTTGATCGTGATTCGCTTACCTTAGGTTATGCCGGTGTATATAGCTCTTTTCTATTATTCGCAAAACGTGCAGAAGCAAAGTATGGCATTCAAGCACGCGATATTTTAGTAGAACTAGGACGACGAGGAACAGTCGGCGGACAAGAAGACATGATCGAAGATCTTGCATTAACCATGGCAAAAGCTCGTTCTTAAGCCATCAATTCTTACTGAGCTGGCCTCTTTTGAAGCGGCCAGCTAATCACTTAGAGGTCTACTATGAGTATGATTACAGTTAACCCAAGCGGTAAGTTTTTTGAAAGTATTGCAGGTGAGAGTATTCTCGACGCGGCATTGCGATCTGGCATCATGCTAAAGCATGGATGCCGCGACGGTCGTTGCGGAGATTGCCGCACGTCGTTAGAAACCCCTATTTCCCCTACTGCTATCTCTTACCCTGCTGGATTACAGTTACAAGCATCGGATCTAGCCGGTGAAACAATATTATGCTGCCAAGCTCAAACAAACCAAGATCTTGTCTTAACTGCTCCCGAAGTGACAGAGCTAGACGGTATTTCGATTCAAAAATTAGTTTCTCGAGTACTCAATAAAGATCTCGTCTCATCTGACGTCGTTTTGCTAAAACTCATGTTAGCCCCAGGAAGCGAATTTCCTTACAGAGCTGGTCAATATGTCGATATCACCCTACCAAATGGGGTAACTAGAAGTTACTCAATGGCAACTCAACATGTCGAAGATAATGCTATTGAATTGCACATCAGATTGAAGCCTAACGGTGTCGGTACGCCTTACATTTTCAATGAATTAGCACAGCGTAAAATGGTGACCATTGAAGGACCATTTGGCAGTTTTTATCTACGTAAAACGCAAGCTTCTATTATTTTATTAGCTAGTGGAACCGGATTTGCACCAATAAAAGCCATTATTGAGCAACTTATCGAAGAGCAAAAGATCGTTAATTCGACGACTCGCCCTGTCCGTTTATATTGGGGTGGTCGTTGTGCAGAAGATCTTTATATGTCTACATTATGTGAACAATGGAGTAATGAACTTTCTTGGTTTGATTATGTTCCTGTTGTTTCTGACAAAACTGAAAATTGGTCTGGCAGAACCGGTTTTGTACATCATGCCATTATGGAAGACTTCGCTGATTTATCACTGTATGAAGTCTATGCCTGTGGAGCACCGATTGTTATCGAGTCTGCTCGCAATGACCTCATAAGTGGATATGGCTTACCTGCAGAAAACTTTTATTCAGACACTTTTTTGTAATTCTATTTAAAAAAGCATTATTAATTTGCTATAAACATACACTAATGTATGTAAATATATTAATAATAAAAAATAATAAAAACGGAGAATGAGAAATGAAGAAAAATTTCAAACAAGCATTAACGGTTGGTCTACTATCGATTTCTACCTTAAGTGTTTCTGTTAATGCTCTAGCAGACACCATGGTATTACGCTATAACCAATGGTTTCCTTCCCAACATTGGTCACAAAAAGATGGCTTACATAAGTACTTTGACGAAATAGAAAAAGTCACAGAAGGCAGAGTAAAAGTTCAACCGTCGGCAAAACCTATTGTCCCTCCAACTAAAAACTATCAAGCCGTTTCCCAAGGTATTGTCGACATTGCTTGGGGCCCACATGGCTATACGCCAGGTGCTTTTCCTTTAAGCGAGATGGTGGAGTTTCCATTCAGCGTTCAAGATGCAGGCGCTAGTTCAGTAGCCTACCAACGTGTATTTGATAAATACTTCAAGCCCGCAGGTATGCATAACGATGTAGTGACCTTAGCTGTACATGTTACATCTGGCGGCAATTTGCACATGAAAAATAAACCCATAAATAACGCCGAAGACTTTCAAAACACCAAAATACGGGTACAAACATCAGTCGTATCTAATGCGATTAAAAGCCTTGGCGCTGTCCCTATTAGCGGATCACTCAACGAACTAAGAGAATTTTTATCCCGAGGTATTGTTGATGGGACAAGTTTATCCGACGAATTATTAACAGGCTTTAAAGTAGACAGCTATATAAATTATGTCACCCAAATACCAGGGGGACTTTATTCGAATAGTGCATTTATTATCTTAAATAAAGACAAGTGGGCACAGATCAGCAAAGCCGATCAAGATGCGATTATGAATATTTCAGGTGAAAAACTGGCTCGCAGAATGGGCAGTCTTTGGCATGAAAATGACCTAATTGCTCGTAAAAAACTTCAAGACAAGTTAGGCGATAACTATAAAGTTGCCTCTGAGGCTCTTATCACTAGCCTAGATGATGCGTTTTTAGCCGGTCGCATAGAATGGCTTGATAAAGCCAAAGCAGCGGGCGTAGATACAACCGCCGCGATAGCTTATTACAATGAACAAACGCAGTTAGTAGAAAGTAACTAACCTTCTCGATTGGGAGGATAGTCTATGAACTATCCTCCCAATGATACCGCCTAAAAAGCATTCCTTATTATCTAAATTTAGGTATTTCTCTGAAAGGAAAACTTAATGAAGTATTCATTACTTTCAATCATAGCGTTTTTCTGCTCTAAGCTGTCAATGACAGTATTAGCGCTTATGGCAATTATCACTTTTATCGATGTATATGGACGCGTTATTTTAGGTTCTTCGCTAGGTTTCACATACGAAATAATCGGTATATTTTTAGCGATTTTATTTTATGCTGGCCTTTTTAAAGTTCATAAAAATAACCAGCATATTCGTATAGATCTTCTCGATAATCTATTCAAAGGGACTTTTGGGATAGTCATTAGTTGGCTTAGCTACTTTCTAGAAGTCGCCTTATTTTCTGCTATAGCCGTCATGCTTTTTCAACAAATGGAAGATACTCGATTGTTTCAAGAACGCTTTATGTTTCTCGGCTTTTCCAAATGGTATGTACTGTTTGCAATGGGTGTATTGGCCATTATTGCTTTAATTCCATTGATTACCAAGATCCCGAAAACTCAATATGACACGCTACAAGATGACGCACTTCAAACAGAAAATAAGGAAGGGAGATAAACTATGGAAATGATTATTGCCTTTGCCGCTCTTTTAGTTTTGCTATTTCTTAGGGTACCAATTGCTGTAACTACAGGTGTAGTTGGACTAGCAGGTCTAGCTTGGTTTCAAGGATGGAGCCCTGCACTTGCTCAATTAGGCATCATTGCCAGTGAAACCGTCTTATCTTATGAGTTTGCAGTCATCCCTTTATTCATTTTAATGGGCAATATTATCAGCAGATCTGGATTAGCCGAGGAGTTATATGTCGCAACTAATGCTTTGATTGGACACTACCGTGGTGGATTGGCTATTACAACAATTGCAGCATCGGGCGGATTCAGTACTTTTTGTGGTTCCAGTTTTGCGACAGCTGCGACCATGAGTCGAATCGCTTACCCTTCAATGAAACAGTTTGGCTATAGCGAAGGACTTGCTACAGGTTCTATCGCTGCGGGTGGCACCTTAGGGATTTTGATACCGCCATCTATTGCTCTCGTTTTTTATGGAATAATGACAGAAACAGACATAGGACAATTATTTGTTGCAGGTGTAATTCCGGGGATTCTAGGAGTTTGCTTGTATATTTGCGCAGTACTTTATGTTGTTCACGTCAGAGGTGAAAAAGCAGGATCAGGTACAAAAGCGTCTTTCAAAGAACGCCTTGCTGCAATTGGTCAACTGTGGGCTTTTTCACTGCTAGTAATATTAGTTTTAGGCGGAATTTACATGGGTTTTTTTACCCCAACTGAATCTGCTGGTGTCGGTGCTATCGGTGCTATTATCGTTACCTTAGCCCGCGGCAAATTCAAATGGCGGTCTTTCATCGATGCTTTAGAGGAAACAGCTTCAACCACAGTGACCTTAATCGCCATTCTCATAGGTTCTTTAGTATTTGCAAACCTAGTAAATATTTCAAATTTACCCTATCACATTGTCAATTGGCTTAATGATATGAAATTGCCATTACTCGGTGTGATTTTCGTAATATTGATCATTTATTTTTTATTAGGTGCGGTTCTCGAATCAATGTCCATGATGTTATTGACTGTACCCGTGTTTTATCCTGTTGTTGCTGAAATGGGAATGGACCTTGTGTGGTTTGGTATCATTGTCGTAGTCGCAACAGAAATCAGTTTAATAACACCTCCCGTTGGGCTAAACGTATTCGTCCTCAAGTCAGTCCTACCTGAAGTCGATATACGAACAATATTTCGCGGGGTCATTCCTTTTCTGGTGGCTGATCTAATACGTTTGGCATTAATCGTACTCTTTCCAATAATATCTTTAGCATTGGTCAGCTATATGTAAGAGAAAGCGCCCGCTTGATATTTAACCGAGAGGGCGTCTTTATTAATAACTATGCAATTCGATGTTGGCACTCTGAGATTGGGCACACATCAGCTAAGAAATTAGTTAACCTCTTAGCTCGATCAGCTTGGTCTGAGCGACTATTACCCGTGGTAAGAATAGAGGTAGCCATCATGTAGGAGTACACCAAATAGGACAAATCACTCGACTGACTTGCTGAGTGATTCATTTCAAGAAAAATACCTTCAAGATACTTAATCCTATAGGAATCTACTTCCTCAACAGCGGATCGGGCCATATCATCACGTCGAGCCCATGCACGTAGTGACAGCTCAACTGACGCCGCATCAAATGACTTCCCACCTCGAAGAGGTAACATCATCAACGCAAGCAATCGGTCTTGTGCTGTTAATTCACGACTATTCAAACCTTCAATAACGGCTTCTGTTGCACTTAAGCGCCACTTATCCAATATAGCTTTGAGCAAATCTTGACGATTACCAAAGTGGTAATAAAAGCTACCACGAGTAATCTCTAGCTTTTTAGCAAGACTATCAACTCGAACTAAATCTATACCGCCAGTTGAAAGCTGCATCATCGCAGCATTAATCCAGTCATCACGCGTCAGTTTGGTATTATTCATAAGAAGGCTTTTTCAAAATACTCTTGTGTATGTTGGTAATGCATTAATCATATCAAATATGCTTTCAAGGCATGGAAATATTTTTTGTTATATATATCTGGATCAATTAATTGCGATGCCGTATCACCACTCGCTCAATAACCTCTTCAATCCAGGCTACAGTGAGCCAGTCTGGTGCGGAGGCGGAGCGAGAAAAGGCGATTTCTACCGCAGGAAGGCTAGGTAATAAATCACTTGCGATGATTTCCAGTGAGTCATTCACGCTGATGCTGGCGATGGCGGAGATAGCTTTTTCGGCCATCAACAGGCTCTCAATAAGGGTGAGATTGGCGGTGACACAATACAGTTGATAGTCAGTGCCTTTCTTCTGCAAACCATCAACGGCGCTGGAGTGAAATTTACAGCTCGATTCGTATAGCGCCAATGACAATGGATTGAGGGCCATCCAGTCAAAGCCTTTTTTCGCCACCCAAACGCCTTTGTCTTGGAACAAGGTTAAGCCTTCGTCGCTGTCTGGTGTTCGCGTAACTAGGGCTAAATCCACTTCGCCTTTGTCCATCAATTCTCTTAGTTCAGAGGATGTGCCAGTGCGAATTCGAAAGCGGATATTGGGTTGCATCGTTTCCATTACGGACATAATGACGATCAACAAATTCGCCACATAATCATTCGGACACCCCAGATTAAGCAAGACGCCTTGCTGCGGGCCTTTGATGGATTGCAACGCGCTTTCCTGCAACTGCAAGATTCGCCGTGCGTAATGCACCAGCTGTTGGCCGTCTTCAGTGAGCACCTGATCCCGACCTTGTTTGCAAAACAGTTCAGTACCGACTTGTTCTTCCAATCGTTTCATCTGCATGCTAATAGCCGATGGTGTACGAAAGGTTTGCATGGCGGCGCGCTGAAAACTGCCGTGATCGACAATAGCCACAAGGGTTTTTAATAATTCCGTATCCAATGCAATCCTCTCTTTAATCTACGCACTTTATTTCTACTCACTTTAATTCAAAGCACTCCAACTTAAATGCATTGATCAAAATGCGTTATGCCAGCCGTCAATTTAATTTGCTTTTTTCTACTTCTGTCTTATCGCAAGATCAGACCATCAACTAAGAAGGAAAGACTTATGATTCTGCACGATTTTTTACCCTCAGGGAACGGTTATAAAATCCGTTTGTTATGCGCCTGTTTAGATCTGAAAGTGACGTTAAAACAATATGACATTACCAAAGGAGAAACACACACAGAATCCTTCTTAGCGATGAACCCAAATGGTAAAATTCCGGTGTTGGAGTTAGATGACGGACAATGCTTGAGCGAAAGTAATGCTGTGCTTCTCTATCTGGCTGAGCAGTACAATCTTGCAGAACAACACAAATCCGCCTTGTTACCGACCGATGCAATCCTTAGAGCCAAGGTCTATAAATGGTTATTCTGGGAGCAATACAGCCACGAGCCCAACATTGCCTCGCCACGTTTTTGGCTAACTCACAACGCCATGACAGATCTAAAAAAACAAATGTTGCCAGATCGTATTCAGCAAGGTCATGCTGCGTTAAAACAAATGGAAGAAACATTGGCAACACAAGCGTTTCTAGTGGGCGATTTCATGACACTTGCGGATATTTGCTTGTTCCCTTACACCCATGTGGCGGAGGAAGGCGGCTCTTATCAACTGTCCGAGTATCCAAATATTCAACGCTGGATTAAAAATATTGAAGCTTTGGATTGGTTTATACCGATTACCCAAGCGTGATTCACTTTTTATTCAAACGAGAGAAGGCACTTGATTAAAAGTGCCTTTAAGGTTACCAATCAAACACAAAAAGTCTCATCCACTCGAACTTCGGTCAGTACCGAGTTGGCGATAAAGCAAGCTTCGTGGGATTGATGATGAAGTGCTTTTAACACCTCTGAACTGGGTCTTTCACCAACAAAAGTGACGGTTGGACGTAATACAACTTCGGTCATCATTTGCTTGCCATTGGGGCCAATTGCTAAGGTGCCGATAGCCTTGTCTGTGTATTGTTCGACGATGAGCTTTTTGCGAGAAGCAAAGTCCAAAAAGAACAACATGTGACAGCTGGAAATAGAGGCTACAAATGCTTCTTCAGGGTCTACATTTTCTGCAACGGACATGGGTAAAGGTACAATATGCGGCGAAGACGAGGCTGGCACGACTACGCCGCCTTCGAACTGCCATTCATGGGCACGACTGTATTTTTTATCCAAAAATAACTGTGAACCACGCTTCCATTCAACAGTTGCAAAGTATTCTGACATATTCCATTTCCCCTTTTTGTTTGCCTTAGATACTTGTTTGTCTCAAATAACAGATATAACAAATTTCCCCAATGTTTTGAGCCCGTAAGGTTAACTTATTGTCACTATTTCCAAAGTAGATTTTTTATCTAAATATCTCTCTTTTCAAAAAATTACAATTTGTTCGAAAAACAACCTAAACACAACTTGCACACATTCATCCCAAGTGCCATTTTTAATATAACGCTATTGTCCAATTGATGTAGTTTCTTTGAGAGAAGACAGCTGTATAGCAGGGAACGTTTACCATTTTGGTTTTCAAAGGCTTCAACAACAGGGATATTTTCATGAAGATGCTAAAGACGATAAGAGGTCGCTATACATTAATTTTTGGCGGCTTAGCGTTGGTTTTCCTACTGGTTATAATCTCTACAGAAACATTGGTTAATTACTTACAAAATAGTATGGGTAAATACTCCTCTGGCACTTCGCTAATTCAGAATGCCGATAGAGATTTGTATCAATCTCGTCTCGCACTGGCCACGTTAGTATTTGAGCACAACGCAAACAATGCCAAAGAATTAGAGGAAGCTACGCTATCTAATGCCAAGCAAGCATTGGATCGCATGCAGCAATTTCGACTACTCACAACGGATATAGATGAAATCTCTAGCCTATTAGCGAACTTCGATAGTCTCTATAAAGATTGGTCTGCTACCAATCTCGACATTATCCAATCAATGAAAGATAACCCCGATGCAGCAATAATCCTGTTTGTTAGTGATAACCAAACAAATTTCATCAAACTTCGCAGTTTGTACGATCATTCGGAAGAACTGATCAGCAAATACTCTGCACTTGAAAACAAAGCAATCAATGAATTCACTGACACCTTTAAACTGACAGTCGGCATATTCGCGATTTTCGCCTTACTTTTGAGTGTCATACTGGCTTGGTTTGCCCCTCGAAACATTTCAAAAGCTATCCAATTGGTCACTTTCGGAGTTCGTCAAATCAGCTCTGGTGATGGCGATTTAACACGCCGTATAAACAGCACAAAGCCAGATGAAACTGGCGAATTGAGTCGAGAATTAGACAGTTTTGTCGCTCGTCTCGGCAGCTTGATTGGGCAGGTTCGTAACGGGTGTGAGCATATTCGCCAAGAGATGTTTAATTTGGGGGAATCCGCCTCTGAGTCTGCTAACCTAAGCGAACGCCAAAACCAATCACTTGATTTTGTGGTCACCGCCGTTGAAGAAATGGGTGGTGCAACTCGTGAGGTTGCGCAAAATGCCGCTGACACGGTGGCTGAAGTGGAAGCATTAAACCGCTCTGCAGATGATGGCGTTAAACAATTAGACAATGCCATTTCTCAGCTTGATAACCTTGCAGAGCAAATCCAAGGTGCTGCAGGCGTCATCAATCAACTTTCTGAACGATCCGATAAAATTGCTTCTGTATTGGATGTCATCCTTGGCATTTCCGAGCAAACCAATTTACTCGCGTTAAACGCTGCGATAGAGGCCGCGAGAGCTGGTGAGCAAGGTCGAGGCTTTGCGGTTGTTGCTGACGAAGTGCGTGAACTAGCCAGCAAAACTCAAGCCTCTACTGAAGACATTCAAAAGATGATCAATGACTTACAGTCTGGCGTGAGCAATGCAGTAAGCTCGATTACTCAAAGTGTTGATATGGCTGGCACCAGCGTCTCTCTTTCACGTAAAACTATGGAATCTATTGCAGTTGTAAAAACATCCGCCGGACGAATCTATGACTTTACTGCTCAAACCGCCAGTGCAACAGAAGAGCAAAGCAAGGTCACTGACGAGATAAACGAGAACCTATCGAATCTTGCCAGTATGTCGAAAGACGTCATGGAAATATCCAAACGCATCAGCCATTCGGTTCATCAAACGCTAAGCAATTCTGATGAGCTTGCTAGTCAGGTTAAACGCTTCACGGTTTAATAAAACACTTATTAAAAGCCCCAAAAAACCGTCTTAATCATTGATTTCGGCGGTTTTTGTCTATTTCATGCTATCTAAATGGGGTCGTAAAGTGAGGATTGTCTATAAATTTGCTGTCCGTAAGACTCGTTAAAAACGCCATGAGTTGACGCTTTTCATCGTCGGTTAATAAAAACGGATGTAACTTATCAGACCTTAATGGAGACGCTTTACCTTGCTGTGCTGCACGTCCACCAGCTGCATAATGCTCTATCACCTTTTCTAATGTGGCGATAGAGCCATCATGCATATAAGGCGCTGTTTGAGCGATATTGCGCAGCGTTGGTGTTCTAAATCGTCCTTTGTCTGCCTCTTTCCCTGTATGTTCAAACAATCCTTGGTTGCCTTCTGGGTAAGCACCTTTGCCATCCAAGTTATAAAGCCCTGTGTTATGGAAGGCTGACGCTTGCGTCGCATCGGAAAAATGCACACCAGTATGACAGCTAGAACACCCCAATCTCGCACTAAAAAATAATGCCTCACCAAGCTTAGCATCCTCACTGATGGCACTGTCATTATGATTGTATTTGTAATCGTCATAAGGTGACTGATAACTAATTAAAGTACGTTCAAAAGAAGCCAACGCTTTGGTAATCGTGTCAAAGCTAATAGGGTTGTCTTGATCAGGAAAGGCTTTATGAAATAAATTTGGATAAATAGGGTCCCGTTGTAGAAACAAAATTACTTTTTCTTCTTGCCCTTTGGTGTCCATTTCAATGGGATGAGTACCGAAAATAGGCACATTTGCTTGGTCTTCTAAACGTACCTCGTTAGGATTCGCCCAAGTCAGTGTTTTCATATAAGCCACATTGACAATCGACATGGCATTACGACTATGAAACTGCCCTGTGACACCGACAGAAACGGGTCTTGGCTCTGAAAATGAATGTTCAGGCATATGACAGGTCGAACAGGACATGTAACCTGGACCAGACAAATTGGCATCGTAAAAAAGCCGCTGACCTAACGTGACTTTTTCCTCGCTCATTGGATTATCTACAGGCACGATAGGTGCAGGCATCCATGCAGGCAATGCCCAAATATAATCACCTGCATATAGGTAGGGAGTACAAACTAGCAATATTGACCCCAAAGCAAGATGCCCAACGAGGGATGAAAGATAAGTACATTTGACCCTCATCAAACCTCCCAAGGTCTTTTATTTTAAATATAAAACCGTTTTGATAGTAAACGTCCTAGGCCGTATAAAATAACAGCAACAGGAATATTCAATAACAAAACCAGTAGGCAATCCATCGTCACAGCCAAAACAAAAGCGAATGCGGCATCTAGATATAGGCAGGTGTTTCCCAACAATAAGAGGAAAAAAGAAGTTTTTATCTGCATTTACCAACCCTCCTTATTTGCACAGATTAAAGATTAGTCCCTAATTTTTGAGAATTCACGGTCTAGATCAAATTTTTTAGACGTGACATGACGTTCCATCTCTGTCACTCGTCTCGTTACGTTATCCAATTTTTCTTTAGCGCGACGTAACCTTGAGTTCGCACTATCAGCGTACTTGAACATTTTCTTTGGCCGATAACTTTGTTGACGCTCATCATATTCGTATTCGTAGCCATCTTCTCCTTTTGGGCGAACATCCAAAAACCACCAAAGCGCGATATAAGCAATCACTACAAAGCTACCAAGAAATAAAAAGCCACCAAAGGTGAAAAGCCGCACGACCCATGCATCGACATCAAAATGATCTGCTAAGCCAGCACATACTCCACCCAAGTAACCTTTTTTCTTATTACGATATAGGTTCAAATCCCACCCATGAGACTTTTTGGATTTGATACTTTCTTTTATTTTATCGTTCATCATTTTATTCCTCTTAACTGGCTAATCTTCTATCACTCAACTATCCGAAGATTATCGGTACTCATCATTATCTCGACTACGCCAATCTGGGCTTTCCACATCTAAAATTTTTTCTAATGCTTGTACGCGATCGGTCAATTTATCAGCCTGCATTAATAGAGACTCTAACTCCCGCTTATCACCTTCATCCAATCCCTTTACCGCACGGTTCTTACTTCGGTAATGCAATAGCAACCAAATAGGCGCCACTACCGACATAAAAATGATGGTGGGAACAAACAAAAATACAGCCATACTCATAGCGCAATTCCTTTTTTATAAACTGATACAAATTCAGCTTAGTTGGTCTTAGTCATTTTCTCTTTCAAACGAGCCAACTCATCATTGATATCGTCATCTTCCGCCAGAGCGTCAATTTGTGATTTCAAGTCTGCTTTTGGTTGCATACCGATATCCATAGATTCAAGTTGGCCTTCTAAACTATCAACACGACGCTCAAAACGTTCAAATTTCTCAAAAGCATCGTCTAATGCTTCTTTATGATTCTGGCGCTTCACACGCATACGGCTTTCTACGCTGGATTGACGTAACAACATGGCTTTTTGCTTGGCTTTGGCATCATTCAATTTAATTTGTAACTGTCCTACTTCTTCATTCAAATGCTCAAGGTGTTCATCCAAAGCAGACAATTCTTTATCAATGGCTGCTATTTCTTTTTCTATTTTCTGCTTTTCTGAAAGGGCTGCTCGAGCTAGGTCTTCACGCCCTTTATTGATTGCCAGCATGGCTTTGCTTTCCCACTCTGCTGCTTCACTGCGCATACGCTCCAAACGGCGCCCTGTGGTTTTACGATCAGCAATCACGCGAGCAGAGCTAGAGCGTACTTCGACTAATGTTTCTTCCATCTCTTGAATCATCATTCGAATCATTTTTTTTGGGTCTTCGGCTTTATCCAGCAACGAGGTTAAGTTGCTATTAATAATGTCCGTCATTCTTGAAAAAATACCCATGGTTTTATCTCCTGTTTCATATGCAATTGATGAGCTTCTTCTCTTGCTATTACAGCATTCATGCCAAAATCAGTAACTCTATGATTATTATGAATTTATTTTTTCATAGTACTATTGGATTAATTTTTAATGGCTAAAATCACTATTATTTAGTATTTTTAACCATATTAATTTGGCAAATTAAACCAACCACATTAAGAACAATCGATAATCTTATGAAAAATAACCAAAGAGTCATTGGTAGCTCTCAAGCACTGGCTGATGCACTTGATCATGCATCGATTCTGGCAGAAATTAATCGACCTATCTTGATCTGTGGTGAACGAGGCAGCGGCAAAGAACTCATCGCAGAACGATTGCATTATTTATCCCCTCGTTGGGATCAGCCTTTTATTAGCATCAACTGCGCAGCCATTAGTGATAGCTTGATGGAAAGCGAATTGTTTGGTCATGAAGCAGGGGCTTTTACTGGCGCCACCAAAGGATATCAAGGTCGCTTCGAACGTGCAGACGGCGGTACCTTATTCCTCGACGAACTTGGCACCATGTCATTACGAGTACAAGAAAAGCTGTTACGATTAATTGAATATGGTGAGTTCGAACGCCTCGGCAGCGCTAAAACTCAACGAGTTGACGTTCGAATTGTCGCGGCAACAAACGCAAATTTACCGACCCTGAGCGAACAAGGCGAATTTCGTGCAGACCTACTCGACCGTCTTACGTTTGACGTCATTCAAGTTCCTCCATTACGAGATAGAAAAGAAGACATAGAAGAATTAGCTAATTTCTTTGCCATGAAACTTAGCACTGAACTGGGCTGGGAATATTTTCAAGGATTTAGCCCTAAAGCCCTAACGTCATTAAAAAATTATGATTGGCCAGGCAACATCCGAGAATTAAAAAATGTTATTGAACGCTCGGTTTATCGCTGCGGCTTCCAAGCCGATCCCGTTGAGAAAATCGTAATCAATCCTTTTACTTGTGCAAATGAAGAAGCAAGCGACAATCTCATCAATAAACAAGCCGCACAGGCACAGGCAAATACAATAGATTCAAAAGCGTCTGGCTTTTCCCTTAATTCGTCTTTGAGCTTGAAAGAGCAGACCTTTCAGCTGCAACAACACTTAATTCAGCAAGCTCTTAATGAAAATCAACACAACCAACGACTCGCAGCTCAATCACTGGGACTCACTTATGATCAATTTAGAGGTTTGCTCAAAAAGCTAAAATAGCCTCTTAGTTATTTGAGCAAACCCTCTTGTTTCACTGTATTCAATTCACACATGTGAAGATGAAAATTCACCAGCCAACAAACCTTGTTGAGCTAAACGCCCTTCCGTATAGTCTGTGCTTTCTAATATGAGTAACTTTTTGTTGCTATTTATCCTCCGCAACAAGAAGGATTTACTGTATTTATAATATAAAATGTTATTATGTAACAAATATTCAACGGAACCTGACTAGCCTTGATTAGTGCAACACCTTCAACCTCTCCAAATGACAAGCAAAAAGACGATGCTTCTTACGCGTTTTTTTCTGGCTGCCAGCCCGCTGGCATGCAGCTGAAGGACGTCGCTTGGTCTCCTTATCGAGACAAGGCGTTACTCAAACCAATCACGGTGAATATCCAGCCAGGTGAGTTTCTTGCGATTGTCGGACCAAATGGTTCAGGAAAAACCAGTCTATTACGCTGTCTTTATCGCACCAATAAACCGAGCAACGGCACTGTCTTGCTCGATGGCAAAGATCTATGGTCGTTGTCACCTCGCCAATGTGCACAACGTATCGCGACGGTTTTACAAGACACAGGCGGCGAATTTGGTCTAAGCGTTTTCGAAATGGTGGAAATCGGCCTGACACCAAAGTCTCTAGTCTGGGGACGCTCCGAAGAAGACACCCACATTATTGAAAGCACATTGGCTTTGCTTGATGTGGCGCATTTAGCAGAACGATCTTTTGATTCTTTGTCCGGCGGTGAACGCCAGCGGGTTATGATAGCCAGAGCCTTGGCACAACGCCCCGACATATTGATTCTAGACGAGCCAACCAATCATCTAGACATTCGCCACCAGCTCGATGTACTTGCCTTATTATCAAAATTGCCTTGTACGCTGATCGTGTCCTTACATGATTTAGCACTTGCTTCAGCGTATGCCGACCGAGTTTTAGTAATGCTGAAAGGTGAAATGCAAGCCTGCGCGCCACCTAGCCATGTGTTTACCAAACAACGCATAAAACAAGTATTTGATGTGGAAACCATCATTGATGAGCATCCAATCACGCAAAGACCCAGATTTTCTTTTTTTATTAATGATTAACGGAATGATTAACGGAATGATTAACGGAATGATTAACGGAATGATTAACAGGATAAACACATGACAGCGAACGTCAAAACAACCATCAAGCGAACTTCATTACTTATCAGCGGCGCATTATTTGGCATTTTACACACAGGTTTAGCCAGCGCATCTGGCTATCCTGTGACGGTACAAAGCTGCGACCGACAAGTGACCTTCGATCACGCACCAAAAGCCGCTGTCTCAAACGATGTGAACTTAACCGAAATGATGTTAGCACTTGGCTTGCAGGATCACATGGCTGGATTTACTGGTGTTTCAGGCTGGAAAACCCTTGATCCAACGCTGCGCAATGGCATCGGCGAATTAAAAGAATTGTCACCAAAATATCCTAGCAAAGAAGTGCTTTTAGGTGCAGATGCGGACTTTTACTTTGCAGGCTGGAACTACGGCATGCGCGTCGGTGGCGGCGTTACCCCTGATACCTTGGCACCACTCGGCATCAAGGTTTACGAGTTAACCGAAAGCTGCATTCACATCATGGACAAAGCAAAAGTTTCCATGGATGACCTGTACGTAGACTTGCTCAACTTAGGCCGAATTTTTGGCAAAGAAGAACAAGCCCAACGCTTGGTAAAAGGCTATCAAGAAGATCTCGCTAATTTCCAAGCTAATCTAGCGCTATTAAAAACCGCTCCAAAAGTCTTTGTTTACGATTCCGGTGAAGAACAACCCTTCACCTCTGGTCGCTTCGGCATGCCAACAGCGCTGATCGAAGCTGCTGGCGGTAAAAACATCGTCGATGATGTGCAGAAAAGCTGGACTCAAATTGGTTGGGAAGCCGTTATTGACCGAGCACCAGAGTTTATTATTATCGTTAATTATGGTGACGTTACCGCAGAGCAGAAGATCAACTTCTTGCGCAGCAACCCTGCCTTTCAAAATATTCCAGCAGTGAAAAACAACCATTTCGTAGTATTGGAATACGTCGAGGCTACTCCGGGTCCGCGTAATATCAATGCGATCAAACGCCTAGCTGAGGCTTTTAGAACCGCGTCATGAAAGCAGACATCAAAAAGCTCACCATCATGGGACGTGTTCCCTTACCTGCACTGTTAATTATGTTGAGCATCTTGCTGCTGTTATTAATGGGCGTGGCGATTGGTGTCGGCTCTGTGTCGATTAGCCAGTCGACTGTGTGGAGCGTAATCGGTCATAAATTATCGATTACCAATATGCAGCCTAACTGGTCGATGGGACGCGAAAACATCATCTGGTCTGTGCGCCTACCAAGAACGCTACTGGCAGCCATGGTCGGTGCAGCTTTGGCGGTTGTTGGCGCAGCATTGCAATCCGTTACTCGCAACCCCTTGGCCGATCCACATTTATTAGGCGTGTCTTCTGGCGCGGCGTTAGGGGCGATTATCGCCTTGCTGCATACAGGTATGGTGTTGGGTGTGGTTACCGTTCCAGTATTTGCCTTTATCGGCGCTTTGTTGGCGATGTTCCTAGTCTTGGCGGTAGCGAATTTTTCTTCGGCACACAGCGCAGGACGTTTAATTCTAGCGGGCGTGGCAGTGGCATTTGTACTGACAGCTTTAGGGAACCTGTTCATATTTATGGGCGATCATCGCTCGTCTCATACGGTGATATTCTGGATGCTCGGCGGTTTGGGGCTTGCTCAATGGGGACAACTTTGGTTCCCACTAGTAACACTATTACTAGGTTCCGGCTATTTGATTTACAACGCTCGTTACCTTAATGCCATGACTCTTGGCGATGAAAGCGCCAGCACCTTAGGCGTTCCTGTCGAACGATTCCGCCTGATTGTGATTGTTGTCTGCGCGCTACTTACTGGCGCAGCCGTCGCCTTTTCCGGTGTCATCGGCTTTGTCGGCTTAATGGTGCCACATATCGTACGTTTGTTGGTTGGCGGCGATTATCGCAAAGTCTTGCCTTTGTCAGCGCTATTTGGCGCTTTATTTCTCGTCGCGGCAGATATTGCCTCCAGAATCATCATGCCACCCGAAGACATGCCAATTGGCATTCTTACTGGCCTTGTCGGCGGCATCGCCTTTGTCTTTCTGATGCGACAAAAGCGTAACGTCTCTTTGTAAGCTGCTTTTTGTGGATTGCTTTTTTGTAGATGGCTCTGTCCATTTAGCGACGATAGTTGTCAATTACAGCTCAGACAGACAAAAAACTTCTCTTTAGCATAAGGATTCAATTTCTAATGCTAAAGAGAAAACATCATGCTAACCCAGCCTTCTATAAAATATCGCCCAGCTCAAATTATCGATTTTCCTGCCCGCACTTGGCCTTCAAAGCAGTTGAAGGCTCCGCCTCGTTGGTGCTCAACAGACTTACGCGACGGCAATCAAGCGCTTGCTAATCCGATGGATCACGCGAAGAAAATGGCTTTCTTTAAGCATTTAATTGAATGTGGTTTTAAAGAAATTGAAGTTGCCTTTCCTGCTGCGTCACAAACGGATTTTGATTTTGTTCGCTTGCTTATCGAAGGCGGCCACATCCCTGACGACGTGACGATTCAAGTAATGACGCAATCTCGTGTGGATTTAATTGAACGCACAATACAGTCTCTCTTTGGCGTAAAAAAAGCCATAGTGCATATTTACAACGCCACAGCACCCGTATTTCGTGAAGTCGTCTTTTGCCAAGACAAAACAGCGACGCTTGAATTAGCCGTGCAAGGCGTTAAACACATTCGCCAATTGTGCGAGCAAAATCCAGATACTCAGTGGACTCTTCAATATTCGCCAGAAACCTTTTGTTTTACCGAACCTGACTTTGCCTTAGAAGTGTGCGAAGTAGTGAAAAAAACATGGCAGCCAAGCCAAGAACGCCCGATGATTTTGAACCTACCAACTACGGTAGAAGTAAACACGCCCAATGTGTTTGCGGATCAAATTGAATATTTCATGACGTCTTTTTCTTCTCTAGAACACATTACCATCAGCGTGCACCCTCACAACGACAGAGGCACAGGCGTTGCCACAGCAGAAATGGCGATACTCGCTGGTGCAAAGAGAGTTGAAGGCTGTTTATTTGGTAATGGAGAACGAACCGGCAATGTCGACCTCGTCACCTTGGCGATGAATCTTTATAGCCAAGGCGTTCATCCTAATTTGGATTTTTCAGACATACGACGCACAGTGGAGTTGGTCGAAGAATGCAATGAACTTCCCGTTCATCCTCGGCATCCTTATGCTGGCTCATTGGCTTTTACGGCGTTTTCAGGTTCACACCAAGATGCGATCAAAAAAGGCTTTGCCGCACAAAAATTAACCTCATCGACTGTTTGGCAAATCCCTTATTTACCATTAGACCCGAAAGATATTGGCTGCTCTTATGAAGAAGTCATTCGAGTAAATAGCCAATCTGGCAAAAGCGGTGCTGCTTGGTTATTACAGGAAAATCATGGACTGTTTTTACCACGCAAACTACAAATAGACTTTAGCAAAAAAGTCAAAAATCATACGGATCAAACTGGTCACGAAATGCCTCTAGCCGATGTTTGGCGTTTATTCAGAGAATCCTACAGGCTGAACCCAGATGACAAAGGCCAAATGACATTAATGACTTATCGCAGCCATAGCTCAAACGGATTACAGGAAATTCGCGCTACCTTACGCTACCAGGAAAAAACATGGCAACTGACTGGCGAAGGTAAAGGATTGTTGTCCGCCATGCTTGATGCGCTAAGAAAGCGTTTTAACTGGCAGATAAACATCAGTGACTTTCATGAACACACCTTAGGACAACAGACGAAAAGCAAAGCGGTGAGCTATGTTCAAATTGAGTCCGATCAGGTTACACCAAGTTTTGGCGTTGCCATTGATGAAGATTCGACCAAGGCCTCGCTACAAGCACTAATCAACGCTTGCCATCCTTTATACAAAGAAGCTTAGCGAGACGGTAACTTTCATTACGTCTATTGAGATTGCAGTAAATAGTCAGTCGGTGATACGCCGACTCGACTTTTAAACATTGCACTAAAAGCACTAGGACTATCGTAACCAATCAGAATCGCGGTATCTAAGACGCTTTTTCCGCTGGCAAGATACTCCAGAGCCAAAAGTAAACGCTTCCGCCGCAGCCATTCTGCAAATGTTAGCGACATTTCTTGCTGGAACTTTCGAGTAACAGAACGCTCGCTTATGCCCAAAATATGAGCACCATCGGCATTTGTCCAATCATGAGCAATACGCTGACTGACATGCTCACACAAAGAAACCAAAGAGTCGGAGGTTGGCAATGGCACATAGAAAGACACGCTCGATAAACGACGTAATTCGTCCAAAATCAATTCAATAATTCGCTCATCACGACCTCCTAAAACAATTTCGTTAGGAAGCTCTAACGCTTCAACAATAAGTGCCTTTAACAGCATGGATACGTCAATGACAGAGCAATCATGGGGCAAATCGGCCCGAGCAAGAGGATCAATAAACAGCGTTCTAACTTTTACCAATCCTGTCATATGGAGGCTGTGTTCAATTCCTGCAGGAATCCACATTCCCCGATTTGGAGGAATCACCCAACTACCAAAACGAGTCTCCACACGTATCACACCGCTTAACGTGTGAATCAGCTGTGCGCAGTTATGAGCATGATAAGGCTCAAATTTACCATGTTCATAATCTTGTGCGTAAGCCACAACACTATTTGGCAAATGATTGTTTTGAAACAACACGCAGCTCTCCTAGAAACACATCGATCGTTCAATTGAGTGTACCTATCAATAAGCAGATCTCAACACACTACACGAGCAAACTTAAAAACCTACAATAACAAGCTTGCTTTATTGAAATCTAACGACCAAAATACTGGTTATATGTACAGCTTTCTAGGTGTTTTTATGTCTACTTCTTTTATCAATAACAGCGATCAAAAAGGCGAAAAATCTCCTTTCAATAATCCTATCAAGGGGCGCGGCATAGCCAATAATATGGCGGGGCGCTTTGCTATTACGCTGGTTGAAGTAGATGAAAACGACGAAGCCATTGCCTTATTGGAAACCTCTTCGCCTAAGACTGAGGTTCGTCATGAACGCGCCAAAAGCATTATTAGTCGCAATTCGTCTCCTGATATTCCTTTTCGCCTGTCGGTGAATCCTTATAAAGGCTGCGAGCATGGCTGTGTATATTGCTTTGCTCGCCCTACTCATGCGTATTTAGATTTGTCGCCAGGGTTGGATTTTGAGACCAAGCTGGTTGCCAAAACCAATGCGGCATTTTTGTTTGAAGAAGAACTGGCGCACCCAAAGTATCGTTGTGAACCCATTGCATTAGGTATTAATACCGATGCTTATCAGCCGATTGAAAAACAGCTCAAGATCACTCGTCAATTATTGGCAATCGCCTTGGCGCATCATCAGCCAATCTCGCTAATAACCAAAAGCACTTTGATACTCAGAGATATAGATTTGCTCACGCAAATGGCAGAGAAAAAACTGATTCATGTAGCGATCAGTGTGACGACGCTCAATAACGATTTAAAGCGTATTTTGGAACCCAGAACAGCGTCTGGAAAAACACGTTTACAAGTCATTAAAACCTTACGCGATGCTGGGATTCCTGTATCGGTTTTGGTTGCACCGGTGATTCCTTTTATCAACGATAACGAGCTAGAAGAAATCGTCGCTGCTTGCTCTGAGGTTGGCGCGCAATCCATTAACTACATAATGTTGCGTTTGCCTCACGAGGTTGCGCCTTTGTTTTCGGATTGGCTCCACCAGCATTATCCAGATCGAGCTGAGCATGTTTTGCAGCGCATTATGGATATGCGCGGTGGCAAGCTCTACAACAGCCAATTTGGCAAACGCATGACTGGGGAAGGCATCTTTGCAGATTTGATTAACCAACGCTTTCACGTAGCGCGACGCAAATATGGATTGGATGACAACAGACTGAGCTATCTCGATTGCCGCCATTTTGCCGTTCCACCAAAGGAAGGCGATCAGATGGCGTTGTTTTAGTAACTTAAGCAGTCTGCTTAACGCAAAATTCCCTAAGAGCAAAACTCTTAGGGAATTTGAATGTCGAGTCTTTGTTTCAAGAACAACTATAGTTTGTTGTTAAATTGGCCCACCGCATCAACGACTTGTCTTGCACCGATCTGAATATCATTCATCACATTACCTGCTTCGGTAGAAAGGTCTAATGCCTTATGAGCTTTATCCATGCTTTCTTCAATAAGAGATACAGCTTTTTCGGTGAGGTTTTTATTTTCCCCAACCACCTTGATAATTTCTTCGGTGGCCGAGCTTGTTCTAGAAGCAAGTTGTCTAACTTCATCAGCCACTACAGCGAAGCCTCGGCCTTGCTCGCCTGCTCGCGCCGCTTCTATTGCAGCGTTCAGAGCAAGCAAGTTGGTCTGATCTGCAATACCGCGGATACTTTCTACCAAAGCAGCCACTTTTAATGACTGAGTATTGAGCTCGATTATTCCTTTGCTAGCACTACTCATTTGCACTGAAAGTTCATCCATGGTCTGAATAGTAGATTCTAAAACACTCATCCCTTTCAACGTATTTTCATCTGTTTTCTTTGAAATATCATAGGCAATTTTGGAAGTCTCAGAAATCGCAAACTCCCTCTCCATTTGCTCGGTGATCACCGTTGCTAGCTTGATGACTTTGTACAATTTTCCGCTGTCATCATGAACAGGGTTATAAGAAGCTTCCAACCACACCGCATTTCCATGGCTATCAAAACGTTTGAAACGTTCAGAAACAAATTTACCCGACCTAAGTTGACGCCAAAAATCCTGATATTTTGAAGACTCAACTTCTTTCGAATCACAAAACATTTTGTGATGTTTACCAATAATTTGGCTTTTTGAATACCCCATACTTTTAAGGAAGTTGTCGTTAGCATTTAAGATGATGCCATCTAGACTAAATTCGATCACTGCAGACGAGCGGTTCAATGCAGCTAACATGTCTTCAACTTCTTTAGACTGAGAAATCGTTCGCGTAAGCTCAGCCGAGTAAACTTCCAACAGCACGCGCCCATCTTCAACTTGTTTTTTCGGTTGAATAATCGACCTATACCATGCTTCTTGACCTTTCTTGGTCTCTAGCTGTAAAGCGCCATGCCAGTGCTTCTTCCCACTAATAGCAGCCAACATTTTTTGACAATGGTCTTTGTCTAAAGACTTGCCAAGAATGAAATCTTGAATATTTTTACCTGTTAATTCAGCTTTTTCGAAACCACAGGACTTTATGAAAAGCGAGTTTGCATCGACTATTTTTCCGTCTGATGTCATAGCGAAATACAGCATTTCCTGTCTAAGATCGGCTTGAGTCTCTTGAAAGGAAACAAGTTCTTTTTCCAATTCAGTAATTCGGGTCAATAATTTATTGTTACCAAATAACATTTACTTCTTCCTTAAGTATCTCAATTCAATTTTTATTAAAGAGTAGCGGATGTTTTACACGAACACGACATTATTTTTGTTTTAAGAAAACGACTTAGCACTATTTACACAAAAACATTATGTAAATCAGCCGATTCAGTTTATAAACAAGCTTCGACTTACCCCTTTTTTGGAACCTATTTGCATGCCTAGTGATGACTTTATCGATCTGCTCAAACTGCTTATTCGCGCGCCCAGTGTGGTTGGCGCAGAGCATTCATTTTTCCGCGTGTTACAACGCGAACTGGAAGAGCGAGGGGCAAAAGTCACTTGGTACGAAGGTTTGTTAGTTGCCCAAGGCAGTGATCCGTTTAGCACCATGTTTTCGGCGCATATAGATCGTCACGGCTTGGTGTGTACGGGCCCGAATGAATTCCAATACGCAGCGTTTGTATCAGCAAACCGCACCGATTTATTAAACAACTCGGTTTCTGAAGAGTTGATGACCAAGGTCACAGAGCGTTTCAACCATGAAGAGATCTACGCCTACGAGCCTTGGTCTGGGGTTTACCGTGGTAAAGGCACAATAAAAAGCTCTTACGTTTGTGAATTCCGTAACAACTTAATTTTCGAAACCGAAGGGTTAGAAGGTGTGGTTGCTGGTACACCCATTGCGTTTAAAGACCAATTACACATCGTTGACAATCGCTTAGAAGGCCAGCTTGATAACGTGATTTCAGCGGCGGCCTTGGTGCATCTTTTTGATCATGGTTTTAAAGGTACGGCCTTTTTTACTGCCCAAGAAGAAGCAGGAAAAAGCTGGCGCTATTTGCTTGAGTGGTTCCGTCGCTTTGGTGGCTCAACTAACCGCTTGTTTGTGGTTGATACCAGCCCTTTTCCAAATGTCGATGCCGCCAATGAACAGCTTCTGGTACTTAGGGAAAAAGACGCCAACGCCACGTTCAATAAAGACAGTACACAACTTCTTGAAGAACTGTGCGTAAAAAACAACATCAGTTATTTGTATAAAAACCGTTACGTGGAAAACGAAAACGCGAAACGTGCTGAGCAAGGATTGCCGCCAAGCTCGCTAGGTAGTACTGAACTTGGTCGCATTATCGCCGCATCAAATGGCTTGGTAGATGGCACCACAATTCAAATTCCAACCATAGGCTACCACACCATGCACGAATCGGCAGCGGTGGAATCGGTGGATGCGTTTCTAGATATGCTAAAAGTGGTGTCGAACATTTAATTCACTTCGTACCATTTACTGATTGGTACTATTTGCAACACACAAAAATCCCGTTTCGAAATATAAAATCAAACGGGATTTTTATCTGACTCAAAACTAGTTTTTAGGCTAACGGAGCCTTAAACATCTTTAAATTTCAAAGTGCTCAGTCTTTACTTTCTACATAAGCGTGTTTACTGGCAAAAGCTTGCAGAGCTTCACAAGCTTGTTCCCATGCATTGTCACCCTCATATAAAGCAGATTTTAAATACGCTGATGTCATTTTTTGGGTAATGGCGAGACGATCAGGATCTTCGTCATCGGTTTCTTTTGCATCATAACCAGCAATGCCACCTAACCCATGTTTTCCTCCAATTAATGACAACAAAAAATCGCTACCCGGCGCAATATAGTACGGATCCGCATGCCAGTCTGCATCTCGGGTTGTGAAGTGGGTGCTAAGATCTTGATCACCATACACCACTAAGTTTTTTGTGGTCATTGATGAATAATTTGGATTAATTTCAGGGAACCTTTCTCTTGCTGATTCAATTAAATCATCTCCCCCTTTGCCCACTGCCGCTAATAGGACTCCGGCTTTGATACGCTGATCGAATACGCTGCGTATATGTGGTAGCGTCATGCCCATTAACATAGCCGCTGTCATCGCCCCTGCAGAATGCCCCACGATCGCAATGCGTTCCTTATCTAATCGGCCAGAAAGACTGACTATATCGCGCTCAATTTGCGCCAAATTGTCCAAAATGGTTTTCATTTCAATCACTCTTTCATTGAGAAAAAGTGGCGCATCTGGGTGAGTATTATCGAGACCACCCACTCTTGAGCTTGCATGGGTAGGTTGAATAACGGCAAATCCTTGCTCAGCGTAATAGTTTACCAACGGGGCGTAACCATCTTTAGAAGGCAGGTACGACGATGGCCCATGACCATGAGAAAGTAAGATAATTGGAATATTATCGCCACTTACTGGCAGGGTAATACGAAGTTCAAGTGGTGTTTCACGGCCTTCTACCGTTAGGGTAATTGGGCTAATAGACAGGGTAAGTTGTCGATTAGACTCTGGGATATTCTTAGATTCGGTAACGAGATTATTCATAAAAGCTCCTTAAGCAATTGAGGTGCTAACTCTACCTAAAGGCGAATGTACAATATATAATGAAAAATCCACATTACATTACCAATAGTGTTTAAATGATAGATCCTCTTTCGAGTATTGTGACTCTATTGCAGCCAAAAGCCGCTTTTTCTAAGGTAGTCCACGCCGCAGGCATGTGGCGTATTAGACGCGAAGAAATCGGTAATCCTTTCTATTGTGTCGTGCTAGAGGGAAATTGCGAGTTCACATTAAAAGGCGATGAACCGATTTATCTAACCGCTGGCGATTTTGTCCTTGTTCCAGAAGCTCATGCTTTTACGGTAGCTAGCAGCCATGCTCCAGCACTGGACGAAGCCGATACTGTGCCCATTAAAACGGCTGCTAGCACCTATTTTGTAGGTGAAGCAGAGCAAGAGTTGAATGCGCATTTACTTATTGGCCATTGTCAATTTGAGGCGCCTGATTCAAAAATACTAGTATCGCTTCTTCCGAAACTTGTTCACCTCCGCGAAGCGAAAAGGCTCACCACGCTGGTCGAGCTTGTTATTGAGGAATCTTTGGCGCAACGCCCCGGCCGTGATTCTGTATTGGCTAGATTATTAGAGATTCTGCTGATTGAAGCTTTTAGAACGAAGATGGACACACCAGAAGTTCCTGGTTTGTTAGTCGGTTTAGCCGATGAGCGACTTGCAATAGCAATTCGAAAAATCCATCAAGATGTGAGTAAGGCATGGACGATTGATCAATTAGCCAAAGAAGCCTCATTGTCTCGTTCCAGCTTTTTTCAGCGCTTTAGTAAAGCCGTGGGTTATACACCAATGGAATATGTTATTGCATGGCGTATGGCGATTGCGAAAGACCTCTTAAGACGCCAAACCTTTACTATGGCCACCATTGCAGAAAGGATAGGTTACCAATCTGCCAGTGCGTTTAGCTCTGCTTTTAGCAAACATACAGGACAAGCTCCGTCAAAATTTTTAGTTGAAGACGGTCTTGTTGAGAGAAAGTTACAGGAAGTTTAAACAGAGCAAAACTAGCTTTAGCTGCACGCCTACCTAAATTAGCAAATTCAGAAAGCCAAAAAAATCCCGTTTCAAAACATAAATTTGAAACGGGATTGTTTTACGCTTGAGGCCCATTAATTCGACGACAAAGCCAACTCTTTTCGAATTATGTCTGCGCCAGCGTTCAATGCTTGTAGCTTGCCTCTCGCCACCGCGCGAGGCAGCGGAGCCATACCGCAGTTAGTACAAGGGTAGAGCTTGTCTGCATCGACAAACTGCAGGGCTTTTCGTAGGGTATTGGCCACTTCTTCCGGTGTCTCAATAGCATGGTTTGCCACGTCAATTGCACCGACCATAACTTTTTTACCGCGAATCAGCTCGAGTAATTCCATTGGCACATGAGAGTTATGACACTCCAGTGAAATAATATCGATATTGGATTTTTGCAGCTTAGGAAAAGCTTCTTCATATTGTCGCCATTCAGACCCAAGCGTCTTTTTCCAATCGGTATTGGCTTTGATGCCGTATCCGTAACAAATATGTACTGCGGTTTCGCATTTAAGGCCTTCAATGGCTCTTTCTAACGTCGCAATTCCCCAATCATTGACCTCATCAAAAAACACATTAAATGCTGGCTCATCAAATTGGATGATATCCACACCAGCCGCTTCTAACTCTTTGGCTTCTTGGTTGAGAATTTTGGCAAATTCCCACGCGAGTTTTTCGCGGCTTTTATAATGATCATCATAAAGCGTATCAATCATGGTCATTGGGCCTGGAAGTGCCCATTTAATCGGTTGCTTGGTTTGCTGACGCAAAAACCTAGCATCCTCAACAAAAACAGGCTTTATGCGAGCAACAGGACCGACGACCGTTGGCACACTCGCGTCATAACGATCACGAATTCTTACCGTCTGACGGTTCTCAAAATCAACGCCGCTGAGGTGTTCAATAAATGTGGTAACGAAGTGTTGGCGAGTTTGTTCACCATCACTGACAATATCAATACCCGCTTGCTGTTGCTCTTGTAGTGAAATACGCAGCGCATCATGTTTACCGTCAATTAATTCATCGCCTTCCAGTTTCCAAGGTGACCAAAGTGTCTCAGGTTCTGCAAGCCATGTGGGTTTAGGCAAACTGCCAGCCGTTGAAGTGGGTAGTAGTGTGTTTTTAGTACCTGTTTTTTCAATAACTGTTTTCATAATAAAAGATGCCGTCTATTAAATATAATGTTGGAAAATAACCATCAATGATCGCGTTTATGCGTAATTAGCAGACCACTGCTCAAGTACCTTTTGGTAGGGTTTTATAAAGTGCTGTTCAGCAAATTTGCCTTGTTCACTGGCTAATTGACTGCGTTCTTCACGGTCATAAACTATTTGCGTTAATGAATGATCAAGGTTCTTTAAATTAGGCTGATAGCTCTTTCCAGCAACCGCGTTGGCATTATAAATTTCTGGACGGTAGATTTTCTGGAAGGTTTCCATCGTACTGATGGTGCCAATAAGCTCAAGATTGGTGTAATCATTAAGCAAATCACCCACAAAATAAAAAGCCAACGGCGCAGCGCTGTTTGCAGGCATAAAGTATCGAACCTGTAAGCCCATCTTCTGAAAATATTGCTCGGTCAAAGAAGTGCTATTTGGCTGATATTCAACCCCCAATACTGGATGCTGATTTCCTGTTCGCTGGTAAATTTTGTTGTCTGAAACACTCAGACAGATAACTGGCGGCTTGGTAAACTTTTCTTTAAAGCTGTCTGACTTCACAAAACTTTTAAAGAGCTTTCCATGTAGATCGCCAAAGTTGTCAGGAATACTAAATTGCGTTTGGTTTTTGTTATGGTTTGGTAGTAATACGCTGAAGTCATAATCACGCACATAGGAAGAGAAGTTGTTTCCTACAATTCCCTCGATACGCTGCTCAGTGTGGTGATCAAGAATATTCGTCTTCAGGATTTCAATGGTCGGGAAGGACTGGCCCTTTCCTTCAATATCGACATCGACCGAAACGATTTCAAGTTCAACAGAATAACGATCTCCCTTTGCGTTATCCCAATGCGCCAAGGCATTAAAACGATTGTTAATCATCCTTAATGCGTCGCGTAAATTCTCTTGTCGTCTCTCTCCCCTAGCCAAATTCGCAAAGTTCGTTGTGATACGGGTATTGTCAGATGGGCGATAGTTTTCATCGAGACAAATGCTCTTAATGGTAAAGGTAAAGTTGTTGTTCATGGTGATCTGGTATCCTATTTTCTGAAGTGAAATAGGGATTTATTCCTTGTTTTCACTTGCCAGTTTTCGATTGGCGGCGATCAGCCTAGTTACTATGTGAGTACAGTTATACGCAATCATAATCATGAACAAAAATGAATTGAATTTTAATTTGTTGAATTTTATTCATAATGAAGAATAGATACGACTCTTGATTGAATAGTTTCACTCAAAAATAGGATGGGTAATAGGAGGTAAGAGCGCCCCAGGTAGAGCGCTACTTTATCGGACACTAATCAACAAGAGAGAATGGAATAACCGGACAATTGAGCACGATATCGGTTCGTTCGATGGTAACCAAACCCTGATCTTCCGCTGTTAGAATCGCTTCTTCAGACCTCAGCTCTGTTGCCTTGCTTGGGTCTTTCCATGCTACGACGTACATCAACCAAAGCGGTGAGTAATGAGTATCTTGGCTTTTATAGCCTAATGGCTCTGGAACGGAAGCAAATACGCTCCACGCTTGCTCTTGATTCGGAAAAGCATACACACGCTCTAGCACTGTTTTGACTTGCGGTGGTTTCGGATAATGAGGAACAGCGTCACGCAGCCGAGGCGCATAATTGGCATTTTTTGCTTTTGCTACAGCCTGATCAGACACATCTGTCGTTATATAAAGTACTTCTTTGCCTTCATGCCAACCGTGCAACAAAGGTAAACTTATCGTAGCCTGCTGAGACACCGTACTACATGCAGACACTAGACACGCAAACACTATGGTTATGACGCCTTTCAAGATCATGAATATAAACACCCTTCAAAATGGTAAATGATGTATTAATGCCAGCAAACGAGCAGGCTCAATTTTCTTCATTTAGTTTAGCGTATTTATACACCGTATTTCGGCTAACGCCAGCCGTTTTCGCAGTTTGCGATACATTGCCTTTGAACTCGTTTAATAATCGAGGAATCAGCTTTTCCAGTGGTTCATCTTGCTCGCTAGTTGAGCTTAGTTGCACGGAATCGTCCGTTGGCACCATCGCATCGAGATCATCAAAGAAATCATCAGGCAAATGCCATTCTTCCAATACTTCTTCATCCGCCATGGCCATACCAACTTTAAGTACATGAACCAGTTGGCGCATATTTCCCGGCCAAGGATGAGTCACTAGTAAATCCAGCATAGGTTGCGACAAGGCAGGACCAGGCTCTTCTTTTCGTAAACGTTCATGGAGATATTTAATCAATTCCGCTTTGTCGGTTCGCTCTCGCAGAGCTGGCAATTCTATGTTCAGACCAGAAATACGATAGTACAAATCTTGACGAAAACGCCCTTCTTTCACTTCCTCTTTTAAGATTCGATTGGTGGCAGAAATCAGTTTAATATCGACCGGAAAAGCTTCTGTTGAACCCAGAGGTGTCACTACTCTTTCTTGTAATACACGCAGCAAACGCGACTGAACTGCCATCGGCATTTCACCTATTTCATCCAGAAACAAAGTGCCGTGATGAGCACGACGAATCAAGCCAATGGAGCCTCGATTTTGTGCGCCAGTAAATGCGCCTTTTTCATAACCAAAAAGTTCAGACTCAACCAGTTCAGCGGGAATAGCCGCGCAATTTACCGCCACTAACATCTCTTTGGCACGGGAGCTGTGATAATGCAGACTGCGTACGAAGATCTCTTTACCAGCGCCCGTTTCGCCATGAATCAAGATAGGAATGTCTTTTTCCATAATCTTATGAGCTTGGCGCACTAAACGCTCTACTCGGTCGTCGCCATGTTGCAATTCAGCCATTGGAATGACGTTGTCTGGAATCGCTGTCGATAACGGTATTTCTTGCTTTTTTACCTTTCCAAATGGCGGATTTTTTTCATTCATAACAATGGCTTCTGGCTGTGGAGGAGCAACATAATCAGCACGCTGACGAAAGTCAGGTATGCGCATAATCTGCTGTACGGGAGGAATCACTTTGACATAGAACTGATAACGTCCCATAGCGATCAATTTCATCGGCAAACTATAGGGATGATGTTTGATCTCCCGCATTTCGATATCAAATATTTGGTTGATGTTGAGCAAAGCTAAGTCCTGCGCGAGCACCACTTCCGCACGACGATTTGCCGACACAATAGTGCCGTTTTCATCTAGCACCAAAATACCTGACCAATGACTGTCTAAACTGACCACGTTGGTATTAAAACTGAGAATGAAATGCTCTTGCTGAAAGGCGGCAAATATCAGGCGATTTTCCACACTCAAGGACATGAGTTTGACCATGCCAAAGGTATGATCCTGCGGAAGATACGCGTCTGAAGAAATGTCTAAGACACCGACCAAATCGTTTTTGGTGTTGTAGATAGGCGAAGCGGAACCCACCATGAAGCGATTGGCACGTAAGAAATGCTCATCCCGGCCGACTTGAATCGCTTCACCAGTAATCAGCGCAGTACCAATCGCATTGGTGCCGACGCCCATTTCTGTCCACTGGTTCCCACCCACCAAACCATGCTGTGAAGCACTACCAAAACGCGGTTGTCCCCATGTGTTCAGCACGTGTCCTTGGCGATCCGCTAACACAATCATGCAAGCCGAATTGCTGAGAATATTTTCGTAATACGGCAGCACTTCGTTTTCGGTGGTCTCCAGCAAGCTACGATGCTGATCGATCAAGTCACTCAAGGTGCCTTTTGGCAAAGTCGCAAAATCTGGACTACTGCTGTGATCCAAGCCAAATTGCTCGCAACGATACCAAGACGCTTGGATTCGCTCTTTGTGAGTCTGCACCATATTCGTTTCTGAAGCGGAATTTATTTCTGCTGTTGCGGCAGCGTTTTTTTCTTGTTTTTGTTTTTCTTCGTCTTGCATTTCCAACTCCAACACATCAGGTAAAACACCCAAAGTGTGCATGAAATGTTCATTGTGATTGCGAGACTGTAAACACTTTGAACACTCGTGAACAGTCCTTTTTCGAAAGCGAAAATCACCTAAAGCAACCAAAAAGTCATATAAAAATCATGTTTTTCAATAAGTTAAATCTGACCGAGAGTATAAAAATTTTTTTGGCATGGCTTTTGTAAGTACTTACCGTATACAGACAAGATTACTGTGCATTCATTTTTGAGCCTTGCAGAAGACCAAGAAGCGTTTGCACTAGAAAACAATAACAACAAAAAAGGTACTTACAATGTCTCTGACGCTGCAGAATATATCGCGCGTTGTTGAAGGCGAGACGTGGATCGACGATGTAAATTTGTCTCTCGAACCCGGCTCTTTCAACGTTTTGCTTGGGCGCACACTGTCCGGTAAAACCACGCTTATGCGCCTCATGGCCGGTCTTGATCGACCAACTAAAGGGAAAATCCTCATGAATGGTGTGGACGTAACAGGTGTTCCTGTTCGCGAACGCAACATTTCCATGGTGTACCAACAGTTCATCAATTACCCCAACCTCACGGTTTACGAAAACATCGCATCGCCGCTTCGCTTAGCAAAGATGGATGAAAAAGAAGTCGACCGCCGTGTACGTGAAACCGCTGAAATGTTGCGCATCGATCCTTATCTTGATCGTCTTCCGCTACAACTTTCTGGTGGTCAGCAACAACGTACTGCGATGGCAAGAGCCCTGGTTAAAGACTCACAAATCATCCTGTTCGATGAACCATTGGTTAACCTCGATTACAAGTTACGTGAAGAGCTGCGCCAAGAATTGCGCGCCTTGTTCAAAGCACGTAATTGCATCGCTATTTACGCAACAACAGAACCGAACGAAGCCTTGGCTTTGGGCGGCAACACGGCGGTATTAAACGAAGGTCGTTTATTGCAAATGGGACCAACCGCCGAGGTTTACCATCAGCCAAAAGACATTATTACCGCAGAGATGTTCTCAGAACCGCCAATCAACGTGGTTCCCGGTCGCGTCAGTGAAGAAGAAGTCACCTTTGACGACACTGTACATTTTCGTTTAAACAGCGATTTGCGTCGCCTTACTCCTGGTGAATATCAGTTCGGTGTGCGCGCCTCTCACATTGGTTTAGTGCCGCACTCTGACGATGATTTAGAGCTGCCAGTGCGAGTGGACTTAGCTGAAATAAGTGGCTCAGAAACCTTTCTGCATGTTCACAATCCGCATTTTGATTTGGTACTACATTTATCAGGAGTTCATGCCTACCAAGTGGATCAAGAAATTAAGGTCTACTTTCCAACGCACAAACTTTACGCCTTTGACGCTCAAGGCAAGATGGTGCATTCCCCTGCACGAATGAGGGATCAATAATCATGGCTTCTATTACTCTAAATGCCTTAGCGCATACTTATACAGACAACCCAACCAAGCCAGAAGACTACGCCATCCGCGAAATGTCTCATGTTTGGGAGCAAGGTGGCGCCTTTGCGCTACTTGGTCCATCTGGCTGTGGAAAATCCACACTACTGAATATTATTTCTGGTTTGCTTGAGCCTTCCCATGGGGAAGTCTTATTCGACGGCAAACGCGTGAACGAATTAAAGCCAGAAGAACGCAATATCGCTCAGGTTTTCCAGTTCCCTGTGGTGTACGACACTATGACGGTGTTTGATAACTTGGCCTTTCCGTTACGAAACATCGGCGTGCCTGAATACAAGGTGAAATCGAAAGTATACGAAGTCGCCGAGATTCTTGAATTGTCTGACCAGCTAAAACGCAAAGCCAAGGGTTTGTCAGCGGATCAGAAACAAAAAGTCTCCATGGGCCGCGGCTTGGTTCGTGACGATGTATCTGCGATTTTGTTTGATGAACCACTCACCGTTATCGACCCTCAGTTGAAATGGAAATTGCGTCGTAAGCTCAAACAGATCCATGAGCAGTTCAACATCACCATGGTGTATGTGACGCACGATCAATTAGAAGCGTCTACTTTTGCCGATAAAATCGCCGTGATGTACAACGGAAAAATCGTCCAATTCGGTACGCCACGAGAATTATTCGAAAAACCAGCCCACACTTTTGTTGGCTACTTTATCGGTAGTCCGGGTATGAATTTCTTTGAAGCGGAACTGAAGGCCAAAGACGATCAAAAAGAATCGCTGATGTTTGGTGAACATGAAATCGCCATCAGTGATGCCATGTTAGCGCGCTTAAAAGTTATGGGAGCGAGCAAGGTTACTTTAGGCATTCGCCCAGAGTTTGTTCATGTTTGGGATGGCAAAAACAACGACGCTTTTTCTGTCGAAGTGGATTACGTAGAAGACCTTGGTACTTACAAGATTCTGTCTTTCTTATTCCATGGACAAATAATGAAAGCCCGTCTAAGTGAAGATCAAAAAGTCCCATCTGGGCAAATCTATGTGAGCTTTCCGGAACAATGGACCAAGGTCTATGTGGACGACTATCTCGTTGACGTAGACGATCAAACGGACACAGTAGATAAGAATAAGGAGACCGACCATGCAAACTAAAGTCGAAAATAACAAGGCGTGGTTCCTTGTTATGCCTGTTTTCCTCATCGTTGCCTTCTCTGCCATCATTCCTTTAATGACGGTAGTGAACTATTCGGTACAGGATATTTTTGATCCTTATACACGCTACTTTGTCGGCACAGAATGGTTCAAGCAAGTGATGCTAGACAGCCGCTTGCAAGAAGCCTTGCTGCGTCAATTTATCTATTCTTTCACGATTATCATCATTGAAGTACCACTGGGGATTTGTGTTGCCTTGATGATGCCGACCAAAGGCCGAGGCGCGTCTTTGGCCTTGATTCTGGTTGCTATTCCTTTGCTGATTCCATGGAACGTAGTGGGCACCATTTGGCAAATCTTTGGCCGTGCCGACATCGGTTTATTCGGTGCCTTTATGAGCAGTATCGGTGTCGATTATAACTATGCCTCTGATCCTACCGACGCTTGGTTAACGGTTGTCTTGATGGATGTTTGGCATTGGACTCCCTTGGTTGCCTTGTTGTGCTACTCCGGTCTACGGGCGATTCCTGAAGTGTATTATCAAGCAGCACGTATCGACCAAGCGTCACGCTGGGCGGTATTCCGATACATCCAGCTGCCTAAACTCACTAACGTACTGATTATTGGTGTGTTATTGCGCTTTATGGATTCTTTCATGATTTACACCGAACCTTTTGTACTCACCGGTGGCGGTCCAGGTAGTTCCACAACCTTCTTGAGCCAAGCCTTGGTACAGCAAGCCATCGGTCAGTTTGACCTTGGTCCTGCTGCAGCGTTCTCGCTGGTGTACTTCTTAATCATCTTGCTCGTGTGTTGGGTGTTCTACACCACCATCATGAACATGCAAAAAGACAAGTAGGAGCGGATCATGACGCAATCAAATACATCTATGACACGCACACGCAATACAGGTAAAAAAGAACAAGCCCCGGTTTACAGCAAAGCTGAGCGTAAGACGCGTAATGCCCACCTACGTGGACGCTTCGGTTTGGTGCTGTATCTGGTGCTGTTACTACTGCCAATCTATTGGCTAATCAACATGTCATTTAAAACCAATACTGAAATTCTGAGCGGATTGTCTTTCTTCCCTGAAGATTTCACTTTAGCAAACTACGCCAAGATATTTGGCGACCCAACGTGGTACATGGGTTACGTAAACTCGATATTTTACGTGTCCATGAACATGGTCATCAGCTTAGTGGTTGCTTTGCCTGCTGCTTATGCGTTTAGCCGCTATAAGTTCATTGGTGATAAGCACATGTTCTTTTGGTTGCTCTCTAACCGTATGGCGCCACCAGCCGTATTCTTACTGCCGTTCTTTCAGCTGTATTCTTCTGTTGGTTTATTCGATACCCATATTGCCGTAGCGCTAGCCCATTGTATTTTCACAGTGCCTTTAGCCGTGTGGATACTGGAAGGTTTTATGAGTGGTGTACCTCGTGAAATTGACGAAACGGCTTATATAGATGGCTATTCGTTCCCGAAATTCTTCGTGCGTATCTTCATTCCCTTGATCCGCTCTGGTATCGGTGTGACAGCCTTCTTTTGCTTCATGTTCTCTTGGGTAGAGTTGCTATTAGCACGGACGTTAACGTCTGTTGATGCAAAACCTATCGCGGCCATTATGACTCGAACCGTCTCGGCGTCGGGGATGGACTGGGGACTACTCGCAGCCGCAGGAGTGCTCACTATCCTGCCGGGTATGTTGGTCATTTACTTCGTTCGTAACCATGTGGCGAAGGGCTTTGCCCTTGGTCGAGTGTAAGGAGAATTATTATGGTTTGGATGTCTTGGACATTACCTACCGCCCTGTTTTTTATCGGCATTGCTGTGATCTTGGTCGGCATGACCACATGGCAACTGGTCTCGCCTTGCGTAGAACGCCGTGGCTTTTTGCCACTGGCAACCACGCGTGGTGATCGCTTATTCATTGGCCTGCTTAGCAGTGCTTTTATCCACCTTGCATTCGTTGCGTTAACGGATGTGAACATCGCGGTGGCAACCGTCCTATGCGCATTTTGGATGATCATCCTGATGCGTTGGGGCTAGTCAGCGTTTCTCTCAGTACGAACTGATGGACTATCTAGTACGACAGGCATGGAAGCCAAACCTAAAAATCCAAAAAGAAAAACCAAACTTAGTTGAGGTAAAACATGCACTACAATAAGAAAAAAATTGCACTCGCCGCCTTACCCTTTGCTGTCATGATGCATTCAGCCACGTTATGGGCTGACGCATACTCAGACGCTGCAGAAAAATGGGTAGATACCGAATTCACCGTTTCTACACTAACCAAGCAACAACAGCTTGACGAAATGCACTGGTTCACCGAAGCCGCTAAAAAATTCCGCGGTATGGAGATCAATGTAGCGTCTGAAACCTTAACAACTCACAAATACGAGTCTCAAGTGTTGGCTAAAGCTTTCACTGAAATCACTGGCATCAAGGTCAACCATGACTTGATCCAAGAAGGCGATGTGGTCGAAAAACTGCAAACGCAAATGCAGTCTGGCCGTAACATCTACGATGCTTACGTCAACGATTCCGACTTGATCGGTACCCATTTCCGCTACGGCAAAGTGGTACCAATCTCTGACATGATGCAAGGCGACGGTAAAGATTACACTTCACCAACTCTAGACCTTGCAGATTTCATCGGTTTGGATTTCACCACAGGCCCAGATGGCAAACTTTACCAGCTGCCAACGCAGCAGTTTGCTAACCTTTATTGGTTCCGTGCTGACTGGTTTGCTCGTCCTGATCTAAAAGCCAAATTCAAATCTATCTATGGTTATGAGCTAGGCGTGCCAGTTAACTGGTCTGCTTACGAAGACATCGCTGAGTTCTTCACCGATAAAGTAAAAACCATCGACGGCGAACGTATATACGGCCACATGGATTACGGTAAAAAAGATCCATCACTAGGCTGGCGTTTCACCGATGCTTGGTTCTCTATGGCAGGTGCTGGCGATAAAGGCCTTCCAAACGGCTTGCCTGTAGACGAATGGGGTATTCGTATCAAAGATGCGTGTTCACCTGTTGGTTCAAGCGTCTCTCGTGGTGGTGCAACAAACGGCCCTGCTGCGGTTTATGCGACGACAAAATACGTAGAATGGTTGCGTAAGTACGCGCCACCAGAAGCGCAAGGCATGACTTTCTCTGAATCTGGCCCAGTGCCAGCACAAGGTGGCGTGGCTCAGCAAATTTTCTGGTACACCGCGTTTACTGCTGACATGACGAGCAAAGGTCTTCCTGTTGTGAATGAAGACGGCACGCCAAAATGGCGCATGGCGCCTTCTCCAGTTGGGCCATACTGGGAAGAAGGTATGAAGAAAGGTTATCAAGACGTTGGGGCTTGGACTTTCATGAATTCAACACCAGAAGACCGTCGTCTAGCGGCTTGGTTGTACGCTCAGTTCACCACAGCAAAAACCGTTTCTTTGAAGAAAACACTAGTAGGTCTAACACCTATTCGTGAATCAGACATTAACTCTCCAGAAATGGCAGCTGCGGCACCTAAACTGGGCGGTTTGGTTGAATTCTACAAAGGACCAGCGCGTAAACAATGGTCGCCAACTGGGATTAACGTACCTGATTATCCTAAGCTAGCTCAGCTTTGGTGGCAGTACATTTCTCAAGCGGCAAGCGGTGAAGCAACTCCACAAGAAGCCCTTAACGGTCTAGCAGAAGCACAGGACAAAGTCATGGAACGTTTAGAGCGTGCTAACGTACAACCTCTATGTGGACCAAAAATGAACAAACCGCGTGACGAAGCTTACTGGTTGGCTCAACCAGGTTCTCCAAAACCAAAATTGGCGAACGAAAAACCACAGGGTGTTACGGTTTCCTATGACGATCTACTTCGTTCTTGGGAATAATATCACTCTACACTCTCTGAACGTTTGACCGGCTTAGGCCGGTCTTTTTTTGCTTGGCTGCCAAGAGCTAACCAGATCTTTTTGATTTATCATTTTATAGACCCACTCGCGCCCATCTTTAACTTTTTCAAATAACTTAAGTTCAACTAAACCATTCAACACAGTCGCCGCGGTATTGTACGAACAGCCAAGGTTGTCTTTCACATTATTGATAGTGAATATCTTTGCTAAGCCATTTTTCGCCACTTGCAAAACGGTTTGCTGTTTATCTGTAAGTTTGCGATAAAGACCTGAGTCCAACAACCATCTATTAAACGCTTCTAATTCCTGCACTGACTCTGTATAAGATTCTTTAAACTTATTTATCGCCCTAATGATGATGCGACATTGGTAATCGACAAAATAGGTCAAATCCATCTCATCTGTTTCGGTGTAGAGATAACTCTTTCCGTATTGTACTGGCGCCTCTTTCAACAAAAGACTAATCGCAATATAACGAAAAGCCGCGAACTCATTTTTAAACATGTACCAATAAAATAGTGCTCTAGCGACACGTCCGTTGCCATCGTGAAAAGGATGTTCGTAGCCAATCCGAAAATGCAGCGTAATAGCCTTCACCAAAGGATGTATATAATCAGAACCTTCAGCATCATGATGGGATTCATTAACCCACTCTACTAACATATTTAGCCGTGTTTCAAGATCATCAGCTTTCGGCGGTGTATGCACAACCTCACCATCGTTATTTTCAACCACAACATCATCTGTGGTTCTAATAACACCTGGCTTATATTTGCCATCATCAATGCCTTCAACACCGATTTGATGCAGCTCTTCGATGAGCTCGATGGACAAATCTTTATGTCTATTTCCCCACGCAAACTTCATCATATTGAAATTACCAAGGATCATTTTTTCATCAATGCTTCTAGGGGTTCTGGCCCTTTTCAGCATATCTTTTGCGACTTTCGTTGTGGTAGCCGCTCCTTCCAGCTGACTGCTGCTGATGGCTTCGTCTTCCACTAAATCGTTTAACAAATAGTCTAAATGTTTCTGCTCACCGATCTTATTACACATCCACTCCAGCGCAGCTGTGGTGGTATTTCTATCGGTCTCGCTGATGGCTTTGTGGATGGTTGGAGTGAGATATAGACTAGGATAAACAACACTTCCATTAAAAAAGACCGTTTGTCTTTGGTTATTTCTGGCTTCTTTTATAAATGACCAAACTAACAATGCATCCAATTTCTTGGGCAATCGATGCTTTAGCTCATCAAAATGAAAATATCGTCCTTTTGTATCAACGGGACGATAAAACTCAAAGTATTTAGCCGCTAACTCACCTCCACACTCAAAGGCTTTAAGAGTAGGGTTTCCTATGAGCTTTTTAGGTGGAAAAACAATCATAACTATCTCAAAAATAGAAAATATTGAGATGAGAATAGCAAAACAAACTAAAATTGTCTCAAAAAAATAGAAAATTGAGATGAAAAAATCTAATAGCGTTTGACCGGCTTAGGCCGGTCTTTTTTTGCTTGGGCAATAGAGAGAGTCAAATTGCATTGTTAATATTTGAGATGACGTAACTAAACAATAGAATCAATGCGTCATTGGTTCATCGTCCATCATTAAAGCCTTTAGCTCATCCTGCAAGCTTTCGATTTTTTCGGCCAATATATGCTGCTGTGAAGGGGGAATTTGGGCAATATCCTGAAGCGATACTTTTTCTAAGTTTTCGAGCAAACTAACCAAATGTTGTATACGGTCATCTTTTCTGTTCATGCGGGTTCTCTCCGTAGATGCATGGTGACTTCTAACCATAGACAACTTTTCCAATTTACTCTGTCATAAATGAGAAAAGTTATGTAAAAAATTGAAGTATTTTCAGAAAATATTACGGTTAATAATCATTCTCGCTCTTAAAGAAAAAACTATCCAAATATTAGCAGCCGCCTTTTTTAGCTTGACCAGGCGGACAAAATACTCCGTTTTTACCGCCATCTTGATGCGAACCTTCACTTTTGGCTTCAATATCAACACCAGCAAACTTTCCGCCTACTCAGTTTATCTCGCAACCAGTTAACGACAATGAACTGATAGCCATCATAAAAAAAGCGGCTCTCATTCTTTTCTCCTCAATATTTAGAATCAAGCGAGCTTAACAAAGTGTCTTTGGCTCAGCGTATAGCTTTACAAATCTCATCAAGCTATCTGGCAGTTAATAATTTAAAAAAAAGTGCTGACTAATACTGGCAGCCAAATGAGAAGCAAACAAAAGATGAGGCTTATCTATTAAGTCTTTAGGTGGTGAAGTAATCATGACTGTCTCAAAAAACGTCATTTTGAGACAAGTGTTTTTAGATTACAGGACTTCTCTCAAGAGAGCCCAATGGTATTATGGACCTAAGACTAAAATCACTAAGACACTAACGCTGAACGGGAAACCAATTCGATGACATTATCTAAACGTGAAGACTTCCGAAACAAGGGTGTCCTTAAACTTTCCAGTGTCATCGATATTGACCAAATTAAAAATGTGCAGACCTATCTTTGGCAGGAAATTAACAGCAAGTTTAGTATTCATATTGACGAACCTAGCACATGGTTTTCCAATGCCAGTAACCCTGTCGGAGACACTCGTGCAAGACGGCTAAACGGCATGGGGTCGATAATGCGAGAGCTCAAAGCCTCGGGGAAATTAGACGAGATAGAAAGTGCGATCCAATCGTCTTTAGATCAGGTATTCGGCACTCACACTTGGCGCCCGTTGGATCTTTGGTATTCTTTATTAAGCTTTCCAGGTTCAGAGTCGGTTTGGAATGTGCCTCATAAATCTTGGCACAGCGATGAACCCTGTGTGGTAGGAGACGCCGAGCCTTGGAGTTTATTTGTGTTTGTATTTCTCGATGATGTGAGTGCAGACATGGGAGCAACAACCGTCATTTCTGGGTCGCATCGACGAGCAGAGCGTCTTGCCAAAATATTTGGGACATCCGGTAACGAGGCATTAATAAACGCCTTTGAATCGGTGAATAGCGGACTGTTTGATAACCCTAAAGACGTAACGCTACTGCCTATGGATCAGGTCTTAGACTCCCTTATTCAAGAAGACCCTTGGTTCCAAGAGCTGGTTCAAGAAGGCTCCGCTGATCAACGAATCCAACGATTCATTGAAGAAGGCAGTTCGCTGCATGGCATCGAACAGAAGGCTGTCACCTTAACCGGAGTAGGAGGCGACATCATTGTGTTTGATCCGCGCTGCCTTCACACTTTTTCAGCCAATGTTTCAGGCCTGCCTCGACAAGTATTACGACTCGATTTCAGGCGCCAAATATAACCAATCGGCCAATACCCTTATTCGTCTTTTTATTCAGACAATGAATAAGCAGGCAAACTCGATGATTTCCCAGTAAAATGCGGCATTCACTCCATTCCTCCCAAGGCTTTCATGACAACAATGACACGCAACGACGAACAGACAGATCAACCAGATGAAGCGTTAGAACAATGTCGAAAGGCACTTGAAATCAGCTTGTCTAATTTCACAACGGATCACACGGAAGTCATCAGCCGCATGCAGGAAATTGTTGAGATCTTGCTTAAACAAAAGCAGTTTGCCGAAGCGTTAAAAGAAATAGAACAGCTAAAGAAACTATCGGCTTCGAATAAAAAGATAAAAATCGCCATGCTGGAAATGAAAGGTCGTATCAAACAGGTTGGCGCTAGATCAGGCTTTCGATCCAGAGCCACCAAAAAATATACGACAAAAAAGCCTAAGAGCGATTAATCAAAGCGGAAGCTTGAAGCAGTCCAGCCGCCAAAGATCCCTTCATCGTGATACACACAGGTTGCTTTGCTATTTTCAGCCGCTCCAAGAGCAACCATCAAGGGAATTAGGTGGTCTTCTCTTGGATGACAAAGACGCGCATACGGTGCTTTGTCCCATTCGACTAAGCTTGCGCTGCGCTCTGTCGGCTCAGACTCTAATAAGGTTTCTTGCAACCAAGCATCGAACGCACTAGATGGCACTTTAGCTTGCGGGCCTCTTAATCCTAGGTTATGAAAGCTCAAACCACTGCCAACAATTAGCACGCCTTCTTCACGTAATGGTGCCAATGCACGACCTAGCGCCATATGTTCTTCAGGGTTTAGGTTCGATTTAAGTGACAATTGAACCAGTGGCATATCAGCCTCTGGATACATCACTGCCATGGGAGCAAATGCGCCGTGGTCGAAACCTTTTTTATCATCCAAATCCACAGGAAACCCTGCACCTTTTATGAGTTCAGCGACACGAGCTGCGACGTCTGGCGCGCCCGGAGCCTGGTATTTCACTTCATAGGTATGAGCTGGGAAACCGTAATAATCGTATTCCATTCCCGGAGCTGGACTAGACTGAACACCAAAAGTTTTGCGCTCCCAATGGCCAGAAATCATCAAAATGGCTTTTGGTTTTTCAGGCAATTCTTCCGTCATTCGAACCAAAGACGCTTCAAGATTAGAAAACATGGCGCGCATGTCTGTCATGTAAGGCCAAGGGCCGCCGCCATGAGAAATAAAATAAGTGGGTAACATAATCATTCACCTCTAAAACTGGAATAATTAGCCAACTCGCTAAAAGCTGAATTGGCTTTATTTGATGTAATCAGTCTAGGCTTGCGACTCAACTTGATCAATATACATCCAGTTAACCCATCATTTCATTTTAATCAACAATCTAATAAAAAAGACTGCTTGAGTTTCTTTTCGATTAAAAAAAGAAAACCTTCATCATTTGATCGATGAAGGTATCTTCTTAGCCATTAGGCTTTCTCATGCTTGCCTTTTTCATAGGTATAGACACGCAGACGATGGCCATCAGGATCGAGCGCGGTGAACGTCGTGCCAAAGTCCATTTCGGTTGGTTCTTGAATAATGTCGACGCCCAGCTCTCTCCATTTGGTGTAATGGATTTGTAGAGTAATCAGATTATCAAGAGCTAGTGCTACTTCCATGCTACCTGCTGGTACATCGTTGGCTTTTGGCAATACGCTTTCTCGCGCCCATAAGCCAAATTTTGTTCCCGTTTCCGAGACAAACAAAGCAAAACCTTCGGTCGACTCGACAGGCTCCCGGCCAAACAAAGGACGATAAAAATCTACACTGCGCTGAACATTATCTACATATAAGATGGTGAAATTTGAGAGATCCATACTGATATTCCTATTTGCTGTTTATATTTCACGTTAAAAGTTTAGTACTTCAAATCGGGCTTTCACCCGATAAAATGAGAATAAACAGACAGAGTGTCAGATCTTGTCAGCAGTGATGCAAAACACCGGGGGTTTTATTAAGAAGGCTTGGACTCATGAAAGGTTGCGCGCCATTGCTTGAGCAATAAATGACGAGGTGTAGTGTAGCGAGTGTCGATTAACTCACTCGACAGAATTAGGTCAGTACGAAAGTTACGAATTTCTTGGCGCAGTTCACACCAAGCAACCAACACACGAACCTCGTCAAAATAGCCCAAAGCAAATGGCCAGATACGGCGCTGAGTGTGTTTGCCTTTCAAATCTCGATAATCAATAGAGAGGATTTTCTCGTCACGAATGGCTTGGCGAACTTCGGCCATATCAACCGTATCTGTGGTCGATTCTTTACTCGGGCCAATCAGCAAAGTCGTATCATCAAGGATGTCTTTTAATTCTACTGGTAGTACGGCAGCAATTTTATTCAAGGCGTTTTGCGCACCATTGCTTAATTGGCTATCGGTACGTTGCGCGACCCAACGGGCACCTAACACCAAGGCTTCTATTTCTTCCTCAGTAAACATTAACGGCGGCAGAAGAAAACCCGGTTTGAGTACGTATCCCACACCCGCTTCGCCTTCGATATTCGCGCCCTGCTCTTGCAGCGTCGCAATGTCTCGATACAAGGTACGTAAGCTCACATTGAGTTTTTCAGCCAACGTTTTCCCAGACACCGGATATCGATGGCTACGCAGTAAACCAATTAAAGTAAGCAAACGCTGGGAACGAACCACGTTGTTACTTTCCGCTAGAAGCTTGTTGATTAAGCGGATAATCCGCAAAGCCAGCTGCTAACACATCTAATGTTACTTCTCGAAAGCGTTCTAGCAATAACGCTTCGGCTTCAATCAATACATCACTAATAGCTTGGTTAACGGCGATTTCAATCGGGCATGACGTATGTTCATCAGAGAGTCCAATGGTAAACACTGAGCTTTCACCCAGAGCATTATGGATATCTAACAAAGTGATATCAGACAAAGCCATGGCCAATGACCAACCTCCGCCATGACCTTTAACCGAGGTGACGTAACCTTTGTCTCGCAAGCCAGCCATGGTGCGACGCACTACAACAGGGTTGGTATTGAGCATACTGGCAATTTTTTCAGAAGTGGCAGGCGCATCCAGCTGATTCATGTGAATCAGTACGTGCAACATGCGGGATAAACGGCTGTCTTTTCTCATCAGGGGTCTCATGGCGAATAACAATATGTATATTCTAACTCAGATTTTCATGAAACATTAAAAGTATCGTGAGTTGACTTTAGAATTTCATGTAACTTATGATGTTATTTAATATCTCTATGTTTAACAGGAATGAGGAACAACTCAATGCAACTTGACGTTATCGTAATTGGTGGAAGCTTTGCTGGATTGTCTGCCGCCATGCAGCTAGCAAGAGGACAAAGAAAAGTTACTGTAATTGATGCTGGAGAACCGAGAAATCGTTTCTCTGATGAATCTCATGGATTTTTCGGACTAGACGGCGTATCACCTTTCGCCATTCAACAAGAAGCCTATCGTCAGCTACTAAAATATCCCACAGTGGACATCGTCAAAGGCAAAGCCGTGGCGGTCGAAAAAAAACCTTCAGCATTTCATGTAACGCTTGAAGACAATACAAGCCTTCACAGTAAAAAACTCATATTAGCCACAGGATTAAGAGATGAATTGCCGGCTATACCAGGTTTAAAAGAACGCTGGGGGGCGACGGTGATTCACTGCCCCTATTGTCATGGCTATGAAGTACGTAACCAGCCACTTGGAGTTATAGCAACCAGTCCGCTATCTACCCATCAGGCTGGAATGATTCCGGATTGGGGGCCGACAACCTACTTTACTCAAGGTCTATACGAACCGGATGAAGAGCAGCGCGCTTTTTTACTAAAACGTGGTGTTACTATTGAAAGCACTCCAGTATTAGAAGTACTAGGACGAGCGCCGGAAATGTCATCGGTCTATCTTGCAGATGGTCGTACGATTCGTTTAGCGGCTCTATTTGTAGGGCCAAAAACTCACATGGCAAGCCCGTTTGCAGAACAACTTGGATGCGAATTTGAAGAAGGTCCGCTAGGTCTAGTGATTAAAACTGATCCATTTAAGCAGACTTCTGTGGAGGGCGTTTTTGCTGCTGGTGATGTATCCAACCCAATGCAAAATGCTACCTTAGCATCGGCTTCTGGCGTAATGGCTGGAGTCGGAGCTCATCAATCATTAATGCACGATTAAACCTTTGGTTTATCTTAGAGGTGGATTATAAATATCCACCTTGGCTTAATTCTTCTATTCCTATCTTCTTTTATTAGATACTAGAGTGAAAATCTCGTGTAATGAATATCTCCTTTTCTGCGCTTTTAAGCGCCTACTTTCTACTCTATCCGTGTTGATAGCGCTTATTAAGTAAACACCACGTCATGATTGGGCAATATCAGATGACATAAGAACCATAGGTATTTTTCATGTCATTTTTTAAGCATGAAAAAACGCGTTATGCTAATGAAAAGAACAACCAACATAGATATTTATCAGGAGATAAAACATGTCTTTTAACATAGCAAAACGCACGCTTCTCAGCAGTATTATTGCAGCGTCTTCAGTATCAACATTAGCGCTTGCACAACAACAGGAAGGGTTCACCGTCACCCCAAGCATCGGCTATTACAACATGGACAGCGATAGAGATACCAAGGATGATACAGCTTACTCTTTAGGTCTAGGTTACCAATTCAACAATCCATGGGCTGTAGAGTTTGTTTACCTAAATGCAGACTCTAAACAATCTAGTGGAGGTGGTGACGTCGATGTAGATCAATACCGCTTGGATGGCTTATATCATTTGCCTAGTATCAACTCGCTTAACCTAACACCTTATTTAGCTGCAGGTGTTGGTACGGCTGATTTCAGTAACGGCAGTAATAACAACACACAAGTAAATGCCGGTGGCGGTTTGAAATACGCTATCAATGATACTGTTTCATTACGTGCGGACTTCCGTCTGGTCGATGACATCGAAGATCATCATCTCGATAATGTTACCTCTCTGGGCGTACAAATGACCTTTGGTGGCTCTTCTAACAATTCAACACCATCCACAAATGATTCTGTCGAAGCTTACGAACAGTCTTATACTCAAGCAGAGCCGGAACCAGCTGCACAGCCACAACAAGCCGAGCAACCGGAAGTCATTAACTCAGAACCAGCTGAACAAGTTCAAGAGGAACCTATTGCAGCATCACCTATGACGGAAGAAACGACCCAACAGCCTGAGATAGTTGCTGAACCACCAGGAAAAATTAATATTCAATTTGGCCTTAACAAAACCAACGTTGAGCAGAAGTTTTATCCAGAAATAGAAAAAATCGCCATCTTCCTTAAAGAAAACCCAGGAAGCACTGTGATGATTGAAGGCCATACAGATAACTCTGGTGCCGCAAGCTACAACCAAAAACTGTCTGAAAAACGCGCTAAAGCCATCGCAGAGGTGCTAACGAACACCTTTGAGATCTCAGCAACACGCGTTGAGGCTATTGGTTACGGTGAAGAAAGACCTTTCGTTGAAAATGATACCGAAGCACATCGTGAAGCCAATCGCCGAGTTGTCGCTATTATCTCAACCAGCGAAGTATAGAAAAGACTCTCGTCTAGGCTCTTATTTGTGATGAGTTTTTATTCGCTTAAATAGCCTAATGCTTAAAAAAAACGCTCGATATTTTATATCGAGCGTTTTTTTATTTTTACTGTTTGAATAATAAAATTTAAACACAACTCAACGATCCTGTACTGACGCTTGTTTGAACATTTGGAACTTTGTGGCCAAATGTACTTAGTCTCGTCACAATTACTTTTTACCATTTTTAAGTGAAAACTTACTGTAATAAGCAGCGCATTTCCTACACCATTTAGAGCACTTTTTAATCACTCAATTGCTTGAATATCACCACTTCAGTAAAGCTTGCGTCATGATTGAGCAGCAGAGGTTCATGTCCTATTTTTTACGCATTTTTGGTGGGGTTTTCAATGCTAAAAATCCGCGTAATCTAAATAGCGAACAACAAAACATTATGTTCATTAGGAGAAATTAATATGTCTACATCTTTTAAAAAACGCACTCTTTTTAGCGGTGTCCTAATTGCTTCATCTCTCGCTACAATGGCATATGCTGAAACACCAAAACAAGGCTTCACCGTAACGCCAAGCATCGGCTACTACAATACAGATGGTGATAGACAAGCAGGCAATGACACGTCTTACTCCATTGGTGTTGGTTACCAAACTAACAGCCCATTGGCTCTAGAAGCTGTTTACCTTCATTCAGATGCCAGCAAACACGGACGCGACAACGACCTAAATCAATACCGAGTTGATGGCCTATACAGCCTTCCTGAGTTCACTACGGTAAATCTAACGCCATACGTAGCAGCGGGTGTTGGTATAACAGACGTTGATGGCGACTCAAACAACCTACTAGTTAACGCTGGTGGTGGTGTTAAATATGCGATTAACAGCGATGTGGATCTTCGAGCAGACTTCCGCTTGGTGAAAGATATTGAAGACAGCCATTTAGATAACGTAACCTCTGTTGGTGTGCAGTACAATTTCGGTATGCCAAACCAACAAGCGTCTAATTAATTAGTCGCAAGATAATCGAATCATTCTCGGACATGGATGTACGACAAAAAAATGCCTCATGTATCCATGAGGCATTTTTTGTTTGAGAGCTAGGTAAAATCAGCGTTTAGCCGCAAGATGCTCATTGACCCCTTTGGCAGCTAAACACCCTGTCGCAAAGCAAGCCGTTAATAAATATCCGCCAGTTGGCGCTTCCCAATCCAGCATTTCACCAGCACAAAAAACACCGGGCATAGCTTTTAGCATTAGCTTGTCATCAACACTGCTTTCACATACTCCACCAGCGCTCGAAATAACTTCCTCTATCGGCTTAGTTTTGTAAAAGCTAACAGGCACCGCTTTTAAACATCGAGCTAAGGTTTCTGGCGTCTGAAAAGCTTCTTTAGGAAAGGATTCATGCAACAACACAGCTTTCACGCCAGTGATACTCAGCGTACGTTTTAAGTATTTACTAAAGGATTCTTTTGGCTTGGTATTGCGCAGTTTTTTGATAACTTGCTCTTCACTTTGCAGCGGCAGAAAATCCATCAACAAAGACGACTGACCTGAGTCGTTAATGCCATCGCGCAAGTATTTAGAAAAAGCATAAATCAAGCTGCCCTCCATCCCGTCTTGCGTGACAATACATTCACCCTTTTTCGTTACCACTTGCCCGTCTTCTAAGGTAAAAGAAAACGCCACGTCTTTAAGAGGACTACCCGCGAATTTCGTTTTTAAGTGTTCACTCCACTCACTGTAAAAACCACAGTTGGCACTTTGCAAAGGCGCCACATCAATGCCCTTTTCAGTCAATACCTGAAGCCACGCACCATCTGAACCTAGCTTCGGCCAGCTTGCACCACCCATTGCTAATACAATCGCATCAGCCTGTGCAATCACGCTTTCTCCAGCATGATCAAACACCGCCTCATTTGCCGACAAGCCGACCATTTTGTGACGCATATGAAACTGCACACCGGCGTCACGTAAGCGCTTTAACCAGTTACGTAACAAAGGGGCTGCTTTCATGTCTTTGGGGAAAACTCGGCCAGATGTGCCGACGAATGTCTCGATGCCTAAATTATGAATCCAATCACACAAGGCATCAGCATTAAACTGGCTAATCGCTGTATCCAGCCACTCGGCTTTGTCGTAATAACGCTGAATAAACTCAGGATAGGCTTCTGAATGAGTAATATTCATGCCACCAACACCTGCCAATAAAAATTTACGGCATGCACTGGGTTTGGCATCGTACACATGGACCTGATGACCTGCGGCACAAATACCTTCTGCTGCCATCAAGCCCGCAGGGCCAGCACCGACAACAATGACTGTTTTTTGCGTTTGCACCGCTTCTTGCATACTTACCAACATCACTTCAAAGAGTTACTAAAAAGAAGCGCATGATAAAGAATTTTGACTCACGCCCCAATGATTTCTAGCAAAAAACACACATTAAACCATTAAGACTTAGGTCGGCTCTGCACCCCTGCCGTCAAGGCAAGGCGCATGGCTTCTTCTACACCAATGTCCAATTCGGTCAAACGATCACGGGAAATATAAAGCGTCATACCGCCAATTTGATAACTTAACGGCACATAAACACCAACTAAATCTTGTTCGCCAAAGAGCTGTTGTCCAGTTTGTTCACCGGTAATGAAACCAATTACCTGAGCGCCATTCCATTCAATTGCCACAACGCTCTTCATTTCCTTCTTTTCCGCCAAGTTAAATACCATCATCATGTCTTTAATGGCACCATATATGGACTTCACTAACGGAATACGCTCAAAAATGTTATGGCTCAACTTCACCAAATAACGAAAGCCATATAAATTCACTAAAAAACCAATCAAGACCAACATCGCCAAACTGGCAATTAGACCTAACCCTGGAAAATACAGCGCATCTGGGATCAGCAATAATAACAACGGCTGGGCAATGGCTTCGCCTGTCGCCAATAACCAGTAGATCAGATACACAGTCAAACCAATTGGTAAAACTGCCACTAACCCTTTAAGCAATAACGTAATCAATTTATTCATGTTTAAAATGATCCTATAAAATTGTTCACAGCATACCGCAAGCTTTGTGCCACTCCTATGACTCTGACAAGACTTAACGAAAAGATTGCCGAAACACCGCCATCCTTATACCCTTTTGTGCAATAACTACTTAGTTAAGGCCCTTACGGAGTAACAATATGAACTACAAACGCCTAGAAACCTTCGTCTGGGTTGCCTCGTTAGGTAACTTCCGTAAAGCCGCAGAGCGACTTCATACTACGCAACCCGCCATTTCGGCTCGAATTTCTGGATTAGAGGCCGAGCTAGGCGTCAAACTTTTCGAACGAGAAGGCGGTTCCAGCCCGATTATGCTGACATCGAAAGGCAAAGAATTACTCCCTTACGTAGAAAAAATTCTTTATCAAACCGAACAATTACGAAAACGCGCTGGCCTTTCCACCGCCTATTCTGGCGTATTACGTTTGGGCGTGTCAGAAACTATAGTGAACACTTGGCTGCCTGATTTTTTGTCACGCCTCAACAAAGACATGCCAAACCTTGATGTGGAAATGACAGTCGATATTACGGCCAATTTGAGCAATGGAATAAAAGACAGATCTTTGGATTTAGGGCTGTTAATGGGGCCAATTTCCGAGCCAAACATCGTTAATCGCGAGCTTTGTACTTTTTCTCTATCTTGGGTCGCCAGCCCGAATTTGAACTTGCCGGATCGACTTTTGTATTTAGAAGAGTTAGCTAAGTGGCCCATCATTACTTACGCTCGAGCCACCAAACCTTATGTAGAAATCAATCAAAAATTCCGCGAGCTCGATGGACCTCCGGCACACTTTTTTGCTTCGACATCATTGGCCGCTTGCCGCAGTTTAGCCATTGATGCAGTAGGGATCTCAACCCTACCTAACATCATGATTACAAAAGAATTAGAGGCTGGAAGCCTACGCAAAATAAGAGCGGTTTGGACTCCCAGCGACCTTACTTTCACCGCATCCTATTCTGATGAGCCATTTAACCCTCTCGCAGAAGTAGCAACCGACCTCGCAGTGATCGCCGCCCAGGAATACAGCAAGAAGCAAACTCAATAACTAGCGTCTTAGAATAGACTCCAATTTTTTCGCCAGATCCAATAATACCTGATCCATACCATTGCCAGCTGTCAACAGCAGCCCCATCGGCTCTTGTTTAAAACGAAACGGCAAAGAAATGCTACAACCGTTTAACACATTGGCTAACGAAGTATTGCGTAGACATAATAAGTTTAAACGATCGTATTCGGAATCTAGCTCTAAATCAGACAATTTAGGTGCGGCAACAGCAACGGTCGGCAGCAAGAAAACCGTATTTGGCTCAGCCTCTGACACCTGTTTAATAAACGCCTTGCGAGCTGCTTGAGTCTGCTGAAAATCCTCAGCATTAATGGTTTTAGCTCGGGCGAGACGAGAAGCCACTCGTGGGTCAATGTCAGCTTTTTCCAAGTCATAATCTTGGCTATAGAAAGCCTGACTTTCAAACGCTGAAAACTGCCAAACCGGCAAGGTTTTGTAAACTTCTAGCGCATCAATAAAACGTCGTTCGACCACCACGCCAGCCGCTTCAAGCTGAGCTAGTTTCTCGGCAAAACCTTCTTCAACCAGCGCATCCAAATCATTCATACCAAAGTTACTTGGTACGACAATGCGTAATTCATCAGCGTCTGAGCTTTTTTCTGTCTCAGATGAAGTCGTTGTTCCAGACAATACCTGCCACAGCAACTCACACTCTTCTACAGTCTTGGCAATAGGGCCAACTGAATCAAGCGAGTCTGATAATGGCAAGCAGCCTTTTCTCGATACGGTTTGTTGTGACGGTTTAAAGCCAGTTAAACCACAAAACGCAGCAGGAATACGTAATGAACCGCCCGTATCTGTGCCAAGTGCGGCATCGGCTATTCCCAAGGCAATCGACGCCGCGCCACCACTGGTTGATCCTCCAGTAATGCGGCCAGCCTTAATCGGATTATCTGGCGTACCGTAATGGGGATTTAACCCTAATCCCGAATACGCCAGCTCTGTCATATTGGTATGACCTAAGAAACTTGCACCGGCTTTTCTTAACTGAGCAACAGCAGTAGAGTCTTGCTCTGCAAGTTGTTGGCTAATAAACACCGAGCCTGCTTGCGTCTTATAGCCTTCCACTTGAAACAGGTCTTTGATCGAGACAATAGCTCCATTCAACGGCCCTTGTTGAGGCTCAACATAATCAAAAAGCTCAGTAAAAACCGCTTGGCCTTTTGAATCGATAATATCTAAAGCACTCTTCCACTTGGCAATAAGATTTCTATCCTGCCAAGCAAAATTCGATGATTTTGGTTGCGTCATAAATTAGCTCGCTACTAGATGTTTTTGGATGTTTTTTGAACGATAATTTCATAAAACCACATCCTAATTTGGTCTAGGAAATTACCTCGCTTGATACGTTCCGTCAAAGGGAGAATAATCATCACTGCAGATTTGATAAAAAAAATTGATCAAATCACCCAAAAAAACACGATTAGACTTTTAAGGTAAGCTAGATCTACTCTTAGTGAACTAGATTGTGGCAAAAAAAAGGAAAGCATAAATGAAGCAAGCTACATTACCATTACTGCAACAAACGTCTGATTTACGCCAAGCGATACGCAGCAAGGCACATACAGGCGTTACTAGCGGCTTAGCTCAAGGCGCGATGCAAGGTAATGTGGTGATTTTACCAGCCGATTGGGCAAATGACTTTTTACTTTATTGCCAAAAAAACCCGGTGTCTTGTCCTTTGATTGGCGTATCTGAAGTCGGCGATTTTAGGATGCTAGAACTCGGCAACGACATTGATATGCGCCACGACATCCCAGAATACTACGTGTACCGCAATGGTGAAAAAGTCGAAAGCCGCTCAGACATTGAAGATTTATGGCAAAACGACATGGTGGCTTTTGTATTAGGTTGCTCTTTTTCTTTTGAACATGCGTTATCACAAGCTGGACTCACACCAAGAAACATAGAAGAAGACGTGAACGTCTCTATGTTCGAAACCAATATTGCTACCGTACCAGCAGGTCGTTTTTTTGGTAACACAGTCGTGACCATGCGCCCTTATGTTCCAAAAGATGCCATTCGAGCGATTCAAATCACTACACGCTTTCCAAAAGCTCATGGTGCTCCACTACACTTTGGTTCACCACAAGACATTGGTATCGCAGATCTAAGCAAGCCAGATTACGGCGATGCAGTAAGCATTAAAGATGGAGAAGTCCCTGTATTTTGGGCGTGTGGCGTCACACCACAAGTTGCCATTCGCAATGCCAAGCCACCGATTTGCATTACACACGCACCAGGAAAAATGCTGGTGACAGATATTTTAGATACGGATCTCGCTGTGCTATAGCGTTTTTCAGGACCTTGAATGATACCTCGCAGGTAGTAACTACCGCGTCTTTGATAATAAAAAACGAACAACAACATCAAAAAATAGGAACGAATACTATGTCAAAATTAACCAACGCATTACTCATTAGCAGCGTCGCTATTGGCGGCTTTACTTCTACCGCCAGCTTTGCCGAAAAATGGCACATGCCAACGCCTTATGGTGATGGCAACCTACAAACACAAATCGCTTATACCTTCACCAAAGAAATCAGAGACAATACCAATGGTGATCTTGATATAACGGTTCACTCTGGTGGTTCTTTGGTAAAGCACACTGAAATTCCACGTTCTGTGAAATCAGGACAAGTACAAATGGGTGAAGTATTCTTGGGTATTTTGGGCAATGAAAACCCGATTTACAAACACGATAATATTCCATTTTTAGCGACGTCTTTTGAAGACGCAAAAAGATTGTGGGAAGCGGCTAAACCCTCTATCGCCAAGGAACTTGATAAAGACGGCATGATGCTGCTTTATACGGTAGCGTGGCCAGCACAAAGCCTTTACAGCAAAGAGCCAGTGAACAGCTTGGCCGATCTAAAAGGTCAAAAAATGCGTGCTTACAGCCCAACGCAATCTCGCCTTGCTGATTTAATGAATACCACGCCAATGACCATTCAAACGCCTGATATTCCTCAAGCTTTTAGTACTGGTATTATCCAAGCCATGATCACTTCGCCATCAACAGGCGTTGATAGCCAAGCTTGGGATTACGTGAACTATTACACAGATGTAAAAGCGTGGATTCCAAAAAACATCGTTGTAGTGAATAAGCGAGCTTTCCGTCGTTTGGATAAAGCGACTCAGCAAGTAGTACTAGATGCTGCGAAAAATGCCGAAGCGGCAGGCTGGACTCAAATCGCGGCACGCGCGGCGAAAGACAAAGCAACCTTGCTTGAAAATGGCATGGTGGTATCGGATCCATCGCCTCAATTAGTTGAAGAACTAAAAGCCATTGGCAAAACGATGACAGAAGAATGGAAAGCAGAAGCACCAAAAGAAATTGGTGAAATCCTGACTCGTTACCAGAACTGATTATCAAGAGTCTTTAACTGGTAACAAAAGACTCTTGGATAAAAACGTGTCCTCCTAACACCCCTAGTTTTTTGTTGGTTACAACATGAAGCTAGGTGGTGTCTTCCAAGCAAAAAGTGAACACTATGAGCCAATTAAAAGAAAAACTTTACCTCTGTTCTGGCCTGTTGTCCGGTTTGTGTATCGTTATTATTACCTTGCTTTTATTAGCACAAATCATCGGTCGTTTATTCGGTTTTATTGTCCCCTCTGCGGAAGATTTCGCTGGCTATGCGCTTGCGGCATCAACCTTTCTTGGGTTGGCTTATACCTTTCGTGAAGGCGGCCATATTCGTGTCACCTTGCTGATTCAACGATTTTCTCCGCTACCTCGCAGGATACAAGAAGTCGTGATTCTAATCTTATCCTTCGGGTTACTGTGCTATTTATCCTACGCCTGCTCTTACATGGTGTACGAATCTTATATTTATGACGAAGTGTCTTATGGCTATGTGCCTATTCCGCTTTGGATTCCGCAACTGCCTGTGGCTATTGGTATGATCGCGCTTAACCTCGCCATTTTAGATGCATTAATCACAGTATTGCGGGGCAAAAAACCCACTTATAGTGAACAAGAAGACGCTCTGTCTTTGGAGGAAATCTAATGGATATGATGTGGATTTCTATCCTATTGGCGTTTGCCATGCTCGCCCTTTTATCGCTTGGTGTTTGGGTGTCTTTTACCCTAATCGCCATTGGTGGCTTGGGCTTAATTCTTTCCGAAAATTATCAGGTAGATTTGCTTTTCGCGACTTCTAGCTGGGGTGCAAGTACTGCGTGGTCACTTACCGCTTTGCCATTGTTTATTTGGATGGGCGAAGTGCTGTTTCGTACTCGCTTATCAGAAGATTTATTCAAAGGTCTGTCGCCTTGGTTGGGCGGCGTACCGGGGAAATTGCTACATGTGAACATTCTCAGCTGTGGCATTTTTGCTGCGGTATCGGGTTCTTCTGCGGCAACGGCTGCGACCATTGGACGCATGACTTTGCCTGAGCTTCGCAAGCAAGGTTACAGCGACCGCATGGCCATCGGCACCTTGGCAGGATCTGGAACATTGGGTCTGTTAATTCCACCATCGATTATTTTGATTGTGTATGGCGTGGCGGCAGAAGTGTCTATCGCACGTTTGTTTATCGCTGGCGCTTTGCCAGGCTTGTTATTAGTCACCCTGTTTATGGGCTTTACCATGATATGGGGACATCTACATAAGGACGAATTACCTAAAACTACGGGTCATGAAACCAGCTGGTCAGCACGCATCAAAGGTTTGCGTAAACTCTTACCAGTCGTCGGGTTGATCGGCTTTGTTTTAGGATCTATTTACGGTGGTATTACGACGCCAACCGAAGCTGCTGCCATTGGTGTGGCGGGTGCTTTAGTACTTGCGGCATTCACTGGATCATTAAGTCGTCATAGCTTTATGGACAGCTTATTAGGTGCAGTGAAAAGCTCTTGTATGATTGGTTTTATCCTAGTTGGCGCGCACTTTTTGACGCTGGCGATGGGCTTTTTGGGTATTCCTAAAGCCTTAGCTTTGTGGATTTCTGGCATGTCTTTGTCGCCTATGGAATTGATCTTATACCTCACAGTATTGTTTGTGATATTAGGCTGTTTCTTAGATGGTATTTCTGTGGTGGTGCTGACTGTTGCAGTCATCTTACCTATGGTACAAGCGGCGAATATTGATCTGTTATGGTTTGGTATCTTCATAGTGTTAGTGGTGGAAATGTCGCAAATCACCCCGCCCGTTGGTTTCAATCTCTTTGTGATTCAGGCTCTGACGGGGAAAAATATTTTGTATGTTGCAAAAGCTGCCCTGCCGTTCTTTTTACTGATTGGCGTAGCCATCTTGTTAATCAGTATTTTTCCTGAAATTGTCACGTACTTACCAACGACCATGTCTCAAAACTAACCTCTTTTAACAGTAAAAAGGCACGAGGAACCAAACATGAAATTAAATTGCGATATGGGCGAAGCTTTCGGCGCTTGGAAAATGGGTTTAGACGATAAAATCATGCCGTTTGTGGACCAAGCAAACATCGCTTGCGGCTTCCATGCTTCCGATCCACTGACCATGGCAAAAACCGTTGCCTTGGCAAAACAGCATAATGTCACCATTGGCGCGCATCCAGCTTATCCAGACTTAGTTGGCTTTGGCCGTCGTAATATGGACATCGCACCCGCTGAACTAAAGGCGTTGATTCAATACCAAATTGGCGCGTTAAAAGGTATCTGTGAAAGCCAAAACACCCAAGTAGATTACGTCAAACCCCATGGTGCTTTGTACAATACCATGATGGCGGATTTCTCTGTATTAGACACGGTGATGCAAGCGGTGAGCGAGCTAGACGCGACCATGCCACTGATGGTGATGGCCGTGCCAGAAGCTCCTGAAATCCAGAAGATGGCAAAAAAATACGGTATCCGAGTTTGGTTTGAAGCTTTTTCTGATCGTTTATACACAGACGAAGGTCGCCTGACGCCACGCAAAGAACCAAACGCGGTTCACGCCAGTTTTGACTTGATCGAAAAGCAAGTCGAGCAATTATGCGAAACAGGCACATTAACGACCACCTCGGGCAAGCAACTGGCAATCCACGCCGACACTATTTGTGTGCATGGCGATGGTGCTCATGCAGTGGATGCTGTTACACGCATTCGGACTCTGGTTGATCGACTAAATCTTAATCAGCCCAGTAAGAAAAACGCGAAATAAATTATGAGCCGTGAAGATTTCCCGAACATAGAAATGGTCAGTAATCAGGCCTGCTTATTGACCTTTAGTCAGGTGATTAGCGAAGCGACCTCCAATTACATTGCTCAAGTCACACAACACTTGGTGAAGCTGGCGGGGATTGTGGACTTGGTGCCATCCTACACCACGCTTTTGGTGGTATTTGATGACGATCATTATGACCGCTTTGCGATTTTTAAAACCATTCGCCAGACTATAGAAGCCATTGATCCTAATGACTTTTCAGTCAAAGATCAGCGCGAAGTGGTGATTCCGGTGTATTACGGCAAGGAAGTAGGGCCAGATATCGAAGACGTTGCTAGTCATTGCAAGTTGAGCATAGACGAAGTGATTAAACGTCACCAAGAGACAACCTATCGAGCCTACGCCATTGGTTTTACGCCGGGGTTTGCTTTCTTGGGTAATACACCCGATGAACTTCATGTGCCAAGAAAAACCACGCCGCGCTTAAAAGTTCCCGTTGGCAGCGTGGCGTTAGCAGAAAATCAAACGGCGGTTTATCCAAGCGTGACACCAGGTGGATGGCAAATTATCGGTCGCACTCCGGTCAATTTGATTGATTGGGGCAGCAAGAATCTCGCACTAATCGCCATGGGAGATTCGGTGCGATTCGAGCCTATTTCTCGGGATGAATTCTTAGTACTAGGAGGTCAGCTCGATGGCTTTTAAAGTAATCAAAACCGGCTTGTTGGCGCTGATTCAAGACTTGGGTCGCCACGGTCATCAATCTATTGGCCTAACCACTGGCGGACCGATGGATGAAGTTGCCTTTCGTTGGGCCAACGCTCTACTCGATAACGACAGTAATAGCCCAGAGATCGAAATCACCTTTGGCATGTTCATATTAGAAGCGCAAGCCGATACCAGCATCGCCATCACCGGAGCGGATCTTGCAGCAACGCTGAACGACAAAAGCATCACGCCTTGGCAAACCTACGCCATTAAAAAAGGCGATGTATTAGCCTTCCACCAGCCAGTTTGGGGCTTGCGAGCTTACCTCGCAGTAAAAGGCGGTTTTCACTGCGAGCCGACGCTAGGCAGTGTTGCCACGGTGGTGCGTGAAAAAATTGGCGGACTCACTGGCAAAGGTGACAAACTGCAAAAAGGCGATCTATTAGCCTATCAAGCTTTCTCGGGCCATGAAAAAAGATCAGTGCCTCGCTTAGCGATTCCAAATTATGGCAACAAAGAAATACCGGTCATTTTAGGTTATCAGTATCAGTCTTTTTCCTCGTTAGATCGCGCCAACTTTTTCTCTAGCGATTACACAGTATCGTCCAACTCAGACCGCATGGGCTATCGCTTGGAAGGCAAAGAAGTACACAGCGACCTGAAAGGAATTATTTCGGAAGGCATTGCTTATGGTGCGATTCAAGTTCCAAAAGATGGCCAACCGATTGTCTTATTGCAAGATAGGCAAACCATCGGTGGCTACCCGAAAATGGGCTGCGTAACCCGTGTTGGCGGTGGCATTCTTGCCCAACAAAAGCCGGGCGATATTATCCAGTTCACTCCCATCACTGTCGATCAGGCCGAGCAAGAACGCCATTTGCAAATGGCTCGACTTACTCAGTGGCGTTAATATTTTCTTATCAATACAAAGCTGGGTAACCAGCTTTGACATTTACTTACCAAACTTACATTTCATTCCTGTATTTTTATCTTAGACTGATAACTCACTACTTTGCCTATCGTATCGGCGGGATTGAGTCTGTTTATGATATTAAGAGTCCTTGTTTGCCTAACTCTGTCGCTTTTTTTATTGGGTGAAAAAGCCTATTCATCCGAGTTACGTTTTGGTTTTACTGGTCCATTAACAGGTCCAAATGCCTTTACGGGAACTCAGGTGATTCGCGGCATAGAGTTAGGCTTTAAACGTATCAATGACAGCAAGAAACTGAACTATCAACTTTTATTAGTTCCCTTAGACGATGGCTATGAGCCAAGTCGAACGCCTTCCCAAGTCACTACTCTAATCAAGGATTATGGGGTAAAAGCAATGTTAGGCAGCGTTGGAACACCAACCAACCTTGCATCTCTTGATGTTTTATCAAAAAACGATATACCACTTATTCAGCCTTTCACTGGTGCACAATCTATTCGAGCCGAGAGGTCGTCACCCTTCATTTTTAACACTCGGGCAAGCTACACAGAAGAAGCCCGTTATTTAATCAACATACTGGTAAATGATTTAGGTATAAAGCCGAATGAAATTGCGATTTTTGCACAGAAGGACAGTTACGGCGATGCAGGATTAGCCAGCACAATAGAAGCTTTAACTGGCGCTGGACTCAAAGATCCAGCGTCAATATTGCAGATTCGACATCAACGAAATAGTAGCGAAGTAAGTAATTCGGTTGCAGATGTCTTAGGTGTTTTTCCGATACCAAAAGCCATTATCATGATCAGCACTTATGACACAAGCGCCAACTTTATTAAGCAGCTTGAGGCCTTTGACATCTCACCACTGTTTGCTGCTTTTTCATTTACGGGATTGGAGGCATTACAAGCACAAATTAGCGACACTAAGGCAAAGATATTAATGACTCAAACAACCCCTTCGCTAAATAATTGGAAATCGCCAATCATCAAACAACTGAGAAAAGACATGGTTCGCTTTGGAGACATGGCTCCTCCAACAACAATGCAATTGGAAGGTTACATTAATGCTCTCATTGTTGGACAAGCTCTTTTGCCATTAAAAGACATTCCTACCAGCAAAGAAATTGAAGACAGCTTAAAAAAACTTGCGAGGGATAATTATGACTCTCAGGAACAAAACGAACTGTATGTTTTAAACATCAAAAAACGACATATTTGGGTGCAACTTATTACCAATGGTGTATTACAAGAATTATCTTACGCTGACATACAGTGACCAGTTATTAAACGAGAAACTTAGTAGATTCATATTATGATGACATTAGATCGACATCACTTATCCATCTCTCCTTTGGTGTGGCTCTTAGCCTTCGTTGCCTTAATATCATCAATCATCGGCGCAACAATATTAACCATTACCCTACAAGAACTCACAAAACAAAGATTGGACCTAAGAACACAGCAAACAAAATTATTAAATGCGTCCGCAGAATTGAGAGAGATAGTCCCAGCCTACCGCAGCCAACTTCGCCAGGCATTGTTTGAAGGCTCAGATCCCACAGCAAATAACAAATATAATATCGACCTTTATTACCAAGCTATTGCTACACTTGAATCAGAATCTAATGATGCACAAACACAAATCTTCAGTTCGCAATTAGTAGACCGAGGACAAACAATATTAGACACAACAAAGCTAATTACTGACTGGTACAACCGCCGATCTCGCCATTTTTTAGATGAGGAACAGCTCAACTATAAAAACGAAGCCCTAAGTCACTTAAATCAATTAAAAAGTTTAACTTACGCCATAACAGGTCAAAATCGTTTACAAGAAAACTTTCTAATCTACCAATACAACACTTCTCCTTATGAAAAAAGAGATGAACTTGCGAGAGAATATTTAAAGTTACGCTTATCACGTCTTGAGTCCGCCCTAAATACCGCTATGGAAGACATTAGCACGCTTGAAGTTGCGCTCAATGTCATGATTGTCTCAAATTCATTGAGCGTCATTACAGACCTCAAAGATAATCAAATCAAGTCTTCCCTAGATCGTCTCGATTACGTTATTGCAGAGTCAGCAAAGATCCATCCAGAAACGGCCAAAAAATTACAACAAGAAAGAAACGCTTTAGGTAATACACTTTTTGGTGAAGGATACTTTTTTGATAATACGGAACAGGTCATAAAATTGGGTCAAAGCGGTCTTTTTGAAGAGCGAATAGAACACATTTCTCTTGAGGAAGAAAAAATTGAACTCATCAACTTATTAGAAATAACATTTTTACCCTTACCAAGATTAATGGATCAAATTGGCGAGTTCGTTCAACTTAATTCAAAAAACTTAGAGCAAAAAATCGAAGATCAATTAACGGAAGTTAAAACTCGTATTCTTTGGATTAGTGGCATATCTATCACCATATTATTGCTATTAGCCTGGGCTATTTCTCGTAAAGTCACTCGACAACTTTCTGGTTTTATAGAGAGTGAAGAACGTTTCCGCTCGATGTTTGAAATCACACCAGACCCTGTATGGATTCTAATGAATCAAAAAATGGTGGAATGCAATAACGCCGCGGTTAAAGCACTTCAATACCCAACAAAAGAAGCCTTATTAGGCTCAGAAATGTATGACATTTCTCCAGAAAAACAAACCAATGGCGTGCTTTCGTCATCAAGTTTAAATAGCCATTTTGAACAAGTAAGCTTATGTGGAAACACTAGAACTGAATGGGTTTTCCAGCGCCATGATGGCGAGCTGATCTACGCAGATATGACTATTCTATCGATTTCTTTTAATAACCATCCTGCCACTATTATCTCCTGGCGAGACGTGACAGAAAAATTCATGTCACAGCAGTCATTAGCCCAATATAAAGTCAAACTCGAAAATGACATTGCATTGCAAACAGCGGAACTGCAAACAGCAAAAGAAGCGGCAGAAAATGCCAACCAAGCAAAAAGCGAATTCCTTGCCAATATGAGTCATGAGATCCGTACACCAATGAATTCCATTATTGGTATGTCGTCTTTAGCACTGCAAACACCTTTAAATGATAAACAACGTGGTTATATCGAAAAAGTCAGTCATTCTGCCGAATCACTTCTCAACATTATTAATGACATTTTAGACTTTTCAAAAATTGAAGCGCGTAAAATGGACATTGAGAACGTGCCTTTCATGCTACCTAGCTTGATCCACAAGGTAGCGCACGTACTGGAGCTAAAAATAGAAGAAAAAGGCCTAGAGCTGATTATAGATATTGATGCTGAAGTGCCTCAGCAAGTCATTGGAGATCCCACCAGACTACGACAGATTTTGCTTAATCTCGGCAATAATGCGGTTAAGTTCACTCAACAAGGTGAAATCATCATCCGCGCCGCGTATTCAAAAAATAATCAGGATGAAAACATTATCCACTTCTCGGTTCAAGACACTGGAATAGGCATCAGTAAAGACAAGCAAAACAATCTCTTCCAATCTTTTTCTCAAGCCGATACATCAACCACACGGCGCTTCGGCGGCACAGGTCTTGGGCTTGCCATATCAAAACGACTTATTCAGCTAATGGGTGGGGATATTTGGGTAGAAAGTGAAGAGAATAAAGGAAGTACCTTTCACTTTACAATAAATCTTCAGGCAGCCGAAAATGTGCCTTCTCAATACGCCTTAAACAGCCATACCAATTTAAGCCAAGTCATGGTCGTTGATGACAACAACAGCGCAAGAGACGTATTAAAAGCCAGCGTAGAAGCGCTCGGGCTTAGCTGTCATGCCTGCAGCAGTGGACACGAAGCAATTCAATATATTGCTTCATTAAAAGCCAGCTCGCAGCCTTATCCACTGATGCTAATTGATTGGAAAATGCCTGAACTTGATGGCATAGACACATGTAAAGCCATCCTTGCTGAAACCCGCGACGATACGACTCTAACCATTATCATGGTAACCGCTCATCGACAAGATGACGCTCGAAAAGCCGGATCTGGTTTACCCATTTCAGCCTATTTGACTAAGCCCGTCACCACCTCAAGCTTGTTCGATCAAATCATACAGCTATGTGGCCCTGAATCGGTTTCTCTCATTGATCATAGGAGCAATAGCAATGACATTTCATTCTCTTATGAGCTCGCAGGAGCAAAAGTTTTGTTGGTTGAAGACAACGAAATCAATCGAGAATTGGCCGAGGAATTACTCGCGCGCAGTGGCATCCTTTTTACCTCTGCGACAAATGGTCAAGAGGCAATAGACTTAATAGGGTCTGATGACTTTGATTGTATTTTAATGGACTGCCAAATGCCGATCATGGACGGTTATACCGCGACTCAGAAAATACGAGCCATGACGCAATATAAAGATATTCCTATTATCGCCATGACCGCCAATGTCATGCCGGAAGACATCAAATATGCAAAAGCATCTGGCATGAATGATCACATCGCCAAACCCATTCATTTTGAAACCATGTTTAATACTTTGCGCACTTGGGTTAAAACCAGCGCAAACAACAGCAACACGGCTTTAACCACTGCCTTGCAAAACAATACAAGCAAGATAGAACTACCAGACAGCATTCATATTGATACTGAATTAGGCTTGCTGAGAACACTTACAAAACCACTTTACAGCCGATTATTAAAGCGTTTTCTGGAAACACAAACTTCCTTCATCGATGAATGTAACACAGCTATAAAAACAAATGATCTCGTATTAGCAAATAGACTGGCACACACACTAAAGGGAACCGCAGCGACACTAGGCATGATTGAACTAGCAGCATCAGCAGCCAAACTGGAAAAAGCTTTCGAAGAAGAAAATATCAATATAACGCCTATACTGATATCCGTAGAACATGATTTGAATATCATATTTAACGACCTTAGAGCGTGGCATGCGGTCAATAATGTAAATTCAGAGAAAGAGATCCTAACAACATCGTCTATGGAGCTAAGTGAATTTAGAAATAACATAAAAATATTAGCTACTTATATCGATAAAAATGTTGTTGAAGCACTTTCTCTCGCGCAGAAATTGCTTCCAAATATCACCGACAAAAATGCTAATAAAAGTATGGTGAAAGTCATCTCGGCCCTAAAACTTTATGACTTTGAGCAGGCAGCGAAGCACTTCAAAAGTCTTAGTATTAATCTTGAAAACTTTGAGCAGTAGACACAATGACAGAAACGACGTTTAAACAATCGAAAACTGAACAGCCGTTAGACAAATTAACGGTTTTGATCGTTGATGATACGCCAGAAAACATTGACGTATTAGTTGCATCCTTGTCTGATGAATACACAATCAAAGTTGCATTAAATGGTATGAAAGCATTGTCTATTGCTTCTTTATCGCCACGCCCAGACCTTATATTGCTAGACGTTATGATGCCTGAAATGGATGGATACGATGTCTGTGAGCGATTAAAAAGTAATCCCGTAACGGCCAATATTCCGGTCATTTTCGTAACAGCCAAACACGACATAAAAGATGAAGAGAAAGGGCTTTCCTTAGGCGCTGTAGACTACATTATCAAACCTATTAGTCCGCCTATTGTGCGAGCAAGAGTCCGTACCCATCTTGCGCTATACGATCAAAACAGACAATTACAGAAAAAAGTAGACGAGCGCACCAAAGCACTGCAAGCCAGCCAACTTCGCATCATTCATCATCTTGGTCGTGCCGTAGAGTTCAAAGACAATGAAACTGGCGCTCATGTTATTCGCATGAGTCACTATGCTCGTATGATTGCACAAGAATATAGTGGGAATGAGGAGTGGGTTAATCAAATTTTCCAAGCTGCCCCAATGCACGATGTTGGCAAAATCGGCATATCTGACGCCATTCTTTTAAAACCCGGAAAGCTGACACCAGAAGAATGGGAAAAGATGAAACTTCATACAGTCTATGGTGGTGAAATTTTTTCAGAAGATGACGACCCAATGCTACAGATAGCAAAAACCATCGCTCTCACCCATCATGAAAAATGGGATGGAAGTGGTTATCCTAATGGCTTAAAAGGAGAAGAAATACCATTAGAAGGACGTATTGTTGCTATTGCTGATGTACTAGATGCATTGATGTCAAAACGTCCTTATAAAGAACCATGGACGCTAGACGACTCTCTTACCTACATTGAAGAAAACTCAGGTAGCCATTTTGACCCAAATTTAGTCCCCATTCTTAAAAACCTTCGCTCTCAAATTGTGTCCATTCGACAACAATATCCCGATAGAGAGAAAGATCTAATCTCTAAATAGTTTTTAACAATTAAAACTTTAGTTAATAACAATTTTATTAATTACATCGTTTTCCCTAATATGAGTCCTGTTGGTAACGCACTCAAACACACATTAGGAGAAACACAATGATCAACACTCAAATCAAACCATTCAATGCAACAGCTTTCAAAAACGGCGAATTCGTAGAGATTTCTGAAAAAGATGTATTAGGCAAATGGGCTGTATTCTTCTTCTACCCAGCTGACTTCACTTTCGTTTGCCCGACTGAGCTTGGCGATGTTGCTGACAACTATGCTGAACTTCAATCTCGCGGCGTAGAAGTGTTCTCTGTTTCTACTGACACTCACTTCACTCACAAAGCATGGCACGCAAGTTCTGAAACAATCGGCAAAATCCAGTACTACATGGTTGGCGATCAAGCAGGCAACATCACTAACAACTTCGGCGTAATGCGTGAAGGCCAAGGTCTTGCAGACCGCGCGACTTTCTTGATTGATCCACAAGGCACTATCCAAGCAATGGAAATCACTGCTGAAGGTATTGGCCGTGACGCACAAGACCTACTTCGCAAAGTAAAAGCAGCGCAATACGTAGCCGCTCACCCAGGTGAAGTTTGCCCAGCAAAATGGAAAGAAGGCGAAGCAACATTGACACCTTCTCTAGACCTAGTTGGCAAAATCTAAGCTGACTGAATAAAGAACCCAAAAGGGGTCATACCAGACCCCTTTTTCTCTCAGCACAGTAAATCACTCAATCAAACACAGGTTTCATCATCATGTTAGAAGCAAACTTAAAACAGCAGTTGGGCACATACCTGCAAAATATCGTTAATCCGATTGAAATTACTGTGTCCACAAACGGTTCAGCAAAATCAGAAGAATTACTTGAATTGGCTCATGAAATCACTGAGCTAAAAAACGACAAAATCACCCTAACGGTTGATACAAACTCACAAGGTCGTGCGCCACAAATGGCCATCGCGCCAAAAGGCGAAGCAGCACGTGTACGTTTTGCTGGCATTCCTATGGGCCACGAGTTTACTTCTCTCGTATTGGCACTATTACAAGCTGGCGGTCATCCATCTAAAGCCGCACAAGAGACACTAGAGCAAATTAAGTCTCTAGACTCTAAATTGAATTTTGAGGTGTACATTTCCCTCTCTTGCCACAACTGTCCAGACGTTGTGCAAGCCGTCAACTTAATGGCGGTTTTGAACCCTAACATTACAGCGACCATGATCGATGGTTCTTTGTTCCAAGACGAAGTGAACGAACGTAACATCATGGCCGTGCCTTCTGTGTACCTTAATGGCGAGTTATTTGGCCAAGGTCGCATGACATTGGCAGAAATCGTCAACAAAGTAGACACAGGCGCTGCAGACAAACAAGCTGCAGAACTAGCCGAAAAAGCGCCTTACGACATGCTAGTCGTTGGTGGTGGTCCAGCAGGCGCAGCCGCTGCTATTTACGCAGCTCGTAAAGGCATCCGCACTGGCGTCGTTGCTGAACGTTTTGGTGGACAAGTCAGTGACACCATGGCGATTGAAAACTTCATTTCAATGAAAGCCACAGACGGACCAAAATTGGTCGCGGGCCTTGAACAGCATGTATTGGATTACGATGTTGACCTGATGAAACTGCAAAAAGCCGTTCGTCTAGAAAAGAAAGAATTCATCGAAGTGGAATTAGAAAACGGCGCGATCCTGAAAAGTAAATCCGTTGTGCTAGCCACTGGCGCTCGCTGGAGAGAAATGAACGTACCGGGCGAACAAGAATACCGCAACAAAGGCGTAGCTTACTGCCCACATTGTGACGGCCCATTGTTCAAAGGCAAGAAAACAGCTGTGATTGGTGGTGGTAACTCAGGTATTGAAGCAGCTATCGACCTTGCTGGCATCACAGAGCACGTGACTGTACTGGAATTTAGTGACATCTTACGTGCTGATGATGTTTTGGTTAAAAAAGCGCAATCCTTGCCAAATGTCACCATCATCAAGAACGCCATGACAACCGAAGTAATCGGTGATGGTCAGCGTGTTATTGGCCTAAAATACACAGATCGCCTAACCGACGAATCACACCTTGTAGACGTTGCTGGTATCTTCGTACAAATCGGCTTAGTACCAAACAGCGAGTTCTTAAAAGACACATTGGAATTGACGAACAGAGGCGAAATCGTCATCAACGCTCACGGAGAGACTTCTATTCCTGGCGTCTTTGCTGCCGGTGACGTCACCACAACGCCATACAAACAGATCATCATCTCCATGGGATCTGGCGCGACAGCGGCCCTTGGTGCATTTGATTACTTGATTCGTAACTAAGCAGCGGGTAGAGCCAGCCTTCAGCAATACCCGAACCGACCAACGCCCCTTGCTCCATGCGCGAGCGCGAAAAGTCGCTGTAGGGTGTGGTTGGTTCGCCTTAACTAGCGTCACATAAACCGCCCTCTGGCTTAGCGAGATGGCGGTTTTTTTTGCGTTCCTGCAATTAAGTTAGAAACAAACTTCCCGCCTCGCTCCACGCGCAAGCGCGTAAAACCGCTCGGCGTGAGTTTGTTTCCATCTTAATTAAATTGCAGTAAAGCATAGAAATGAATAGGCTAAATAAAAACATTAGATAGCGTCAATTTGATGCTATCTAATGTAATGTCAACCTATTGATTTATGTAAGGATACTCGTCGATGCCAGAAAAAATCTCTCTCGATTGGTCTAATAAAGATGACATCGAAGGTGTGTCCTTTCCTAGAGATACATTAAACCGCGCCAAATACGCTACGTTTTTAACACAGTTTCTGGTCGGACAAGGCTTTGATGAGACGAGAGAGAAAGACGATCAAAAGCGTAATTATGTTCTCAACCTGAACTCTGAATGGGGTTCTGGTAAAACCTACTTTCTTAAACGCTGGTCGCACGATCTAAAAGCGCATTTCCCTGTTGTTTATATCGATGCATGGCAGCAAGACTATTCTGACGATCCACTAATGACCGTGATTTCTTCTGTCATTCAGCAGCTTAGAACACAAGCAGGTATGGAAGAAGACAACCCAGAGTTCAAACTACCAAGAAAGCTACTAGGGCTTTTAAAAGCAGCAGCACCTGGGCTTGCTAGAAGCATTGCCAAACGCTATTTCGATATTGATCCAGTTGTAGTAATGCAAGAAGATCAAGAAGCCAAATTAGGCGACATTAAATATGAAAATGGCGAATCTGTTGATATGGGTGAACTTGCCTCTAGCATGGTCAAACACCTCATTGATGAGCACGATGCAAAACATATAGCGATCAAAAACCTAAAAGAAAATGTCGCCAATTGGGTTTCTTGCGTGACGAAGGTCTCAAAAAGACGCTATCCTGCCTTTATTTTCATTGATGAATTAGACCGCTGCCGCCCTAGCTATGCGGTAGAAATGCTCGAAACCATCAAGCACATCTTCGATATAAAAGGCATTGTCTTTGTTGTCGCCACGGATACTGAGCAACTTCAACATGCAGTAAAAGCCATTTATGGCGAAGGCTTCGATGCTCGTCTTTACCTTGGTCGTTTCTTTAACAGCCGCTTTAGCCTTAAAGCGCCAGACCTAAAAAGTTTTTTGGAAGTACATACCGACATCAGCAAGTTATCGGGCGAGTACTTAACAAGCGCGGGGATTCAAATCCTTCCTCCAAATGACGATGCCAAAGTCACATTAAGTAATATTTCCGTGATTTTAGATGCGTTTAAAATGCCACCTAGAACCGCCATTCAAATTGCAGATCGTGTTGTGGCGACCATATCCAATATGCCAAAAGGGGCTAAAATTGATATTTTAATGCTGACGACTTTGCTTTGTTTCTATGAAGAAAATCATGAGTTATTTCGGAAAGTGGTTTCAGGTAAATTAGAGTACAAAGACAATAAAGATAAAGACCTTGGGCTTAATGGCTATATAGAAAACCGATTTGAAAATTGTGAGTCTGTTATTGAAATGAGAATAAATCCCAAAGAACATATACCTGTACTCTCACCATCTAAATATAGACCCAGAGAAAATAAATTTGGGAAAGACACCTACAAGTTTTTGTTCAAAGAATACCTAAAATATTGTTTCTTGGAGCTTTTTAGCAAAAACAGTATAGGCATCTACCTTCTATTGAGAGACTCAGGTCAAGCAAAAGAGAATCCTATAACAAATCTATTCGACCAGCTAACCAGTAAAAATCATACGTCTTTAGAAATAGGTTTACTCTGGTTTAAAATATTACGCTGTCATTATGGTGTTGACTCTATCTCTTCAGGACAATACCAAGACTATGTCGAACTGGCTTCTGCGTTAGACCTAATAGAAGAGGAGCCCAAAAATGACTAACAAACACATTGGTTCTTCCTTTGATGACTTCCTTGAAGAGGAAGGAATCTTAGCTGAAACCAACGCTGTGGCTATAAAACGAGTGGTAGCATGGCAGATTCAACAGAAAATCGAACACGAACATTTGTCTAAGACAAAAATGGCGCAGCTAATGAAAACAAGCCGCTCTGGATTGGATAGACTACTTGATCCAAACAACACATCTGTCACGCTGCATACCTTGGATAATGCCGCGAAAGCGTTAGGTAAAAAGCTCAAATTAGAGCTTGTTTAATACTCTCTTCATTTTAAGTATGGCTAAGTGTTACTCGTGCTTCACAGCCACTAAGACAGGCTAAAATCTTTGCGTACGAAAAAACTAAACGCTGACTTGCAGGAGTAAAATATGGATACGTTAAGTTACTCAGCTTTTAAGGCAAATCTTGCTAGCACGTTTGATAAAGTAAATGACGATCATAAGCCTGTCCTCATTACTCGTCAGGGCAGGAAACCGGCTGTGCTGATAAGCTTGGAAGATTTCCAGGCCTATGAAGAAACAGCCTATTTAATGGCGAGTCCGAAAAATGCTTCTCGTTTAAACGCTACTATTACCGAAGTGGAAGCTGGCAGAACACAGACAAGGGAACAGATTGAGGAATGATATTATATTGGGCTGAGCAGGCTTGGGAAAATTATCTTTACTAGCAACAGAAAGACAAAAAAACACTCAACCACATCAACTAATTCATAATAGACGGTTAAAAGACCGAAAACAAAACGCCCTATCGATCAAAAGGGCGTTTTATGTTTCGCCTTAAGTAAAAATGATGAGCAAAGCTTTTAGGCCGTAGGTACGGTGCCACCATCAATAATATATTCAGTACCTGTGATAGACGACGCTCTCGCCGACACTAGGAAAGTAATTAAATCAGCCACTTCCGAAGGTTGTGCTGGACGCCCTAAAGGAATGCCGCCAAGCGCTTCCATAATAATCTTTTTACCTCCTTCATAATCCGTACCGGCATGATCTGCAAGCCGTTCAGCAAGTCGAACCGATGCTTCCGTTTCTATCCAACCGGGGGAGACACGAACAACGCGAACGCCTTTTGGCGCCACTTCTTTCGATAAGCTTTTACTGTAAGTGGATAACGCCGCTTTCGCTGCGGCATAAGCGGTGGTCGATTCAGGCAAAGGAAGTTTGTTCTGTATCGATGTGACATGAACAATAACACCTGAGCCTTTTGTTATCATTGAGGGCAATAATCCCCTATCAATGCGTACCGCAGACAGTAAATTTTGACTCAATGCATTTTCCCACTCTTGCTCATCAAGCGCCGCAAAACCGCCACTGGGAGCGCTTGAGCCGCCCAGCACATTGACAACAATATCAACACCACCAAACTTATCTAGTACGGTGTTTACTAGCCCGCTACAACCCACTGCCGTCAGCAAATCCCCTTCTATGTATGAAATGCCTTCTAGAGCGTCTTTAGGAACAGAACGAGCCACGGCAATCACATGCACTCCCGCGCCATGTAACGACTCAACGACTGCCGCTCCCAAGCCCTTAGTTCCGCCAGTAACCAAAGCTATACGCCCATTTAATTCAAGATCAAAACTCATAAGGAGATCTCCAGTGCCGTGATTTTGTCGCCATCCAGCGTGAAAGCGTATTGAAGATTCACAGGGCTCCCAGGAAAGTTCCCTGTCACTAAACCCGTGACTATCGTTTGCTCTGCGCTTTCGCTTAATAACTGCGGTTCAACCGTATAGGTATATTTCGTCGATGCATTCGCTTTCCACTGTTTAATTGCGTCCAGCCCCGTATGAGTCTGCCCTTCATCTTTTACCACTGCCTCATCGGAAAAACAGGCAACAATTGCCTCACTATCCCCTTTATCTGCTTTAAAATAATTTGCGATTGGTCTTGGAAGATCAATAGTCATCATAAAACACCTCTACTTAAAATCATTTTCTTAGAACTCGCCAAATTGCTGTCTGAAAAGAATGGCGTTAAGCTATCTGGAAAACAAGAACCGACAAAAAAGTAGGGTACTTACTCTGAAGTAAGTTTTTGATCTCATAAGGGCTAAGGCCATAAAAAAAATGACAAAAAAATGGACGCCAGCCTCTGCAGCCGATGGCGTAGAGCAAGTACTAAAGATTCTAGAAGGAAAATGGAAGTTAGTAATCCTCTTCCATCTCTTTGGCGGACAAGTAAAGCGCTTCTCTGAATTAGAGAAAGCCATTCCAGCAATCACACAAAAAATGCTCATCCAACAGCTTCGTCAGATGGAAGTAGACGGGGTAATAAAGCGTACTATCTATCATCAAGTACCGCCCAAAGTAGAATACAGTTTAACGGATTGGGGACAGGAGCTTTGCCCTGCTTTAGACGCCTTACTTAAATGGGCTGAAAATAAGAAATGACCGTTTTATATCAATAATGGAATTTGTTGCTAAACCAGCACACAGATCAAAAAACAATCAAACAACAATCAAACAACAATCAAACAACAATCAAACAAATTTTAAAGCCTTAGCTTAAACCATCAACAGGGCGTATGGTCGATGCAACACTAAGAAAGGTGATATTGGCAAACACGCTCCGCAAACCTCGTTTAAAAAACGCCAATCTTCCCGATTGCACTCTAGTGCATAAGCAATACCGCTTTTCGTCGCACGACTTAAGGCAACAAAAACAGGAGAAGACGATGATTTATAATGTAGGTACAACAGATAGAGTGGTCAGAATCACAATGGGCGCCGTCGTCATCGCAATCGGTGTATATTTCAATTCATGGTGGGGGGTAATCGGCATTGTGCTGCTTGCCACAGGCGTATTTAGCATCTGCCCAGCTTATCTACCGTTTGGTTTTTCAACTTGTAAAACCAAAAAATAACATCTAATTTAAAACAAACACTATAAAGACTAAAACCGACATCAGGTAACACTGAGAGTCGGTTTTTTGTTTTTGATTTACGGCAATCCATAAATGATTGGGCTAAATAAAGATGAATAGGTACAGAACATTATTTAATCTATACGATTGATGGTAATACTCTTTATATCATTCAATACCATTATTCTTTTAAGGACAATGATGAAAGTCTCACTTCTCGCCGACCAGAAACACTTCATTCCCACCATTGCTCAGTGGTATTTCAATGAGTGGGGACGTTTAACGCCCAACAGATCGCTAGAGGATATTGCAATAAAAGTCACGGTGATGGCGGAAAGTAGAGCCGCGCCCCCCATCTCTTTTGTCTTGCATGACCATGACGAGCTGCTTGCGGTGGCAGAACTGAAGTTCCATGAACATCCTGATTTTCCCAATTACAAGCATTGGCTCGGTGGTGTTTTCGTTCCAGCTGATAAACGTGGGCAAGGTTATTCCTGCCTAATTCTTCAACACACGCTCAATCATGCTAAAAACCTAGGTATTCCAGACCTTTATCTGCAATGCGAACAACACAATATCGATCTGTATTTAAAGCATGACTTTGAAGTGATACACAGAATGAATGACAAAGGTGTTGAAAAAGCAGTGATGGCACTAAGGCTTAGATAGAAAAAAACATACTGTATAGATTCTCAAGCTTAATGACTCTGCCAGCATTATTCCACACCTTAAATAACCGACCTTATGATGAAATTAAAATGCTATTCTGGGGTCTTATTAGGGCTGAATACATTCTTTCAACACACTTCAACAAAAGAGACATAGTATGAAAATGTTACGTTTTATCTCCATTTTAGAAGGCACATCGCTTCTATTGCTGCTCTTCATTGCTGTGCCATTAAAACGCCTGATGGACATGCCAGAGTATGTGAGCGTTATTGGCCCGATTCATGGTGGGTTGTTTATTTTGTTTAACATTCTTTTGATGTTAAGTGTGTCTCGATATGGGGTGTCGTCAAAACACGCCTTGATAGGATTTGTTGCGTCATTGGTACCATTTGGTAGTTATGTCTTTAAAGCGAAGATCTTAAATAAATACAAATAGTCGTGTTCTTTGCAACGTCAGATTAAAGCCTTTGTACACTTTAAAAAAAGGGCCTTAACAGTTCAAAGGCCCTTCAGTTATATTTCGCTAATGTTATTACATTTTAAAAAAGCTGACTTTTGTGGTCAGTTTCTTCGATAATTGCGCAAGGCGTTCACTCGATTGAGCCACTTGTTCAGAACCAGCAGCACTTTCCATGGTGGCTTCGTGAACGCGAGTAATATTGAGGTTCATGTCTTCCGCCACACGCTCTTGCTCCGAGGACGTTTGGGCAATTTGCGTGTTCATATCATTGATTGCCATGACCTCAGTCCGAATGCTCGCCAAGGCAGCACGAGCTTCTTGAGTCTGTTCAACGGTTTTTTGTGCTCGCTCACGGCTGGTGTTCATGATCTCAGCGGCTTTGCTGGATCCTTCTTGTAAACGAACAATCATGTTGCTGATTTCGCTGGTCGACTGCTGTGTCCGTGTCGCCAACGAACGCACTTCATCCGCCACAACCGCAAAGCCTCGACCATGTTCACCGGCTCGCGCCGCTTCAATGGCTGCGTTCAACGCCAATAAATTCGTCTGTTCTGCGATGGCACTGATAACGTCGGTAATTTTTTCAATATTGCCGCTATCAACAGATACTTTCTCAACCGTTTTTGACGCTAACTCTAACGTTTCTGACAAATGCACGATGGCTTCTGCAGTAGCATTAACTTTTGTATTACCACTTTCAACTTCTCGATCTACTTTTTGTGTGGCTTCGGCAGCATGGCCAGCATGTCCGGCGACCTCAGAAACAGAGGCAGACATTTCGTTAATCGCAGCAGCCATCAGCGTAGTATCGGCAGATTGCTGACGAAGACGACGGTTGTTTTCGCTTGCGGTACTATTCAGTTCAGACGATGCAATGCTGAGTTCATCAGCCGCACTACGCACATCTAGGATGATTTGCTGCAAGCGTGAGACCATGGTCCGTACACTGCCAATCATACTATTCGGATAGTGTGTTTCTATTGTGACATTCAGGTTGCCATCGGCAATTCGCTGTACCAACGCGGCAACGTCTTCAGGTTCTCCGCCAATTCGCGCCTGTATACTGCGAATCAAAGTAATCGCCACAAAAACACTAAAAACCGCCGCAATAAGAGTCACTACAAGCATTAAATTAACAAAGGTGCTGGCAACCTTCATTACGATACCAATATCTTTATTAATGACTTCTTCTTGATGATCAATAAAAGCGTTAATGCGTTTTAGCCATTCAGTATAACCAGGAGAAACTTCTTGCATTAAAAGCTGAGTCGCAATACTTGTGTTGCCTTGTTGAGCCAAATCCAACAGTGCTGCCGTCGACTTCTGTGTGGTTACTTCGATGTCTTGAATCGCTTTTAACAGGGTTCGCTCTGCTGTGGAAGCATCAGACAACATGAGTTGACTCATGGATTTCGCCGATTGCTGATAAAACACATCTAAATTTTTAATTGATGCAAGCTCTTGATTTAAACGCACTGGATCCGATGCCAACACCACATCACGCACCGCAATGGCTCTATCATGAACGCTGCCACGAAAGTTAATGGCATAACGCTGCTTTAACGTGGCGCCATCACGCACACTCGTCAAGGTGTTATCAATTACGTTAACACGTTGCATGCCCACCACTGAAATCAGCAGCAGTAGAGCAAAGATAAAAGCAAACCCTAACCCTAAACGCTGAGAAATTTTAAGTTGGCTAAACATAGTATCCATCACCTTTTAGAAAGAGTCATGATTGACTAAACATCAACCAAGGGCAGGCAGCATAAACCGCTAAGCAAATAAAAACCAGCCATGTATTGCGAAGACAAAAAGAATCTAAAAACGTGTAAAAACACAAAAAAAATGCCTTCTGACCGAGAAGGCATTTTTGTCTTATCTATATATTATCTAGATCGTCGAACAGATTGTTCGTCGTTTAAATGTTCGATTTTTTCACAAACTGAGATTTCAACATCATTTCGCCGCCGCCATCCAATTTACAATCGATGTCGTGGTCGCCATCTACAAGGCGCTTAATAGTCGCTTTGGTGCCAATTTTTAGCACTTGAGAAGAGCCTTTTACTTTAAGGTCTTTCGCCAAAGTAACTTTATCGCCTTCTTGCAGTAAGTTGCCTCCCATGTCTTTGATAATGAGCGCATTTTCGTCTACTACAGCTTCATTAGGGTTCCATTCGTGCGCGCACTCTGGGCAAATCAACATAGCTTGATCTTCATACACGTAAGCGGAATCGCATTTTGGGCAATTTGGAAGACTCATAATTATCACTACCTTCTAACGTAAAACGGGAAATTTGACCTATTATAACCCTATTTTCACTATGGTTTTTTGTTCTCGAATAAAAAAATCCTATTTAATCACTAGGCTTAATCGGAAAGATGTTTTTCCTTAAAAAGTCATAGACAAAATTAAGGATTTTCTCAACACTGAGTGCACAACAATAACAGACCTTCAGTTAAGGTAAGGATTCTCAATGATCACTCCCATTTACGCGGCGTTACTGGTTTTTCTCTACATTTTCTTGAGTTTTCGTGTGATCAAATTGCGCATGAAGTACAAGGTTGGCATTGGTGATGGCGATCAGTCCATGTTGACCAGAGCGATTCGCGTACATGGCAACTTCGCGGAAAACGTTCCCTATGCTTTATTGCTGGTTTGGATGTACGAAAGTACGGGGGGCTCTACATTGTTAGTAAACATAATGGGCATTTTGCTGTGTCTTGGTCGCTTGTCCCACGCCTACGGTGTAAGTCAGCCCAAAGAGCCGCTCATTTATCGACAAAGCGGCATGGTGATGACCTTCTTAGTAATGTTAATCGCCGCTTTGTTGATCCTGACTCATCTTGCTCTTGGTTACCGGTTCTAAATTAAACCAAGCCAGTCATCCAGAATGCAGCCATCGCATCAAGTGACGCTTCTGTTACACTGCCTTGAGCAGGACGTTGGTTGGCGGGGGTATGAAAAATGGCTTGGGCAATATGTCTTCCCGTCATTTGAATGGCAACTGTTTTCTCCAAACGTTGCTGTTGAAAGCGAGCAAACAGACGGTCTGTGGTGGCTTCCTCTTGCATAAGTTTGGCTAGCCACCAAGCATCTTCTAAAGCTTGGCAGGCACCTTGCCCAGATGTAGGCAATGCCGCATGAGCCGCATCGCCGATCACCATGCATTTACCTCGATACCACGATGTCATTGGATCAAGGTCATGAACATAAACGGTATGCAAGCTGCTTTGCTCTGCCTGCTGTAACACAGTGAGCACCTCGCTTGGCCATTCTCTGAAACGCTCGCCTAGCTCTGAAAGCGTGAACATCCTATTTGGCTGTTTCTCAACTTCCGCCCAACCTGCTGCCCAAAAGCATGCCGATGCATCAATCGGCACTATGCCAAAACGTTCCCCATCCCCCCAATAATCTTGAATTGACTGGCTATTAAGTGGTCTTATCGGGCTTGAATGCGATATACCAATTACATTCACAAATCCTTGATAAACAGGCTGACTGACAGGACTGATTTTCTTGCGTAGTGTAGAACTCATCCTTCCATCAGCACCAATCACCCAGTCGTATTGATTCTCCAATTCAGACAACTTGTCTAGATTAATCGCTTCACCAAAATGAATTTGCACACCCGCTTGATCAGCACCGGCAAACAATATTGCCATTAGATCACGTCGCAATATGGTGAGTGTGTTAAAACCCGCTGATTGGTTCAGGCCACGAAGCGACAGCTCACCTTGCACACCGGTAGTTAGATCATAGCGGGTCATAGTCATAGGTTCTCCAGATGCCTTTTGAATCGCCTTCAGTAGTCCCATTTGAGTTAAAACAAAAATGGCATTTGGCCAAAGTGTCACACCTGCCCCTAGGTCGCTGCCCGCTTGGGAGCGACGTTCAAAGATATCGACTTGGTTACCTTGCTTTGCCGCCAACGTAGCAAAGGCTAAACCAGCCACTCCCGCACCTACGATGGCAATCCGTTTCGACATACTGAGCACTCCTTAATAAAAAATGAATCTGCAGTATCTACCAGCATCTTAAAATGATAAATATGGGATTATTGGATTAACTATCCCATTTAGAGCAATAATTATGATTGAAAAAATAGAACTCTCTTGGCTACTCAGCTTTCATACAGTATTTGAGGAGCGCAGTTTTAAACTGGCATCAGAGAAGCTAGGACAGCCTTCTTCTACCGTCAGCCGCCATATCATCCAGCTTGAAGAGACACTAAACGTACGTTTATTAGAACGCACCACTCGACGAATGTCGCCCACTGAGGCAGGGCAAACACTGTATGAGCAAAGCTTGCTGCTGCTTCGCTCTCTTGATGATCAGCTCGAAGCCATTAGCGATCAGAGTGACAAAGTCTCTGGCCATTTACGTATATTAATGCCGGATTTACCCTTTATCGCCCAGCAAATTGCTAGTTTCTGTGCGCTTTACCCTAAGCTCAAGTTAAGCTGTGAAACAGGTCTAGTTCCACATCAAGGCTTACTCGATGGTTTCGATTTGGTGATGCAGTTTGGCCGCGGAGAGTTAATGGATTCCGACTGGGTGGCAAAAGAACTGATTCGTTGGCCCAGTGTCATTGTCGCCTCGCCTGAGTTTGTTGAGCGGCATCATAGTCATTTGTCATTTCAGAATTTACCTTCCTTACCTTGCATCACGACCCTCAGTGCATTACAAGGTTCGCCATGGATATTCAAAGACAGCCGACATTCGACTAAAGTACATGTCACATCACAGTATCGGGCCAACAGCGCCAATATGGCAAAAGAAGCCGCTATAGCGGGATTGGGCATGGCGATCTTAGCCGAACCATCGTGCCAAAAAGAAATACACCAAGGCACACTGGTTGCTATCGAGCTTGAAAAGACACCGGAAGATCTCGTCCTTTATGCGTATTCAGGCAAGTTAAAATACTCTCCCCAAAAGGTAACAGCCTTGCTAGATCACTTTAACTTTTCGGACCTGTTTAACGAACTTGACTGAAACCAATCTAAATTCCTGAATAAAACGTACTAGACTTCAAATGATGAAGATGAAATGGGAGCACTTATATGAAACTAGGATTGGTTTGGTTCGGGGATGATTTGCGTTGTGCAGATCAGAACATGCTATGGAGAGCAGTACAGGAGGTGGATTATCTTATCTGCCTTTATTGCGATGAACCTCATAACAATCACCCTAGCCGTTATGCAACACAAGGCATGTCCGTAAATCGTCGACGATTTTTAAACCAAGGCATTCAAGACTTGGCTCTACAATTACAAGCGTTAGGTCAAACCTTATTCGTCAGTTCAATGGATGCGGCCACCAGCTTGAATTTGCTTCTCAACGAAATACCAATCTCCCACCTATATCGCAATCATCATGGAGGTTGGGATGAGCAGCAGACTCTTAATCGCATCGAAAGCAGATACACTGACGTGCGTATTCACCTAGACCATGGTTTGAGTTTATTTACACCATCCCAGCTACCATTTGATGTAGCGCAGTTACCGGATTCTTTCTCAAAATTCCGTCGCTTAATCGAGAACTTAGACGTTTTAACCCCCTTGCCTGCATTACAAAAACTACCACCAGTACCAGCGTTCAACATTCAACACATTCGCCCTTGGCAGCTTAAGCAAATAGAAGACAATAGCGTGTTTACTGGTGGAGAACGCGCTGCTGTTGATCAACTAAGTGATTACTTCTCGACCAATCTACCAAGTCATTATAAAGAAACTCGTAATGAATTAGACGGTTGGGAAAACTCAACCAAGTTCTCTCCTTGGTTAGCACAAGGTAGTTTATCAGCCAGGCAAATCAAAGCCAGTATCGACGTTTACGAGCGCGATCATGGTGCAAATGAATCGACGTATTGGATTTATTTCGAACTGTTGTGGCGCGAGTATTTTCATTGGTACGCAACCCTTTACGGCAAACAACTTTTCTTGCCCGGCGGCGTAACTGGCAAACAAACTCAGGGCAGTTATTACGCAGAGCGCTTTCGTAAATGGAGCAAGGGCAATACGCCTTATCCTTTAGTGAATGCCTGCATGAAACAGCTTAATGAAACTGGTTTTATGAGCAATCGTGGCCGCCAAATTGTCGCTAGCTGTTTGATATATGAATTAGGCATCGATTGGCGCTATGGCGCGGCGTACTTTGAAGAACAACTGATTGATTACAGCGTCGGTTCCAATTGGGCTAATTGGCAATACATAGCTGGCGTAGGAGCTGATCCAAGAGGCGGCCGTCACTTCAACTTGCAAAAACAAACCGAACAATACGACCCAAACCTGCATTTTATTCATAAATGGCAAGGCCAAATATTTGATACCCAATTGGATTCGGTCGATGCTGCCGACTGGCCAATTTTCCCGACATCTAGTAATTAATGATGAAAAAAAGCCAACCTCAATATCATACGTTACGCATTATTCTTGGCGATCAATTAAACGCCGCTCACTCTTGGTTTAAAGCACAAGATCAAGGTGTTCTGTATCTGATCGCCGAACTGCACCCAGAAGCCACCTATGTCACACATCACATTCAAAAGCTCTGTGCGTTTTTCCTCGCGATGGAACGCTTTGCTAATGCCTTAAAAGAAAACGGCCATGACGTGTGTTACCTCACTTTGGATGACACTCACAATCAGAGCCTAGAAGAAGTAATTTTAAGCCTCACCAAGCTACATAATATTGACCATGTAGAACTACAACGCCCCGATGAATACCGCGTCTTACAGCAATATCATCAGTTGATCGCTAGTGACTCAAAGCCTAAATTTAAAATGGTCGAGAGCGAGCATTTCTTATTGCCCTTCAACGAGATACCTAACTTTTTTCAGACGAAAAGCACCGTTCGTATGGAGCATTTTTATCGCAAGATGCGCCAGCGCTTTAACATATTAATGGCCGATGAAAGACAGCCTGAAGGCGGGCAATGGAACTACGACGTAGCCAATCGCAATAAACTCAAAGCAAAAGATCTAGACGACATTCCAGCGCCCTTGTGTTTTCAGCATGATGTGACACATTTACTTGAACGCATCAAGCGTCACAATATTCCTTCCCTTGGCAAAGCAGAATCCGATTTACTTTGGCCTGTCACCAGCCAAGACGCGCGGAATTTACTCGCCTTTTTTTGCGAACACTTGCTGCCGAATTTTGGCCGTTTTCAAGATGCGATGACAAACCAAACGCCGCACAGCTGGAGCTTGTACCATTCACGTCTGTCTTTTGCCCTCAATGCGAAATTGATCAGCCCAAAGCATGTGATCAAAGCCGCCATTACGGCGTATCAAGAAAACGACAATATCGACATTGCCCAAATCGAAGGCTTTGTGAGGCAAATCCTCGGCTGGCGCGAATATGTACGCGGCATGTATTGGATCAATATGCCGGACTATGAACAACAAAATGCCCTAAACGCCGAGCGAGATTTACCAAGCTATTTCTGGAACGGACAAACCAAAATGAAGTGCATCGCTAGCGCTATTGGGCAATCTCTTGATTATGCTTATGCGCATCATATTCAACGCTTGATGGTGACAGGCAACTTTTGTTTATTAACCGAAATTCAGCCGCAGCAAGTCGACGAATGGTATTTAGGCATTTACGTGGATGCGTTGGAATGGGTGGAATTACCTAATACGCGCGGCATGAGTCAATTTGCTGATGGTGGTTGGATTGCCTCCAAACCCTATGCGGCGAGCGGCAGCTATATGCAGAAAATGAGCGATTACTGCGGTGATTGCCATTACAAGGTAAAAGAGAAAACCAGCGCGGAGTCTTGCCCGCTAAACAGTCTATATTGGCACTTTATGGTGAAACATCGAGAACGTCTTGCGAAGAATCATCGTATCGGCATGATTTACGGTAACTGGGATAAGCAAGACGACGCGCAAAAGCATGCCGTCTTAGAAAGAGCCGAATGGTGTTTGGAAAACATTGAAGCGCTCTAATTTCTACTTTTTACTTTCTGATTGAAAGTTTAATTAACCGATGTAGCTTCTTGGCGATTAAAACGCTGTTGCTGCCATTTAACGACTCTTGGCAGCAACAAACCGGCAATCACAATCGCTACTCCTAATAGCTGCAAGCTTGTTACAGTTTGACCGTAAGCGAATGCCGTCAAGGCCGCAAAGACAGGCACAAAATTGAAGAACAAGGAAGCGTTCGCAGCACCGAGTTGCTTCACACCTGAGATCCACAACAAGTAACCACCAACAGTACCAAACACACCGATGAACAGTAAGTCACCCAAAACATTGCCACTGATCGCCAAACTCTCTTGCAAAGGGTGAACCTCAGCACTAAACGCAGTGACCAAAGAGATCACACCTAGTCCTGATAACATACCAACCAGAGTATAAGGAATCATTGGCATCCAGCGGCTCACACCTTGCGTTAAATAGGTATAAAGGCTCCAGCACAACATGCCCAGAAAGATCATTTGATCGCCGTGGTTAAACTCAAAACCCAACAAGCGTTTTAGCTCGCCATTGGTTAACACCAGCAACACACCGGATAAACAAACCACCAAACTAAAAACCGCGCCGCGAGCTGGCAGTTTACGTTGCAACAAAGAGCCAATCAAAGAGGTGGCCAATGGACTAAGCGCCATGATCAAGGCGCCATTGCTGGCATCTGTTTGCGCCAAACCAGTAAACAAACCCAGGTTTAATCCACCAACACCAATGATAGAAACGCTAATAGCCCACGCCCATTGTTTTGCCGTTAAGCTAGGCATTGGCATGTTTTTCCACTTGGCATAAATAAACAAACAAACAGCAGCAATGGCAAAACGCCAAATGACCAAAGTCAGCGCGTGCACTTCTCCCAACGCATGCTTACCCACAGGAAAACACGCTCCCCAGAAAAACGTGCATAGCAACAATAGTAATACGGCATTAGTACTCGCCGAACGGTTCATATCTTTCTCCATTAAAAGAAAACTTGAAAATATAAGGCGCAGTGTATAGATTTTAAATACGGAATGAATAGACAAAATTGAGACAATAGATCCCAAATATGAAATTTAACTATTCACTAGATGATATGCGTTGTTTTTGCGCGGTTGCCCAACACGGCAGTTTTAAACAAGCTTCGGCGGCATTGGAGATTCCTCTTTCCACATTGAGTCGACGAGTCGCTAAATTAGAAGAAGACTTGGCAATAAGATTGCTAAACCGTGACGCTCATAGAGTCCAGCTCACCCATTCTGGGCAAAGATATTTCGAAAGGAGCGCGTCTCTTTTTGAGGAATTAGACGATGTTGCTGTGTGCCTTCTGCAGGACAAAACCCAAGCCAAAGGTACTATTCGGATTTCTGCGCCGGTGAATTTTGGCGTGCAAGTTTTAGCTCAGCATTTTAATGCTTTTTTGATCGAATACCCTGACATCCATTTGGATTTGCGACTTTCAAATCAAAACATCGATATTGAGGAAGAAGCCATCGACATCGCGTTTCGTGTCGGTGACCATAATGCAGACCATTGGATTGGCAGACACTTAACGAACATTCGCTTTGTTATTTGTGGTTCTGTCCGTTTAGACATGTCTAGCCTAAAAACGCCTTGTGATTTGGAAGGTTTTCCTACTGTTTTATGCTCGCCCATGTCCACCTGGAAGCTGCAACACACGATCTCTGGAGAGATGCAAACCCATAAACCAAACCATAATATTCGCCTAAAAGTAGACGACATCAGCTTACTTACGCGCGCCATACAAGATGGCTTAGGTATCGGTTTTATGCCTGATTATCATGCGCAGCCATTGATCGATTCGGGAGAGCTTCAACAAGTTTTACCTGAGTGGAGCAACCAACCTCGCGGTTGCCAAATGCTCTATCGTGACCGAGATAACATGCCCTTTCGGTTACGCTTGTTAATCGATTTTATGGTTAAGCGGTTTAACGAAAAACCGCTATAAACCAACAAACATGTCATAAAAATTAAGTAACTAGGCAAACTGATTAACGGATAGCTCCACTATTAAATCACTACTAATTTTTTCTAGTGCAGCTTCCAATTCTGATAAAGGTAGATCTTTCGGCACAGCCAACACCATGTCGGTTTTAAACAGCATATCGGAACTCATCGGCGCAGGTTCGCAAGTGGTAGTGAGTTCTTTGACGTTAACCATCAAGGAATGCAGCACCTGAGATACTTCTTTGACAATGCCGGGACGATCATTGCCAACAACAGACAGCGACAAAGTCGATCCTTCCGTCACACTCTGTTTTGCCATTTCTACCGTGACATGCAGACCAAGTTGTTCGAAATTACGTAATGCGTTAACCAGTGCTTCTTGATGCTCCAACGGAACAGTCACGGTTAAAATACCCGCAAATTTATCGGCTAGATGTGCCATACGGCTTTCCAGCCAATTACCATTATGGCGAGCGATAGTATCGGATAAACGCTCAACAAGACCGGGGCGATCTTCTCCAATGAAACTCAGTACAAGATGCTGTGACATGGCTTTCTCCATCAATATTTTTAGAATTATGCAAAAGAGTGAATCACTTCATGCGATGCTATTTATAAAAAGTACACTAAATAATCACTATAGACGACTGCAATTTATTTAAGTTATTCACGCCGTACTAAAGCATTTTGTTTTTCAACTCTGTTTGAGCCTGTCGACGCAAAAACCAAAAGCCTAACGAAGCCGCGACAATACCCGAAATACTGCCCATGCCAATCGCCCATCGGGCACCAAATACATCAGCAATCCAACCAACCAAAGGCGCGCCTAGTGCGGTACTCCCTAACGCAGTTGCCAGAACCACAGCCATTACTCGGCCTCGATAACGTTTTTCCGTTGTAACCTGCATGTAAGACGCAGTAGAAGTGGTAAACAACTGCAAACTGAGCCCAAGGAAAATAAGCAGCACAGCAAACGCCCAAAACGACGTACTGATAGCAACCAAAAAGCAGCTAACAGCGAACATGGCTGCCACATAAATCATAAAGCGAAATGACGGCGAAGAGCGACGGCTCGCTGTCACCATAGCACCAGAAATAGAACCAATCGCCATCATTGAAATTAAGAAACCATATTGATCCGCGTGACCTTGAAATACATGCACCGTCATCGCAGATAGGTACACAGAGAAATTCATCCCTAAGCTACAAATCAAGAAAGACATTACCAATATGACGGCCATTTCTCGATGCTGCCAAATATAACGAAAACCATCAAAAAATTTCGCCATATCAGGTGTTGCTTTGCCGTTATCTGAAACAACAGCTGGCAGACGCGTTTTGAATTTATGGAGGGCAATTAATAACGGAATAAAAGACAACACATTGATCATAAATACCCAACCGCTGCCGATCAACGCAATCAATATCCCAGCAATAGCAGGCCCAACCAAACGAGCCGAGTTAAACGCCACCGAGTTTAACCCCACCGCGTTTGATAATTCTTTTTCACTGACAATATCAGACACAAAGGCGTGGCGCGCAGGCGCATCAAACGCAGCAACACAACCCAAAGCAAACGCACAAACGCAAACTTGCCACAACACCACTTGTCCACTCAGAACCAACACGCCCAGCACTAAAGCCAGTAGCGCCATTAAGGATTGAGTAATAAAGAGTAATTTACGTCGATCCATACGGTCTGCCGTCCAACCTGTAAGCGGCAATAAAAGAATTTGCGGGGCGAATTGCAAAAAGACCACCAAACCAACAGCCGAAGCATTTTTATCCGACAACTCAGCAATGACGATCCAGTCCTGAGCAGTACGTTGCAACCAAGCGCCAATATTCGAAATCGCCGCGCCACCAAACCAAAGCCGATAATTCGGATTGGATAGAGACCGAAATGTACTGCTCAATTCAAACTCCTTTGACTATTCAACGAAATATCCTTTTATCACTTAAAAAGTGTCATTTATTGGATATAACATAAGACAAACTAATAACAGAGAGTAAAAAAACATTTATTAAAGATACTTTCTTGTACAATTAACGAAGCACATCCTATCCTGTAAAACGACAGTAGATTTAAAGTTTCACAGTAATTCCACATTCAAAAAAATAATCAGCAGGTAACACATCGTGATCTTCAACAAAATGTCTCTAAAAACACAATTTATATCTGTGATCGCACTCCCCTGCCTTGTACTCTTGCTTGTCAGTTGGGCTGGTTTACGCGGCCTTTCTAGCGTGCAAGAACAAACAAAACAGCTTGCCCAAAACACCAGTGCACCAATGAGATCTCTTGCGGAAGTTGCTTCGCGCATTCCACGCATGCGTGTTGGTATCGATATTATTTTGCTGCAAGAAATTCCAGCTATGCAGGATAAACGAGGCGCACTCACTCGCGTAAAAGAAACCCGCGCAGAAGATATTCCTGAGATGGATATAGCTCTTAAACAAGCGTTGGATTCTCAAGTGAACCCTAAAATGCGCGCAGAAGTACAAAAGGTCATAGATATATTTGCTAAAGTCAAAAGCGATGAACTAGCTCCAATGCTAACGGCAATAGAAAACAATGACCTGACCACAGCTCAAGAAATATACAAAACAAAATACGCAGACAGCTATGGTGTAATGCGTAAAGCCGTCAACAAAATACTTGATGACTTACTTGAACAAGGTCAGCAAGGCTATGCTCAAAGCCAAGTAAATTACGAAAACAGTCGCAACAACATGATTGTCTTAATTATCTTAGCATTGTCGGCTTCGATTATCTTAGCTTGGCTAATGTTACGTCGTCTTAATAGCCGTGTCTCTTATCTTCAGCAACACATTTCAAGTGCCAGTGACAAACTTGACCTTGGCACCGTGATGAAACTAGATGGCAAAGATGAACTGAGCGACATTGCTCAGCACTTTAACCAATTTATTACCAAAGTACGTACCGCCATCGAAAACGTAGCCGAGAACTCGCGTCAGCTAGCTCACACCGCAAATGATGTCGCAGCGAAAGCCAAGGCGACGCACACTAACTGTCTAAATGAACGCGATCGTACTACTCAGATTGCCACGGCAATTCATGAAATGGGGGCTACGGTAGAAAACATCGCAGAAAATGCCTCTCAAGCTGCAAGAGCTGCACAAGAAGCCGATAAACAAGCCCATCAAGGTGCAGGATTGGTAGCACGCGCCCGCCAAGGCGTAACGGCGTTGTCTACAGAAATACAGCACATCAGTTCAGACATTGGTTCATTAGCAACGCAGACAGATTCGATTGGTAGCATCCTAGACACTATTCGTAGCATCTCTGAACAAACTAACCTGTTAGCCTTAAACGCTGCGATTGAAGCCGCTCGTGCTGGCGAACAAGGTCGAGGATTTGCAGTAGTTGCCGATGAAGTTCGAAACCTTGCAAGTCGCTCTGCCGCTTCCACTGATGAAATTCAAAAAATGATCGACAAGCTACAAGAGCAATCAGCGAAAACAGTCGCGACCATTCAATCTGGACAAGACCAAAGCACTACTGTAGTTGGTCAAGCAAACGAAGCAAACAGCTCGCTTGAACAAATCACCAAACATATTGGCCAGATTAGCGATATGAACATACAGGTTGCTACCGCCACAGAAGAGCAAGCGCTTGTGGTAAATGACATGAGCAAAAACGTCGAAGAGATTAACCAACTAACAACAGAAACTTCTGAGATAGCTGATGAACTGACAGCATCAAGTACTAACTTGCAAAAACTGTCTGTTCAACTTGATAAATTGGTTACCCAGTTCAAGCTTTAAAACAAACAGCCAATTGACAAGAAAACCATACAAACAAAAAAGGGAAGCCAAATGCTTCCCTTTCTTTTTGTGATCCTATTTACCAAGCAAGCCTCAATTTCAACTCGCTTTTTCGTTAGCAAGACAAGCCGCTGCGGTAAACAGTACATCCGTCGAGCTATTCAGCGCAGTCTCAGCGGAGTCCTGCAATACGCCGATAATGAAACCGACAGCAACAACCTGCATCGCAATCTCATTGGGAATATTAAATAAGCTACACGCCAATGGGATCAATAATAATGAACCACCAGCCACGCCCGATGCGCCACATGCAGACACAGCCGCTATCACACTAAGCAATAACGCCGTACCAAAATCCAATGTAATACCTAAAGTATTTACCGTCGCTAAAGTTAAAACCGTAATGGTAATCGCAGCGCCAGCCATATTAATGGTCGCGCCTAATGGAATAGACACAGAATAGGTATCTTCATCCAAGTCTAAACGCTTACACAGATCTAAGTTGACCGGAATGTTAGCTGCAGAGCTACGCGTAAAAAATGCCGTTACGCCACTTTCCTTTAAGCACTTAAAAACCAATGGGTAAGGGTTACGACGAATCTTCCAGAACACCAATAATGGATTGGTAACGAATGCAATAAACAACATAGCGCCAATTAATACAGCTAACAGATGAGAATACCCAAATAAGGCATCAAAACCAGTTTCTGCGATTGTACTAGCAACCAAGCCAAAGATCCCAAATGGTGCCAAGCGAATAATCACCGACACAATACTTGTCACACTGGTCGCTAAATGCTGCAACAATGCTTTTGTAGCTTCGGAGGCATGACGCAAACCCAATCCAAAGCCAATAGCCCAAGTCAATATGCCTACATAATTCCCCTGAACAAGTGCATTTACTGGGTTATCAACCATTTTAAATACTAGTGTACGCAGGACTTCCCCTACTCCCTGAGGCGCACTTTGGCTTAAGTCTGGAGCAACCAAATGCAGCTGTGTTGGAAACACAAAACTAAACACCACTGCCGTTAAAGCGGCAACAAACGTACCAAACAAATAAAGGACAAGTACCGGACGAATATGACTTTGTTGAGCTTGTTTATGATTAGCAATAGATGCCATTACCAATAAAAACACCAAAATCGGAGCAATAGCTTTTAGTGCTTTAACAAAAAAATCACCAAGTAAACTTGCCGATAAAGCGGTGTTAGGTGAAACGTATGCCAACACGACACCACAGATAATACCGATAGCAATTTGTAGTACTAAGCTACCGCGCAAATAACGCTGTAATATTGATGATTTATGATTTAACGTCATTTAAAAGGGGTCCATTGAAGTTTACGAAATCGCACCTTACTGCATCTCGCAAAAAAAATGAACCATTTTAGGGCGTTATTAAAGAAACTATTGCAAGATACCAACAAAGTTCGACATTTAACCGATCATTCAACTTCCTCATTTTCTACTTAAAACAACACTTGTACTTAACTAACATTAGACCCATATTGCTTCCATATACAAACCTTACCAAGGAATTGAAATGTCGAATTTGTTAGATAAATTGAACTGGCGCTATGCCACTAAAAAAATGGACTCAAGCAAAGCCGTTGAGCAAGAAAAAGTAGACCGCATTCTAGAAGCGATTCGTCTTACAGCAACGTCAAGCGGACTTCAGCCATACGAAGTCATCGTAGTAAAAAACAAAGCATTGCGTGAAGCCATCGTGCCTCACGCTTGGAACCAAGCGCAAATTACTGATGGTTCTCATCTATTAGTTTTTGCGGCATGGGACAACTACACAGAAGAACGCATCAACAAGATGTTCGACTTAGTAAACGACGAACGTGGCTTTAAAAACGAAGGCTGGGAAAACTACCGTCAAATGATTTTAGGCGCTTACCCTCCTCGCGAGGCCGAAGTGAATTACCAACACGCAGCTCGTCAAGCATACATCGGTCTTGGAACGGCATTGATCGCGGCCGCCGAAGAAGGCGTAGACAGCACACCAATGGAAGGTTTTGACCCTGCAAAAGTAGACGAAATTCTAGGTCTAACTGAACGCGGACTTCGCTCTGTGATTCTACTTCCTTTAGGTTACCGCGCAGATGAAGGTGACTGGTTAAAAGGCCTGAAAAAAGTACGTCGTTCAGCAGAAGACTTTATTACTGAAATAAACTGATTTACTGAAATGAACTAATTTGCTGTTTCGTTGAAACAACAAACCTAAAACGTCAGTCTTCTGGCGTTTTTTATGTCCAATTTTTGAACTGGGCAAAAACCATGAAATAAAACATATTTGATAAAAAATAATGGCCCAAATAGAGCAAAACTTGCGTATGTTAATAGCATTAAAACGATCTAACAGCCCAAGGACAAAGCATGACAAAGTATTTAGGACTATTATTTATCACCCTATTTTTAAGCGCTTGCTCTTCTAACGATAGCTGGCGCACCGCAAGCCGAGAACCCGCAGGCATAGCCCCATCACCCGAAGAAGAAAAAGACGCTGTTATCGAATTTTATGCCGCCGACGCTTTCAGCTGGCGCGGTTGGTTTGCAGTCCATACTTGGGTGGCAACCAAAGAGAAGAACGCGGCCGAATATACTGTTCATGAAGTCGTTGGTTGGAGAGTAGATAGAGGACTTCCAGCCTTATCTGAATATAAAACCACAACACCAGATCGCTATTGGTTTGGCGCAAAACCAGAGAAAGTTCTTTCAATTATTGGTCCAAAAGCGGAAGCATTGATTCCAAAAATCAACGAAGCAGTGAAACGTTATCCTTGGGCAAACGAATACACGGTATTCCCTGGTCCAAACAGCAACACCTTCCCAACCTGGATTGGCTTACAAGTCCCAGAACTCAATCTTGATATGCCTTTTAATGCTATCGGCAGCGGTTACGCAGACAACTAACCTAACGATTAATTTCCGAGAGGTGAGCTTCTCGGAAATTAAGTCAGTATTTAGAAAGCTGCCATATTGACCCGCCATACCCCTTAGGCTACGTTTTCTCCATGGAAAACGAAGCGCGCTGATCTTGTTGTTAAAGCGAACTCTCCAACCAAACTTTTAGCCTAAGGTTCCAGCCTAGGTAACAATAATCCGAACTCGTCGTTTTTCACGAGCACGTCTTACAAGGCAAAAATATGGTCATGAATTTCGCTTTTGAAGCACAAAAAACACAACAGCGTCTGTTAGCCGAATTAGATTTTAGCCAACTGACTTCTCAACAAAAAGCGATCTTCGTTAAGCGATTAGAGAACGGTTTTGCACCACTCTTCGAACAGCTTTTCCCGCTTTATGGGAAGTGCTTCGACCTGCATTATCATCTCAAGGTGTTGCTACAATCCTTTATCGATTTTCATAAGAAAAAACGCCCTGCCCAAATCAAAGACAAATCAGAGTTCTGGTTCGAATCCAATCAAAATGTCGGCATTGCCGTATATGTGGATTTATTAGCTGACGACCTCAGCTCTCTAATCGACAAGATCCCTTATTTTGAATCCTTAGGAATTAACTATGTGCATCTAATGCCGCTTTATTTAGCTCCAGAAGGCAACAGTGACGGCGGTTATGCGATTTCAGATTACCGTACTGTGTCACCTAATTTGGGCACTAACAAAGACCTAAAAGACCTTGCTTCCGCGCTACACAAAAAAGGCATACGCATGGTGTTGGATTTTGTGTTTAATCACACATCAGACGAACATCGTTGGGCCGAAGCTGCAAAATCAGGTGACCAAGAGTTCCAAGGCTACTACTACTTTATGGGCGAGCAAGACGCCATGGAATACAACCAAACCGTACGCGAAATATTTCCTCAAATTCGTCGCGGTAGTTTCACCTATTTACCTGAATTAGACAGCCATGTCTGGACGACCTTTAACTCATTCCAATGGGATTTAAACTATTCCAATCCGGCGGTTTTTGTCGCTGTCGTCGAAGAAATGTTACATCTAATTTTAAACGGTTGTGATGTCTTACGACTCGACGCCTTAGCCTTTGTCTGGAAAGAGAAAGGAACAGTGTGTGAGAACTTACCTAAGGCTCACAACCTGATCAAAGCTTTCAAAGCCTGCTTGGACATCGCAGCACCACAAGTCGTCTTTAAATCCGAAGCTATTGTTCACCCAGATGAAGTCAATAAATACATTGGCGCCGATGAATGCACGCTGTCTTACAACCCTCTAATGATGGCCTTGTTATGGGAAAGTTTAGCGACACGCCAAACCAACTTGTTGTACCAATCTCTTGAGCGCAGCTTCGCGATTCCAGAGCATACGACTTGGATCAACTATATCCGCTGTCATGACGATATTGGTTGGTTATGGGATGACGCCATTTCTGATCGTCTTGGCATTGATGGGATTGGTCATCGTCGCTTCTTGAATCAATTCTATACTGGCCAATTCGAAGGCTCTTTTGCTGCAGGTGTGCCGTTTCAAGAGAACCCAGTGAATGGCGATTGCCGTGTTTGCGGTACCTTGGCGTCTCTTGCGGGCGTGGAAAATGCCATCGCTGCAGACGATCCGCTGTTGCTTGATCATGCCATCAGACGCATACGAGTGCTCAACGGTATCAACTTCGCTATGCCGGGCATTCCATTGCTATATCAAGGTGACGATCTTGGCGTGCTTAATAATGATGATTACCTAAACGACCCGACAAAAGTAGACGATAGCCGCTGGGTGCACCGTAAGAAGCTCACCAAGGACGATTTCGCTCTTGCTGATAACGTTGAGACACCGCAGGGTAAAATCGCTCAGCTGATCCGAGAGATGATTAAAATCCGCAAATCTAATCCACTTTTCGCTGCGCAGGAATTCGAACTTGTCTCACTAGGCAGCGAACACCTATTCGCCTTTAGGCGACAAATGGACGACAAAACACTATTAGTCATCGCCAACATGAGCGAACACCTAGTACCGCTCGAACATCTACCACTTGGGCAATCACTAAGTGAACTAATCGGACAAGACACAGCAATTAACTTGTTAAACAAGGAATTGGTAGACTTGCCATCATTAAGCCTTATTCAACCGTTAGATATCCTTTGGTTGGTTAATAAGTAAGCGCTTCCAGCAGATACAAAAAAGCGGACCTACTATAAAGTAGATCCGCTTTTTTTATGTTCGACTACATCTAATCAATGCTTTGCAAATTTCTCAATAGCAGATTTATTATGAATGTCGACTAATTCACCAATATTTGTCAACTCGCTTTTAACAATAGACCAAGCCTCATCTGCTTCTTTAGTCCTGTTTTCACTCAAAGAAAACGGAAGAAGAACCTTCTTAGGAAGTAAGTCTAAGCTAGCCATACGATTTAAACGAACTTCATTGTTACCTACTACCTCGAAAATTTCTTTTGCAGTAAGTTTGTCGTTTATTTCAATAGGCTGTATCAACTTCAATGGCTCACCTTGCTCACTTAACTGAGTAAAGTCATAGGTTACTTCAAAGACGCTTTTTGAAAACTTATGCCGTTTAAAAGGGTATTCAAGACAAAGCGAATCAAGTTGAGATCTTAAGATACCAGCTAGTTTTAGCCTATTTTTGACCTGAGAGCCTGAGCTATGACTGACCATACGAGCAAATACACTATTAAGTGTTCCGTCAATTGAGTCCGTTATAACAGTTCGAACTTCACTGAAACGCAACAAAGTTGCACGAGGTTTAACCAAAAAATCAAATGCCTCTTCTGCAGTCATGTGATGATGAACGACTTGTTCTTGAACAAAAGCCAACTCTTTTTGATAAGAAGTCATTGCAAATTTGAATACTTGCCTATCATCAATATGAAAAAATTTTGAGACCCTAGCACCAATATCAGTAGTATCTAACTTGAATACGAAGGAGTTATGGCTTTTTGAATAAAGAAGTACGCCCACATTAGCAAACTCACCAGTTTCACTATAGGGAGCAAAGCGTAGAACAACGTATTTGCAAGCATATTTTTTCATACAAAAAACCAAAAATCATCGTCAGTATAACGGCTTAAAGCGCTCTCAATTGCAACAAGATCAACATCTGCTTTAAGTGTATTTATAGGTGAATCACTATACTGCCATTCTTCTGGCAGAGAGCCAATGATGTTATTTAAATTAAGTAAAATATCTTCAATCTGTCCACTTAACTCAGCTCTAAAAACCAAATCGCTGAGCAATTTTCTGTCAATCTGATCATAAAAAAGATGACCAAAAACATCATCTCTAGTGTATTTTTTATCAAAAGCATTATTGTGATCGATTACTCTAATACGCTTATCACTAACCAAAAGATTCGTATTATCACTATTTCTATCAGCATTTTTCACCCAATAATCAAAAAGGAAAATCTTTAACTTTTCCTCTTCAGTGACGATATGCTGCATCGTTTTAGGCTCAAACCACTGCGCTAACTGGATCTTCTTCGAACCAAAAATAGGGCCGCATCCTAGATCAAACTGAGTATCAAAATCTAATTCAAAATAGAGTTCTTCAGGTATTTCAACCAGCTCGTATTCTGCAATAGGAAGACCAAATGCCGTTGCTAAATTAGCACATATCCACTCATTAATTTGACTCGAGCGAGGCAAGCCTTTAACAATAAAAGAATTCCCATCCTCATCTAGACACTCATATGGATTGCTATAACCTTGTTTAACCTTTCCAATCACTTCCACTATCATTTTCACAATAAAGATCCCTCTAACTTGTAATAATCTAGTGCTTAGTCGAACCCGGATTCGGTATAAAATTAATCACCATTTCTTCCGCTTGAGGAGCGCTACTATGAGGCGTATTCACTCGCGTTGGAATCTCAGTTGGCTGTGACTGTATTACCGTAGATTGCTCATCCGTGTAACCACAGGAAATACACTCACGATATTGCTTTTCAACATCATCGTCGCGCCATGCGCGAATCTTATCCATCTCACTACAACGAGGGCACACAGCCCCTGCAATAAAGCGTTTTACTGTCATAACCCAACTACCTTTAAAAAAATAACGCCATAGTACGACGCCATAAAAAAGCAGCGTCTAATCATCAGATAAGACGCTGCTTCCTTGCAGAATAAAAACTTAAGCTGCGATACCGCTGTGTCTTAACAAGGCATCTGTACTCGGTTCACGACCACGGAATTCAGCGAACAACTCCGCTGCTGGACGAGAACCGCCATTGGCTAATATGGTATCACGGAAGCGTGCGCCGGTATCTTTATTGAAGATGCCATCCTCTTCAAATTTCGAAAATGCATCAGCCGACAAGACTTCCGCCCATTTATAACTGTAGTAACCCGCCGCGTAACCACCTGCAAAAATATGCGAGAAGCTAGTTTGGAAACGGTTAAATTCAGGTGGCGTCGTTACTGCTACTTTGCTGCGTACGTCGTTGATAACGGATTGAACAGAAATGCCTTTTTGGTATTCCATGTGCAAACGGAAGTCGAACAAAGAAAACTCCAGCTGGCGCATCATCTGCATACCAGATTGGAAGTTCTTCGCTGCCAGCATCTTGTCTAACAAATCTTGAGGCAATGGTTCGCCCGTTTCGTAATGACCTGCGATGTGGGCAAGCGCTTCTGGCTCGTAACACCAGTTTTCCATAAATTGACTTGGCAACTCGACGGCATCCCATGCCACACCATTAATACCGGATACGGATGAAACGTCCACTTGGGTCAACATGTGATGCAAACCATGACCAAATTCATGGAACAAGGTGGTGACTTCATCGTGAGTCAATAACGCTGGCTTAGCGCCAATAGGTGGTGTGAAGTTACACACAAGATACGCAATCGGTAGCTGCAGACGATTGTCGCTCAAACGACGACGAGTACGACAAGAATCCATCCATGCACCACCGCGTTTTGCTTCGCGAGCATAAGGATCTAGATAGAAACGAGAAACGTCTTCGCCGTCTTTGCTGATAGTGAAAAGTTGCAAGTTTTTGTTATAGCTATCAAATTCTTTTTCTTCGCGAATATCCACGCCAAATAAGGTTTGTGCCACGTGAAACAATCCGGACAAAACCTTATTCATTGGGAAGTAAGGACGCAGCTCTTCTTGAGAGATACTGTACTTATGCTGACGCAATTTTTCCGCGTAGTAAGTCATGTCCCACGCGTTCAATTTTTCTACGCCATTTTCGTCTTTTGCAAACGCGGTTAACTGTGCAAGATCTTGTTCTGCCGAGCTTTTTGACTTTTTAGCTAAATCTTCCAAGAAGTCGATAACCTGCTGTCCGTTGTCAGCCATCTTAGTGGCAACCGACAATTCAGCGTAATTATCAAAACCAAGAATATGTGCCATTTCATGACGCAATGCCAAAATCTCGTCGATCAAAGGTGCGTTATTGAATTTGATGTCTCCACCTTGATCAGAAGCGCGAGTGGCGAAAGCTCGATACATTTCTTCGCGCAAAACGGCGTTGTCAGCATAGCTCATTACAGGCATGTACGATGGGAAGTCTAAGGTGAACAACCAACCGTCTTTTTCTTTAGCTTCGGCCATTTGCTTCGCTTGTGCTAGTGCTGACTCAGGTAGACCAGATAACTCGCTTTCGTCGGTGATTAACTTGCTCCACGCTTGTGTCGCGTCCAAAACGTTTTCACCAAACTGACTACCCAACTCGGACAAACGCTGGCTGATCTCGCCATAGCGTTTTTTGGCATCACCTTCCAGGCCAACACCTGACAATTCGAAGTCACGGATAGTTTGGGTCAAAGCTTCACTTTGTGGTTGCGTTAGTGTTTTTGCAGCATCGCTTTGCGCAAGCGTTTTGTAGGCTTGGTACAAGGCTTTGTTTTGCCCAAGATCCGTATAAAACTGGGTCAATTTTGGCAAGCAAGCGTTATAAGCCGCACGCAGCTCTGGAGTGTTCTTAACTGAGTTCAAATGGCCAATTGGTGACCAGAAGTTGTTTAGGTCATCGTGCAGTTGATCCAAGGGCAAAACAAGGCTTTGCCATGTTGGATTGGTATTTTCACTCACACAAGCGTCAATGGCTTCTTGGTTGCGCTTTAGTAGTTTCTCTAGATCCGCTTCGATGTTCGCAACATCGACATCGGTAAAATTCGGTAAGCTGGTCGCGTCCCATACAGACTGTGACATATCATGATATCCTTTTATATTAATTGAACGCTGTATTGCATTGATCAATACTATGCTTACTAAGATAGGTTGTCTTAACACTTTTTCAATGCATAAAAGCCTATTGTGTTAATAGTTCCTTCATTTATTAGTACATTCTATTAAGAAGCCCCCCTTTAAGAGAGGATTTATGGTGATGAAATCTTTCCGTGGTAAAACACCACAACTTGGCGACCGTGTTTGGGTCGATGACAGTGCCGTAATTATTGGCGATGTAACCATTGGCGAAGACAGTTCTATATGGCCTTTAGTTGCGATTCGTGGCGACATGCACCGCATTCGTATTGGTGCTCGTACCAGTGTTCAAGACAACTCCTGCTTGCACATCACTCACGCCAGCGACTATAAGCCTGAAGGTCATCCTCTAACCATTGGCGACGACGTCACCGTGGGTCACATGGCGATGTTACACGGCTGTACGATTGGCAGCAGAGTATTGGTTGGCATGGGAACCACCATTCTTGATGGTGCTGTAATTGAAGACGAAGTCATCATAGGCGCAGGCTCTTTGGTGCCACCTGGCAAGCGTTTAGAAACGGGCTTTATGTACATGGGATCTCCCGTGAAACAAATCCGTCCACTCAACGACAAAGAAATCGAATATTTTCAGTATGCCGGACTTAACTACGTCAAACTGAAAGATGAGTACTTGGCAGAAGCAGCAGCGAGCAAATAGACAAATTAAAATCATGGTTGAATGGTAATAAATACCAGACGAATATCGTCTAACAATCAGACAAACAACCCGAGGCTTAAATGACCAATGCGAACCTCTCTGTTGAGATGGATTCTTCAGCAGCAGTTAACATCTTTCAGGATGCTGTTTTTATTGAAGAGCTACGCACGCAGATGCTGAAGTTCGCCAAGCTTCAAGTACGAGACAATCAATTAGCCGAAGACGCAGTACAAGAAGCCATGTTCTCTGCGTATAAAAATATTGATCGTTTTGCGCGACAAGCCGCGTTTAAGACTTGGGTATTCTCCATATTAAAGAACAAGATCATCGATTTGTTGCGCAAGGAAAAACGCCATACGGCGGCAAGCCAGCTTGAAGATGGGCCGAACCTAAATGGCGACGCCTTAATAGAGCATTTGTTCGAAGAAAATGGACACTGGCAAAAAGATGAGCGACCCAAAAAATGGGATCAACCAGAACATGGTGTTGAAAACCAGCACTTCTGGCGTATTTTCGATGCTTGTTTAGATGCGCTACCAGCCAAGTACGGCCGACTATTTATGATGCGCGAATTTCTCGAAATGGACACACCTGAAATCTGCCATAACGAAGAGGTCACCGTTAGCAGCCTAAACGTCACCTTATATCGCGCTCGATTACGCTTACGGGAATGTTTAGAAGACAACTGGTATCAAGTAGAGAGGTCTTAAACATTATGATCAAATGCAAAGAAGCAACACAATTGCTTTCTGAGAAAATGGATCGTCCTTTGAACGTAAAAGAAAAAGTGCTACTTACTCTGCACACTTCTATTTGCTCACCTTGTCGTCAGTTTGGCGAGCAAATGAAAACAATGCGTGAAATTTCAAAGAGTTACACAAAAGAAAGCGATACAACTAAAAAATAAATATTTATTTTCGAAAGATAGTGTAATAAAGACATTCTGGTCAGCGTCAAACAAAGCGTAATCAAAAGACATGTTTGTCTTCCCTTTTAGAATATTGAGGATCTACCCATGAAAAATGCAAAACTATCTTTATCGCTAGCTCTTGGTACCGCTATCGCCCTATCTGCTGTTGCAGTTCCAGCTGAAGCGGCTAGTAAAGAAAAATGCTACGGCGTAGCACTGGCTGGTCAAAATGATTGCGCGGCAGGCCCAGGCACTTCTTGCGCAGGCACTTCCAAAACAGATTACCAGTCAAACTCTTGGAAATTAGTTCCAGCTGGTACCTGTAACGATCTAGAGTCTAAAACATCCTCAACTGGCCACGGCCAATTGCAAGCCTTCTAAGACGGATAACACATGTTATCTCAGTCACAACAAAGCCGAGGCGCTAATGCGCCTTCGGGCTTTATACAAAAAACTGGCATCAGCCTAAAACCTTCCTATTACCACGAGATTCTCGACGCCCATCCAGAACTGGGATTTTTCGAGATTCACGCTGAAAACTATTTAAACCTAGGTGGCCCAGCTCGACACTACTTGCAAAAAATCCGCGAATTCTATGCTTTTACAGTGCATGGCGTGGGGTTATCCATTGGCGGAGAAATGCCTTTAGATCAACAACATTTACGTCGCGTGGCCCAACTCGTCAGCGAAGTGCAGCCTGAAGTTTTTTCCGAGCACCTAGCATGGTCAACTCACGACAACGCATTTTTGAATGACTTATTACCAGTGGCTTATAATCAAGCAACTTTAGATCGCGTTTGTGAACACATAGACCAGCTTCAATCACTATTAAAACGTCGTGTTTTAATCGAAAATCCATCGACGTATTTTGAATTCAAACACAGCGACCGCAGCGAAATAGATTTCATTCGCGACATGGTAAAACGCACAGGTTGTGGCCTATTACTCGATGTAAACAATGTCGACGTTTCCTGCTTCAACAACCACAGCAACCCATACAATTACATTGACGGATTTCCAAGTAGCGCCGTTGAGCAAATTCACCTTGCCGGTCACACCCTCGACAACAATCCTATCGTGCCGCTCAAAATAGACAGCCACGACGAGCCTGTTTCTCATGACGTTTGGGATTTATATCGACACACCTTAGCAACCATTGGAGATCGCCCTACACTAATTGAGCGCGATGGTAATCTACCGCCTCTGGAAGAACTACTGGCAGAAGCCCAGCAAGCGGACACAATAAGAGACGCAATTCGACAGGAAAACCCGCATGAATGAGCGCTTTAAAACCACATTATTCAATCAAAACAACGCTTTTTATGACGAAGTAAAAGGCCGTTCAGACGATGAGAAAGAGGCTCGCTTTAACGTTTATCGCAACAATGTCTATGTTTCTTTGATCGACGCTCTAGCGGATATTTTCCCTGTCACGCAAATGCTCGTCGGTGAAGACTTCTTCCGAGCAATGGCGCGAGAATATGTGCCATTGAATCCTCCAAAAACGCCCATCATCAGCGATTATGGAGATAATTTTTCCGACTTTGTTCGCCATTTTGAACCAGCGAAAAGTCTGCCTTTTTTAGGCGATCTAGCAATGCTAGAATTTAGTCTTCTCTCACTGACTAATGCACAAGAATACGACACACTTGAGCACAAGCAAATTTCAGCGGCGTTTAATAACGCATCAGACCCAACCACCTTGCGCCTGCTGTTACCGCCAACCACACAAATCCTTGTTTCCCCTTTTGCTATTGGGTCCATTTATCTAGCGCATCAAGGCAATGGAAGCCACTCTTTAGCAGATATAACAATAGATAAAAGTGAGTACTTACTTCTATCAAAGTCCCATTTATACGCAGAGCTGCATATTATTTGTCACGCCGAAGCCGTTTTTATAAAACATCTAATGCAAGCCAAACCACTCGGCGAAGCTATCCCAGACGACGAGAGTTTTGACCCTAGCACCAGTCTGGCAAAGCTTATTGAGTGGAAACTATTAACTGAAATCTCTGAAGCGGGCGCCTAAGAGCACAACCTTGAATGATAATAAGAAGAGGAAATCATGCTACAAACGGCTGAAAATCTATTTAAAAAAATACCCGAGTCATTGATTCTGCTCTTGGCGCGATTTGCCATTGCTGCGGTATTTTGGAAGTCTGGCCAAACAAAAATAGAAGGATTTTCTTTGGATATTATCGCGATGGAAGCGCACTTAGGATGGCCGCATTTAAAAGACTCAACTTTGTTTTTGTTTGAATACGAATACAATTTACCATTGCTGTCGCCGATGATAGCAGCAACCTTAGCGGCTCTTGCCGAGCACATTTTACCGATTCTCATTTTGACTGGTTTTTTGACACGCTTTGCTGCGCTCGGTTTGGCGGGAATGACCTTGGTGATTCAGCTTTTTGTCTATCCTGACGCTTACCCAACTCACGCCACATGGTTAACCATTGCCTTGTTAATCATGTGGCGCGGCGCGGGCGCTTTTTCTTTAGATCGTCTGATTTTTAAACGCTAATCAGCTTCTCACTTAGCCGGCAGAATAAAAGTAGACGTTGCTTCATGGGTTTGTTCAGCGGCGCCGGATAAGGCATCGGTGAGCTTACTCAAGCGTTTTGATGTCTGTTCATTGCTGACGGTGACTTCCACAATCCGCCTAATGTGCTCGGCAATATCATTCGCTTCTCGTGCCTGCTGCTGAGCTAATTGCGACAAACCATCTAGACTTTCTAATGATGTGGCCGCATCCGCTTCTAATTGGCTCAGAGGCGCGACAACGTCCTCGATTTGCGCAACGCCGTGGCGCATTTTCTCTTGGCCTTGCACCATTTCATTAGAAATCTGCATCGACAAGCTGCTGATGGTTGTGATCACTTTATCTATGGAAGCCGTCACTTCCGCCGTGTTCGTTGCCAAATTTCGGACTTCATCGGCAACTACTGCGAAACCTCGACCACTTTCTCCGGCCCGAGCCGCTTCAATAGACGCATTCAAGGCCAATAGATTTGTCTGTTCCGCAACATTCCGAATGCTGTTCACAAATTCGGTTACCGTCATCGCACTTTGATTTAACTCAGCAACTGCTTTAGAGGTTTCTTCTATATAAGCTGCCACCGCAGTAATGTCTGTGGCCGCAGAAGTAATCACTTTCTTGCCATGTTTTGCTAAATCGTGCGCGGCTTCCGCTTGATTACGCGATACGCTAACGTGATCTGCCATTACATTCGCCGAATTAGATAATTCGCTGACCGAGCCCTGAATATCATTCGCCATGACAGCTTGAGTATTAGAGCCTTGGTTAACATCCGCCACGTTGGTACGAATTTCACTCACCGCGGTGACCACGGTTTTGGCGCTTTTATCAATTTTCATAACAACACCAGCTAAACTGACTTGCATGCGCTTAACGCTATCAAGCAATTGGCCAATTTCCCCTTTTTGCTCAGAAGTAATGTCTTGAGAAAGATCACCACGAGCAAATTTGTCTAGCAAGGCAATGACATAATTAAGTGGATTAACAATACTGCGAGAAATCAAAACCGACATAACCAAACCAATTAACACCGCCAAAAGACCAACACCAACGGTTAACCAAATAGCCAATTCTGATTCAGATAAAACTTCCTTCTGGTGCCCTTGCATCATATTGCGTTCGTATTCAGACAACGCAGAGGTTTGTTTTAAAAACGTTTGTAATTCATTACGAGTCGTACCTGCCATCAATTTTTTGGCATCATCAAGTTCACCGAACTCTAAGGCTTCTACCGTTGCTTGAAGAGCGGCCTGATAGACTTTACGTTGTTTTTTTAATACTTCGATGCTCGCCTTATCTTTCGGCGTTTGTACCAACAGAGCCATTTTCTCTAGATTGGTGTCTAGGCTTTTATTACGTTCATCAATTTCTTTATAAATTGCCACCCGAGCGTTTCGCTCTTCCAGCACAAACAACAATAACAAGCGGCTTGCCAAGCTTTCTGCGTTTACGTTGAGCTCGCCGGTCAACTCCACTAGCGCCGCATTTTCATCCACTATACTGCGGATATTGCCAGACAAAAGCTGAAAGCGGCTGACAGACAACACAACCACCAGCACCAACAATGCCAACAACACTAAATAACTCGCCCTGAGACGACCACGGATACTAGTAAAACCAGGCATAGAACAACCTCTTATGAAACATTAAAGCGACGAAAAGCACGTACCATCTGATATGAACATAATAGACGTAAAACTAGCTAGTTTTATTACAGGTAAATAGTCTTCCCTGAATAATGACCCACTTTTTTAAAGCAAGTTTTTAAATAACGAATGACATTTAAAATATACGCTTTAAGGTTTTTTTATAAAAATCAAACGCATCCACAGCACCTTTTACAGCCTGATCAGTTTGCGCATCGGTCAGATTGAGCGCATCCAATTGTGCGACAAACTTACGCCAATGCGGCGCTCGTCCTTCAGGATGTGCTGCTAAATGCCTAGCGCCATGGTCTGCATCAAAGCTCAATTTCTGTGTTTCTTTATACAAAAATGCTGCACCAATATTCGACCCTTCACTGCAATAAAGCCAACCAATGGCTTGGTACAGATCTGTCGGCGTAGCTAACAAAGATACATCAACATCCGCCTTTAAGCCCAAGTCATTCAAATCCGATTCAACCGCAGACAACCTAGGTAATTCAGCCAACCCGGGGAACAACACTTGCAGAGCTTTATTCTGGTACAAAGGCGCAACAGATAAATGAAAAATATGCTGTAAACGCAAAAATTTTCTGTAATTTTCTTCGTTTTCAAATGGCTCTGACTGCATCACCAGTGAATCGACACTATCGTGATTAGTACGCGTAGAATATTTTAAACGCTTTGCAAATGTCAGTGTATCTTGGTCTTTTTCTATTGTTTGCATATCTGGCCTCATTTAAAAATCCATCTTATTTAATGATAAAAACTTACCTTCCAAATGACCACTTCATTTATATTAAGAAAAACTAACATTCTTTTGTTAAATTTTTAACTTCTTCTGGCCTAGACCACATCCATAAAAAGCCAACAAACATCCCTGATAAAGCAAAAAACAAAACGTATGAATTAATTCCGCTACATACTAATAAACAGGCACATAAAAACATGCTTATTGATGATATCACTTTATTGCTTCTAGAAATCACCTTGCCATTATCCCAATTATAAAGAACAGGACCTGTAAATCGATTATTATGCAAAAACCGATAAATCCTAGGGGAACCTTTTGATGATGACCAAGCACAAAGTAATATAAACTCGGTAGCAGGAATACCAGGAACCATCACACCTACAAACGCCATTATCAAGCTAAGGAAAGCAATAACTTGATACATGAAGGTTTTACTTTTTACAAACATGAATTCAATTCCAGAAAACATTATTTATTAGAATTTAATCTATTAAGTATTAATAAATAAAATATCAAGCCGAATTATTAACATTCATTCCCTCTAATAACTCAACCATTAATGTATTAAGAATGCTTAATAAACAAAAGCTAGCTCTTTGCCTGTCAGTTGCTAGGATGGTCAATCCTTACAGAAAAAAACAACTAAGATTGTAAGGAAGAAGGAAGGCTAAAAAAACAAAAAACACGATATTGATAACCATTATCAATAGATGCTAGTATGCTGATGCTGTTTCGAACACTCATTACCATTTTTACTCTATAGAGATAAGAAGATATGCGAATTCTCGTTGTTGAAGATGATGCTTCCGTTAGCCATTGGATTAGCAGCAAGCTGCATGTATCAGGTCATATATGCAAGCTAGTAGATAATGGTGAAGACGCATTGAAGCTGATTAAGAAAGAAGTTTTTGATGTCATTTTATTGGATCGTGTCCTCCCTAAACTAGACGGTATCCAGTTGCTTGGTTTACTTGGTAATACTCCTCACCCACCTATACTTATTCTGTCGGCGAACGATCAAATATCGGATCGAATAGAAGGTCTCAGAGCAGGGGCGGATGACTACCTCGGCAAACCATTTGATTTTACCGAGCTACTTTTACGCCTAGAACGATTGTACTTCCGGACCAAAAAAGTAGCTTCAAGCAATCTTATAAAAATTAAAGATATGATGATAAATCTTGAATTACACGAAGTAACTCGTTCAGGACAAAAGATTGACTTAACCAACAAAGAATTCAAATTACTCTATGTACTTGCCGAACATCCAGGACAAACCGTTACTCGCAGCATGTTGTTAGAAAAAGCATGGGGATATCACTTCGACCCACAAACTAACATCCTAGATGTTCACCTTTCCAAATTAAGACATAAGCTAGATGGTGGATCTAAAAATCCAATCATTCGAACTATTCGTTCAGTTGGTTATGCTTTAGGATGATTCTGTGTTTATTAAATCGTTGTCCCATAGTAGCAGCTTTAGGCAAGCTACTATCATTGCCTTTATTTGCTTATTGATATCTTCTGCTTCTATTTTTATTTGTGACTACATTTTAGACAACATCATGAAAAGTCATGTTAAAAATATGATTTTTGAAAATATAGAAAATCAAAAATTAAATAATAAATTTAACAGCAGCAATGATTTATCAATACAATTAAAAAATGAAAATTATAAAGAAAGCAGAAAAGATCACTTCACCTTTATTTTTGACGCTTATGGAAAAGTTTTATTAGGAAATAAGCAGAACGTATCAGATAGTCAAATCCAATACTTACAAAAACACAATATAAATTCGCCAGATATTGTCTCGTTAAAAGATAATAATGTCGAGTTATTAGGACTATTAGTGCCTTTAACAGATGGCGGTATGTATTTTAACGCATACAACGTAAAACCAATGAACCAACAAACTCAAATAATATCTCTTATGACAGGTGTTGGGCTGCTGGCAATACAACTCATGATTTTAGTAATTAGCCTACGCTTTAGTCGACACAATCTCTACCGCGTTAATCATATCATTGACACCCTAGAGCAATATGCTAGTGGTAAACACAACGTTAGAGTTAACTCAAACGACAATAAAGATGAATTCGACCAACTGAGTCAAGAAATTAATATTGTACTTGAACGCACTCAGAGGCTAATGGGAGAAGTTCGAGACATCACTAGTCATGTTGCACATGAACTAAGAACACCACTCACTCGCCTGCAGCATAAGTTGATCAACTTATCAGAACGTGTAGGAGGAAAAGAGCTCAACGAGCTCGAGCAAGCAATTAAAGAAACCGAGCAAATACAAATACTTTTTCGCTCTATCATGCGACTTTCTGAAGTCGAAACAGGACAAGTTAGCCATCAAAAAGACAACATTAATGCTTATGACATATTGCATGAAGTTTATGAGTATTATCAGCCATTAGCAGAAAATTATGGAATTAACATAAAGCTCGAAGCACAAAAAAAACATGTTTTTTGTGCTGATAAAATCCTTATTTTTCAAGCTATTGCAAACCTATTAGATAACGCTATTAAGTACGCGCCAGAAAGTGAAACTATAACTCTTAAAATAGATTCATCATTGGGGAATACCTTTATAAAAGTCTCAGATCAAGGTAAAGGTATCCCAGAAGAGAGTCTGCATTTTGTCACTCAGAGATTCAAAAGGCTTTCTTCCAAAAAGGACGTATTCGGGCACGGATTAGGACTGACTCTGATCCGAGCTATAGTCTCTTTGCATAATGGCGAGTTGGTTTTAACCAATACGCACCCAGGACTCTGTGCTTGTATTAAAATTCGTTCAAATAAAACGACTTCATAGCATTTAAGAAAAATACAAAAGGCCACTTTGGTTTCCCAAGGTGGCCTTCATCTAAGCTTTAAAAACCTAACGCAAGCGCTTAAACGGCAAAGTATAAGCAATCAAGAATAACAAGGCAGCGCACACAACAACACTTGGGCCAGTTGGTGTATCCCAACGATAAGACGCCCACAAACCACCGCAAACAGCCAAACAACCAATCAAGCTAGCAAACGATGCCATTTGTACTGGCGTACTCGATAACTTACGCGCCGTCGCAGCGGGAATAATCATCAAGGAAGTAATCAGCAACACGCCGACGATTTTCATTGCCACGGCAATCACCAAAGCCACCAGCAACATCAGCAATAGACGAATCGCTTCTACCGGATACCCTTCTACTTTTGCTAATTCTTCATTAACGGTTACAGCTAGTAGCGGCTTCCAAAATGTCACCAATAACGTGATAACCGCCAAACCACCACCGTAAATCCAGTAAACATCGGCTTGGTTAATCGCCAGCAAATCACCAAACAAATACGCCATTAAATCTATACGAATATTGTCGAGAAAACTTACTGCAACCAAACCAAGTGACAATGCCGAATGCGCTAGAATCCCCAACAAGGTGTCCGTCGCAATAATGTGTTTCTTCTGCAAAGTCACCAACACCAAGGCCAAACCAACACACAAAACGATAATGGCAAGATTCAAATTGATGTCTAATAAAAAACCTAACGCCACACCCAACAAGGCCGAATGCGCTAAGGTATCACCGAAATAGGCCATGCGTCGCCAAACAACAAACGCGCCTAACGGCCCTGCTACTGCAGCCACACCCAATCCACCTAACAAGGCTCTGAGCAAAAGATCTAACATGCTATTACGAACTCCAAAATCTGCTAACTGGGGATGTTATTAATGATGTTTACAATGGGCGTGAGCATCACCATCGTCCGATAGAATACTGCCGTGTTCATCATGCACATGATCATGCTGATGGGCATAAATAGCGATGGATTCATCTGCACCTGGCACACCAAACAAAGCTTGATAAGCAGGATGACCTGTTACATGTTGCGGGCTACCAGAACAGCAAACATGTTGATTGATACAAACCACGGTATCGGTTTTCGCCATCACCAAATGCAAATCATGAGATACCATCAGAACGCCGCAATTTAGCTCATTACGGATGTTTTCAATCAGGTTATAAAGCTCCACCTGACCATTCACATCCACGCCCTGCACTGGCTCATCTAGCACTAATAGATTTGGTCGGTTCAACAAGGCACGCGCCAACAAAACACGCTGTGTTTCACCACCAGATAACACATGCACTTGTGATTTCAACAAATGCCCAATGCCGAGTTTTTCTAGTGTAGGAAGAATTTGTTGTTTATCAACACCACGCACCAAAGCCAAGAAATGCTTTACCGTTAATGGCAAAGTCGGATCTATATGCAGCTTCTGCGGCATATAACCGATACGCAAGGTTTTATGCCTAACTATCTCACCAGAAGTTGCTTCTTGCAGCCCTAACAAGGTGCGAATCAGGGTACTTTTCCCGCTGCCGTTGGGGCCAATTAGGGTAACAATCTCGCCTTCACTGATCGTCATATCAATGTTTTCAAGCAAAACTCTGCCATCAAACGAGATACCAATTTTATCAAAAGCAACCAATCGCTTACTCACGCGCTTGCTCCTACTTTTTTTGCCTTACATTTCGCACATAAGCCTGTTAATTCAATGGTTTCAGCACGTAACTCAAAACCTTGATGCGCGGCTTTTTCGATCAAGGCCGCATGAATATCTTGGTAATCGAATTCCATAACATTGTGGCATTCATCGCAAATCAAGAAATAACCTTTGTGCGCTTTATCTGCATGGGCACAGCCAAGGTAAGCGTTCATCGATTCCACTTTGTGAATCAGACCCGCACCTAACAAAAAGTCTAAAGCACGATAAACCGTTGGCGGCGCAGAGTTAAAACCCTCTTCGGCCAACTTCGCCAATAGCTGATAAGCACCAAGTGGGCGATGACTTTCCCAGATCAATTCCAATGCGCGGCGACGTACTTTCGTTAATCGCTGGCCTTGCTCTGCACACAGGGTTTCCGCTGTTTCTAACGCGGTATCAATACAATCATTATGGTTGTGATGACTGTGTTGATGAGAACCTTGTTGTGAGTGCTGATGTGAGTCTTCATGTTTCATTAGAAAGCCCTTCCTGCATTGCTTACGTAACTCCAAATCATTGAAGTGCTAATTATTATCAAAGCGAAAGCGGCAAGAAAACCAAAGGTGCGCGACACTCGCTGTCGCCAAACACGATGCTCACTACTTAACGCAAAACCTGTATCACGAACAAAAACACTAACGCCAGCCAAAGCAGCGACAGTAATAGCAGTACCTAGCGCCATGGCAAAGGTTGCCACCAAACCCCAAACAAAAATGCCCGTGCTCAAAGAGAATAACAAAACTAAAATCGCCCCAGTACAGGGACGAATACCCACCGCGGCCACCATTGCCCAAATACTACGACGAGCGGTTTTCGCTTCATCTGTATGATGCGCACAACATGCATGATCATGAGAGTGTTTATGGGTATGACCGTGATGCTCCGCAGAATGATCGTGATGATGTTCTTCAAGATGGTCTTGTGAGTGATCGTGACCACAACCAGATTGGCCGCGTAATAAACGCAAAAGAATCCACACACCAATCAAGCCAACTGCAGCAAAACTCGCCACTTCAAAAAAACGACTTATTTGCATGGCTTTTCCTGCCAAGGAAAACACTTGGCTAAGCACAACAATGACTAAGACTGCCATCACTGCCTGAACACCAGCGCACAAAAATGCCAAGCTAATACCACGGCGCAATGGCGCTTTGCTCGCCAACATATAAGCAGAAATAACCGCCTTACCATGACCTGGTCCAGCCGCGTGAAAAACGCCATAAAAGAAGCTTGTAGAGATTAACCCCCACAGTAGAACCGGACTGCCGCCTTTGCTGATAGAGCGAACTAAAGACACTAATTCACGATGAAAAGTGGCTTGCTGAGAAATAATCCACTGGATAAAATCTTGATACAGCGCAAAATCAATCGCGGCATAAAGAGGCGAGCTGAGACATAAAAAAGATAACAATAAAAAAGCGACGTTCTTTGCCATAATTGGCTCTCACCGAAATTGGATACAATTTTGTTATGATATAACAAGTAAAACCCAAGGAGAAGCCAAAGCCTAGAAACGCCGCATTTTGTACAAAATTTAATTCATAACCACTTAGCTAACGGCTGAAGTGGCTGGATGTAAAAAACCCATTACACCACTCATAAAGATCTGCGCAGCCATGGCCGCCAAAACCAAACCGGTAATCTTAGACAAGACATTTAAGCCTGTTCGACCCAGCATTTTTTCAATCAAAGAACCAGAATACAAAATGATCGCCAAAGTACCCAATGCCAACAACAAACCACACAAGCCAATAAATAAATCCCAACCTTGTAGTTCAGCACCGTAAACTAGAATTGTACCAATCGTCGCTGGTCCAATAATCGTAGGTACAGCCAATGGCACAACAGACACATCATCACGTTCTTCGCTTGGCATGCCAACCGCATGGTTACGCGTACCGTCACGAACCAAACTCAAGGCTGATAAAAACAACAATACGCCAGAGCCAATACGGAAAGAATCCAGCGTGATGCCTAACACAGCAAACAAACTGCCACCAAAAAACAACAGCACAATAGAAATCGCCACAGAGGCAATAATGGCTTTGTTCGCCACTTGTCGACGAGATGCCGAAGATTCTCCGCGGGTTAACGCAAGAAACATCGACAACACAAAAAACGGCGCGAAGAGAAAGAAGAACTTAATCCAAGTTGAAATTAATAAACTCATTTAGAATAATCACCAAAAAAGCAGACAGCAAAACCGAATGCTTATTGAAACCTTTGCTCGATGTCATAAGCCAATACGAGACAAAGATCTCTTATTATCTAAAGCCCTATCTTATATTGCTAGGACTCACCCAATTTACCGCGCTTGTGGCACAGCAAATATTTATCTGAAAGCAGTCTCTATTTAAGGACCGTCCCGAAGAGAACGCAGATGGGGGAATTCTAGCAAAGAATCAGAAAAAATGAGGAAAAAGTGGCATTGAATTACAAAAAGAAAAGCCGACAAAAAATCGGCTTTTCGAACAAAAAATAAGTGTCTTTTATTAGACTGTTTTATTTGACGTTTTGAAGCGCCCAAGCACCCATGTGAAGAACACAGGAACAAACAATACACCTAAGACTGTTGCGGAGATCATGCCACCGATAACACTTACACCTAATGAGTGCTGACTTGCCGCACCTGCTCCCGTAGCTATCGTTAAAGGTACCACCCCTAAAATAAAGGCCATTGACGTCATAATGATAGGTCTAAAACGCAATTTTGCGGCTTGGATCGCTGAGTCTTTTAGCGAATGCCCTTGTTGATAAAGATCTTTGGCAAACTCAACAATCAAGATAGCATTTTTCGCCGATAAACCAATAATCGTAATCAGACCTACCTTGAAGTAAACGTCATTCGACATCCCCATCAGATAAACTGCTGCAACCGCACCGAGTGCTCCAATCGGAATAATCAAAATAACCGACAATGGAATAGACCAGCTTTCGTATAATGCCACCAATAGTAAGAAAACCACCAAAATAGAAATGGTCAGCAGCATTGGAGCTTGTGACCCCGCTGCTTTCTCTTGGTAAGACAACCCGGTCCACTCATAGCCAATACCTTTTGGCAGAGTACTAATAATACGTTCAATTTCCGCCATTGCCTCACCAGAACTGTGTCCAGGCATTGGACTTCCGGAAATTTTATACGTTGGGTAACCATTGTAACGAGATACCTGAACCGGCCCGATTTCCCACGAGCTGCTTGCAAAAGAGCGCATTGGAACAAGGTTACCCTCGTCATTTAACACTTGCAGCTCTAAGACACGCTCTGGTGTCATACGATCTGCAACATCGGCTTGAACAACAACGCGTTGCAAGCGACCTGCATTAGTAAAGTCGTTAACTGAGGCCGAACCGTACGCCGTTGATACCGCATTGTTGATTGATTCGAACCCCACGCCCAATGCTGTCGCTTTTTGACGATCTATATTAATTCTAAGCTGCGGCGCATCTTCTAAGCCTTCCATCATGGCATAAGCAATGATTGGAGATGCATTCGCTTGGCCTAGAACAGTATTACGTGCATTAGTTAACGCTTCTCTACCTAGATTACTACGGTCTTGCAATCGCAATGAGAAACCACCAGAGTTCCCCATTCCTTCAATCGATGGCGGTGGAACCGCCATCGAACGGCCATCTGTGATGCTACCGGCAAATTGATTGTAAGCCATCGTTTCATCAAATAAAGACTGCTCACGATCAGACCAATCGGTGAAAGTCGGAAATAGCAAACCAGCATTCGCCCCCATTCCAGAGAAACTAAAGCCCATAACAGTAACTACGTTTTCAACCGCATCCCGCTGCCCTAAGAACTCCTCAACATCTTTCATTGTCTCATTGGTTCGAGAAAAAGTAGCACCTGCAGGGAGCTGCAAATCGACGATCATGTAACCTTGGTCTTCCGTTGGCACAAAAGATTCAGGTAAACGCATATAGGCATAACCAAGCCCAATAATAAGTACAAGATACATCAACATGAATCGTCCTGGGCGACTTACTAGCTTGCCGTTCAACGCAGAATAACGATTAGTTAACCCAGCAAATTGGCGATTAAACCAGCCAAAAAAACCACCTTTTTCATGATGTGCTTCTTTATCAATGGGTTTCAATAGAGTCGCACACAATGCAGGCGTAAAAGTTAGCGCCAATATCCCAGACAACATAATAGAAACAGCAAGAGACATAGAAAACTGCTGATAAATAATACCAACGGACCCGCTCATAAAAGCAAGAGGGACAAATACCGCCGATAGAACCAATGTGATACCCACGATGGCACCGGATACTTGCCCCATGGCCTTGATCGTTGCGTCTTTTGGAGAAAGACTCTCTTCCACCATAATACGCTCAACGTTTTCGACCACCACAATGGCGTCATCCACTAAAATACCAATGGCGAGCACCATACCAAACATGGTCATCATGTTTACCGAGAAGCCCATCAAGGACATCACTGCAAACGTCCCTAAGATACAAACAGGAACAACGATAGTGGGAATCAAGGTGTAGCGTAAATTCTGCAAGAACAACAGCATCACAAGAAACACTAAGACAATCGCCTCAATCAAGGTATGAATTACTTTTTCAATCGCTGCACTAACAAATTTAGAGGTGTCATAAGGAAAGCTGATTTGAATATCATCTGGAAAGTTCGCTTCCAGTTCCGCAGCACGAGCTTTTACCGCTTTCACCGTCTCGATGGCATTCGCACCCGGCGATAGCTGAACCGCCCCCATGATGGCTTTATGACCATTTAAACGAGTTTCAAAATTATAATCTTGCTTACCCAGCTCAACACGAGCCACATCTTTAAGATAAACAGCTGAACCATCCACGTTACTGTGTAGAACAATATCGCCGAACTCTTCAGGATCTTCCAAAAAGCCTTTCACAACCAAACTAGCGGTTAACTCTTGCGTATCATCGGCAGGTCGACCACCAAAACTACCAGCAGGTACCTGAACGTTTTGGTTTCTAATTGCGTTATTAATATCACCAATGGATAAACCGTAACTCAGCAACTTTTCCGGTGAAACCCAAACCCGCATAGCGGCTTCGGTGCCAAAATACTGCAGCTTACCCACACCCTCCACGCGGCGAATATTATTGTTAATATTTCGTGCTGCGTAATCTGCCAAAGTAATAATGCTCTTAGACGCATCATCACCTTTGAAAGTCAAAGCATAGATCATCAAGAAACCAGAGCTTGCTTGGTCAACTTGCACGCCTTGAGCAATAACACTACTTGGTAAGCGCGCTTCCGCTTTTTTAAGACGGTTTTGTATGTCAACCTGAGCTAGATCAGGGTCAGTGCCGGGCTCGAAAGATGCCGTAATCTGGGCGATACCATTTGCGTTACTAGAAGAATCAAAATAGAGCAAACCTTTCGCTCCATTTAATTCTTCCTCTATTACACTGGTTACCGAATCAACTAACACTTGAGCGGATGCACCGGGATATGTGGCGGTGATTTCAATCTGCGGTGGTGCTACTACCGGAAATTGCGACACAGGCAAAGTTGGCAAAGCAAGCAGCCCCGCCAACAAAATAAAGATTGCCATGACCCAAGCAAAGTTGGGGCGTGCAATAAAAAAATTAGACATGTATTGAGCCTCTAAAACGTCTTAATAGTTAAGATAAAGTGAACAATGAACTAAGTGTTAGAGGCTACTTTAACGGAAGCTATTACCTTCTCTCCCGCTTGATACATAGCTGCATTATCAATAATTACTTTATCGCCAGCATTTAATCCCTCTGTAATACGCCATAAATTTTGTGACATTGAACCCGTTACAACTGAACGAGATTCCACTGCATTTTGATCATTCACAACGTAAACAAATGCTTGTCCTCCGTTACCACGCATAACAGCACGTTGAGGAATCAATATCGCCTTAGCAGAATGAGACTGAACAGCCTCAACACGAACATACATGCCAGGCAGTAGCACTTTATTAGGGTTTGGGAACAAGCCTCGCAACACAACATTGCCAGTTTTTTCATCTACTTGACTGTCAGAAAACAACAATTTCCCTTCGAAGCTTTTGTTGTAACCATCTAACTTGGCCATCAATTTCGTACTGTTAGCAGAAGTGCCATCTTCTACAGATTGTCTATATTTCAGGGTATCGGTAACAGATTGAGTAAAGTCTATATAAACAGAGTCAAGTTGCTGAATAGTTGCTAATAGAGTTGTATCACTTTGTCCCACTAACATGCCTTCACTAACATTTGCTCGACCAATTCGACCTGAAATAGGCGCTCGTACTGTTGCGTATTCAAGGTTAAGTTCGGCATTCGCAACATCTGCTTTGGCTGAAGCAACAGAGGCACTTGCACTTAAATAGGCAGCTTGAGCAGCATCATAAGTTTGCTTGCTGACCGCTTGAGACTGCAACAAAGGCGCATAACGATCGACCAGCACTTTTGCATCAAACAAGGTCGCTTCCGCCATTGCTAATTTGCCCTTAGAACTAGCAAGTGCAATTTTTAAAGACGCGGGATCGATTTCAAATAATATATCTCCCGCTTTGACATCGGAGCCTTCAATAAAAGTTCTATGCAACACGATACCAGGTACACGAGCACGCACCTCGGCTTCACGAATAGGCTCAATTCGCCCTGGCAAAATAGCATTTTCTTCATATTCAATTGGTTGCACAGTCGTTACTGTGGCAGCTCTTGCGCTTGGAGGAGGACTGGCTTGAGCCTCTGGCTCACTTGAGGTACAGCCAGACACTACAAATAACACCGCCAAAACTGGTAGCAACGCTCGTCCATTTTTCAGAATTCGTATCATTGGTTAATACCTTAAATTTTTGCCAGAGATAAAACAGCTTTAAATAGTATTAAAATAATCCAAATGAATCTATAGTGATTCATTTGATATATATTTAATTCACTTTGTTTGTGCTTTTTACTCGCATCTAAGATTTCATATACTAGATATTCTGCGTAAAATCCCCTTGCATAAAATACGTAAAACGTAGACAACCATGAGACATGGTTATTTAAAGGCAAACTGGATAAAGATATGACTGAACACGAAACAAACAATGCACTGCAGAATGCACTAGCGCTTGCATTAGTTGAGCACCCACGAGCTTCACTGCAAGAACTCGCCTGTGCTGTAGGTGTCAGTAAAGCTACCTTGTATCGTTTCTGCCCCACTAGAGAAAGCCTGCTTGAAAGACTACAAAGCAGCAGCCTTAACGCTTATAAATCGGCAATCAAGGACGCTAATCTAGACACGGCGGAGCCAAGAGAAGGGGTTCGAAAATTACTAGAAAATTGCTATAAGAATAAAGAATTAACCCTCTTTACTATTCAGCATTGGCAGCCGGAACTGTTAGAAAATGGTGAGTGTATAATTGCACAAGAAAAAATCGATGCATTTTTCTTAAGAGGCCAACAAAGTGGCCACTTTCGAGTAGATATCAGTGCAGCGGCTATTACAGAGTGCTTCCATGGCTTATTCTTTGCAATGATAGAAGCGGAGCGACTAGGACGAGTACCTAGAGCAAGAGTACTAACTATAATAGAATTGATACTGATGGAAGGTGCCAGTACAGCTTCAAGTACACCTTCCTAAAATGTGTGTTTAATAAGCAAATGCTAGCGCTGGCTCAGTGCGAGTTTTACACCAAAGCCCAACAGCAATACGCCGGTTAAGCCATCTAAGACGAACGCCACTTTTGGTCGCGCCAGCCAAACTCGCGCCTTATGAACCATAAGCGCAAGAAACGTTTGCCACACCATCGCTATGATAAAGTGAAGTGAGGCCATAAAAAGGGATTGAGCCAACGCAGAATGGCTCGGATCAATAAATTGTGGCAAAAATGCCATGTAAAAAATAATCGGTTTTGGATTCAAGACGTTAGACAAAATACCCTGGCGAAAGCTGCCCCAAGACGTCTGTGATTTAGGATTTTTTGCGTCTTTAAATGTCATACCGACCGGCTTCATCGCACTGCGAATAGCTTGCACACCTAAGTACACAAGATACGCCGCACCCACCAGCTTAAACGCAGTGAACAAACCAGCGGAACCAAGCAAAATCACCGACAAACCTAACGCTGATACAGTCGCATGGGCGAACAAACCCATGCAAATACCCAAACTTGTCAAAAAACCCAAACGCCAGCCACCAGATGCTGCGTTACGCATGACCAGAATCGTATCAACACCTGGGCTCATTGTCAGCACAGTGATAGCAGCTAAAAAAGGCAACCATTGGAAATGTTCTAACATGTGCTTTTACCTTTATATTCGGCGTTGAAAAGAGAATTCTTTACGAGATCACTTTATAAGTTAGGGCTTACAAGTCAAATCAACCCACACTGCAACCGATGTTTCCGTTGCTTCATGCTCAACTGGTGTACAAATTTCAGATAACGTACCAGACAAACGCACTAAACCTTCTTCCAACGGCTCCATCGCAAAATACAATTCGTCATCACCAAAGGCCAAGCTCAAAGTCGAGGTTTCAAGATTGACCGGAGTTGGCAAATCGATGCCCAAGCGAATCCACAGCATTTGATCGCGAATGCGAACATCTAAAATGTGTACTTTTTTTGGTATAAGCTCAGAGCCATCTTGCTTCATTTTGATGAAAAAGCCATAGTTTTCAAAGCTCTTTAATACCTCGATCATGTCGAGTTTTTCTTGGCCTTTAAACTCGCCATCGCCGTCAATATCGTATTCGGCAATCAAGCTTGTGGAAGTAAAAAGATCCAAACTCCACGTTGCCTCAAGGCTTTCTACATTGGCTTGATCCACCTTGACTCGATACTGTGAATCCACCCAAACATGAGGATGCGCCATGACCGATCCAGCAAACAAGACCGTAATGCACAAACACAACAAAAAACGCATCAGATTATTACCTTTTTTAAAAGTACCTTTTTTAAAAGTACCTTTTATTGGAACTCAACTAAATTCGGTGTGTGACGTACTCGCGCTTCTAAGATACGCTGAAATTCAAGCGGATCATGCTGTTGCGCTAAGCGTTCAGGGTCGTGTTTTGCGCCGTGCCATGCTTCCAAACGAGACAACCAAAAACGCAGCGCGGCGATTTTTAACATATAAGGCCAAGCGAGAATTTCCTCTGGGCTAGCTTCACGCTCATGCAAATAGGCTTTTAATAACGCCTTATATTTAGCTTTATCCAATTCGCCTGTTTTCATGTCCGAACACCAATCGTTCACCACAATGGCTAAATCGTACATCACCCAAGAATGGCAAGCGTTGTAGAAATCGATAATGGCAGACAGTTTATTACCTTCAAACAAGGTGTTGTTGAAGAACAAATCCCCGTGAATGGTGGTTTTAGGTAAGTCTGGGTATTCGGCAATAAAGACATCGAATTCTGCGATTTGTGACAACAGTAATTGTGCTTGTTCTGGCTCTAACTCGTTAGCAATGGCTTTGCTGGTTTTATGCCACCAAGCAACACCACGGTGACTATCTCGGTGAACAGGAAAATCTTCACCCGCAATATGCAACTTCGCCAAGGCCTCGCCCATTAATCGGCAAGAAGTTTCATCTGTGCCTTTTAGCTCACCGCCGGGAAAACAATCGACAATAATGGTTGGTCGGCCATTTACTTCGCGTAGTCGCTCACCATGAATGTCGATCAAAGCAGCAGGAACATTAAAACCTTTGTGTTTCAAATGCGCCACCACGTCTAAAAAATACGGCACCTCATCGGGCTGAAATTCTTCAAACAAGGTCACCACATACTTACCCGTTGTGGTGGTCAAAAAGTAGTTTGTGTTTTCTACCCCTCCGGAAATGCCTTGGAACGAAACCAGTTCACCTAAATAATAGTCAGCCACTAAGGCACGCATGTCAGAGTCCGAAAGGGAAGTGTAAACAGCCAAGTTTCTACCTATTGTTGTCTAAAAGAGATGGAATGAAAAAATAATTGCCTATGCTCTACAATTAGCTTCAAAAGGTCAATTCTAAGTAGCGTAAATCGGCCTTTTTATGTACACATTTTATCGAGCAATTTATTTATTTGTTACAACCTAGTTAATTTCAGAGACATATATTAACCAAGGGACAACAGCAAATTCATAACAAGCCTTCTATTATTGAATAACAAACTCAACTGAAAGCCTCTTGTGATGATCTATGACGATGAGAAAAAAATCACTGTATCTGCCGTATATCGGCTACTTATTGCTTCATTTTTAACAAGCACTGCTTTTGCTATTTTTTTTAACACTTACCCTACTACCCATATCATCGATTCGATAATTCCAAGTATCGACGCTATCGTTCTACTTATTGTACTAATCTACTATCACTACAATCCCCACACAGATATAAATAAAATCATTGTTTTTTATATCATTTTTTTCATTCTGACCTTTTCACCGTCGACTATTTACTATGTCTTTATGGCTTGGAACAGTGAGTGGCGATTTGTCGATGAATATCCACCGGTTACAGGTCTTATGATGGCGATTATCATGCTGGGTATCATCATGCTACCAAAGCAGTATCGACGTTATATTGTGCTGATGTGGGCATCCATTGCCCTACCCATTATTACTTATCTGCTAAACCATCCTGACGAATTACAAACACCCCGAGGCTATGAATTAATCGGCACTTTTGGCCCTGCAAGCTTGCTGCTTTATGTTGTATTCCCTTTCCAAAAGAGCATCCGCAAACACATAAACAAAGTGACTGGCGACCTTCGTCGCTACGAGCTAGAAGCAGGGCGAGATTATTTAACCGATATCTATAATCGTAGAGGCTTGGACCTTTGGTTAGGACAACTCAATCATGATGATAGGATTAGCGTTCTACTGATCGATGTAGACCATTTTAAGCAAATAAATGACCGTCATGGTCACTCGATTGGTGACCGAGTTTTGGTGGAAGTGGCATCTCGTCTACGGACTATTTACTTCGAAAAACATACCATTGCCCGTTGGGGCGGTGAAGAATTCGCTGTGGTATTAGTTAACCCAAAAACTAATACCTTGCCTTTTATTGGCTCTATGTTTCAACACGCATTAGGCACCTTGCCATATAAATCTGTTGGCAAAATTACCGTTAGCGTTGGTGTATCTAGCATCGCCCATCACGATGACTTTTTAGACTTGGTCAACCAAGCCGATTTAGCCTTGTACGCCGCTAAAAATAACGGCCGCAACCAAGCGGTTATGTTCAACAGCATTCATCCTCAACTAGACGATTAAGCCAAAAAGATCAGCGTTAGTGTGGGAGGTAATATTAAAAACATACTATTTAACGCTTATTCAGCCAAGTCTGCTCACGCCATAACTCCCAGCGCTGTCGTAGCTCATTACCTGCAATCGGAACGCTAGTATCCAAACGGTCCATTTGTCGAATCCTATCAACTCGAAAATGACGATACTGCTGACGCTTTTCGCACCATGCGATTAATAAGCAATATGCTTCGTCATAACCTAGGATAATGGGCCACACCACTCGTTCGGAGTCATTACCATCTCGATCAAAATAGGTAATCCGTATCTTTTTGTTTGCTCTAATTGCCTCTCGTAAATAACGAGTATCCTGTTTTTCTGGCTCTAACTCTCTGGGTTTTATGCGAACACCCGCATCGCTAAGACTCGATATTAAACTTTGGGGAATTACGTCTCTAATTTTAGAAAAGACATCTTTGGCGGAATTGCCGATTGTTTTATCTGGAAGGCTTTGCACTAGCTGAACACCTAAAACCAGCGCCTCCAGTTCATCTCGCGTAAACATTAAAGGAGGCATGTTGTAAAATTCGCTTAATGTATAACCTAAACCCACCTCTCCTTCGATTGGAACCCTTTGCCCAACCAAATCGGTAATGTCTCGATAAACCGTTCGCTTAGAAACCTCTAACTCCTCAGCCAACTTAGCCGCGGTCACAGGTCTATTTACCCGCCTCAATATCTGAATGAGTTGAAACAATCTATCGGCACGTCGCATTTTTTTCTCCTATTGCCACAACGCTGTCAGCATCAGGGTGACATACTCATTTTGCACTCTCTGATTCTCATTAAAAAGGTGAAGTATGAATCTATTTTCCACTCGGCTCATTGTTAACGACATCAAAAAGATGGTTGGCTTCTACGAATATATAACCGAACGGGAAGCCGACTGGCTCGTTCCTGTATTTGCTGAACTAAAAACAGAAAAGGCTCATTTAGCATTCGGCAGTATAGAAACCGTTGCCCTGTTTAAAGAAGGTTGCGCTGAACCCTCATCCAACCGCACGGCGATTCTTGAATTCTTAGTAGATGATGTTGATAAAGAATTTGAACGTCTGGAAAACAAGGTCGATCTGGTTCACTCCCCTAAAGATATGCCTTGGGGTAACCGAACCTTTCAATTTAGAGACCCAGAAGGCAACCTAGTGTCGTTTTTCACACCTAAAACCAGCGCGGCAAAAGATCGATTTAATCTATGTCATCGACAAGCCTAGTGTCTCAACGTCCACTTTCTATATTGGCCTAACCTTCGTTAGGCCAAAAACAGGTTTTTATTGTTGGATGTCTCTTATCAAAACCAACTATTGAATAATGAAAGAAATCTTTCGCTCATACAGGTCTATTATTACAAGTGAGAATCCTGCTTAAAACTTAATTCGCCGTTTTGGCTGTAAAAACACGCTCAAACACATAGAATAGACCTCATATTTGCCGATTCACAAAGAGGTTCTATTTTGGCTACGGATTCAACAACACGCACTCCACCTATGGTTTTGGTAGACGGCTCGTCTTACCTTTACCGAGCATTCCATGCGATTCCACCGATGCACACCAGCGATGGTCACCCAACCAACGCCACGCGCGGTGTGATCAGCATGATCCGCAGCCTAATCAAAACCTACCCAGATTCCCCTATGGTGATCATCTTCGATGCCAAGGGTAAAACCTTCCGCGACGAGATCTACAGCGAATACAAAGCGCACCGTCCACCGATGCCGGACGACTTACGTCCGCAAATCGAACCAATTCACCGTGTGGTGGAAGCTATGGGCTTGCCTTTGGTCATTGTTGATGGTGTAGAAGCCGACGACGTGATCGGCACCATCGCCAAACAAGTGGGCGAACAAGGCCGTGAAGTGGTGGTTTCCACGGGCGATAAAGACATGGCTCAGTTGGTTACCGACAAAGTCACCCTTGTGAACACCATGAACAACACGGTAATGGACATCCAAGGCGTAAAAGACAAATTCGGCATTCCGCCAGAACTGATCATCGATTACCTCGCACTGATGGGCGACAAAGTCGATAACATCCCAGGCGTACCAGGCGTGGGTGAAAAAACCGCTCTTGCCTTACTACAAGGCTTGGGTAGCATCAAAGACATCTACACGCGCTTAGACGAGATCGCAGATTTAGGCTTCCGTGGTTCTAAAACCATGAAGCAAAAAATGGAAGACAACAAAGAGATGGCCGAGCTGTCTTATACCTTGGCGACCATCAAATGCGACGTAGAATTGCCTTTCGAACCACAAGAATTGAAAAACGGCGAAGCGGACAAAGAAAAGCTGCGTGAATGGTTCACCAAGCTAGAATTCAAAACTTGGTTGTCTGACCTAGACAAAGCGCCAAGTGTCGAAACCGCCAGCGATACCGTTGGTAATGACGGCCAAGTGGAAACACCGATTAAATCCAACATCGAAGCCAACTACGAAACCGTCTTAGACAAAGCAAGCTTCAACAAATGGCTAGAAAAAATCCAAGCCGCTGAGCTGGTTGCTTTTGACACAGAAACCACGTCCCTCAACTACATGGCTGCGGAACTGGTTGGCTTGTCCTTCTCGGTAGAAGTGGGCGAAGCGGCTTACATTCCGGTGGCTCACGACTACGAAGGCGCGCCAGAACAGCTAGATCGTGCTTGGGTGCTAGAACAGCTGAAACCTTGGCTAGAAGACGATAGCCAAGCAAAAGTCGGCCAGCACCTAAAATACGACGCCAACGTACTAAACAACTACGACATCACCTTGCGCGGCATCGCTTACGACACCATGTTGGAATCTTACGTTTACAACTCCGTGAGTTCACGTCACGACATGGACACTCTTGCCAGCAAGTTCCTCGGCCACACCAACGTGAGCTTTGAAGACATCGCCGGCAAAGGCGCTAAGCAAAAAACCTTTAACCAAATCGACTTAGAGGTCGCGGCGTTTTATGCGGCAGAAGACGCCGACATCACCTTGCGTTTGCATCAAGCCATTTGGCCGAAAATCGAAACTACGCCAGAATTGGTCAGCATCTTTAAAGACATCGAATGCCCATTGATTCCGGTCTTGGCTAAAATGGAACAAACTGGCGCCTTGATCGACCCAGAACTCTTGCACCTGCAAAGCACTGAAATCGCAGGCAAACTGCAAGAGCTAGAAATCAAAGCCCACGAAGAAGCGGGCGAAAGCTTCAACCTAAGCTCGCCAAAACAACTGCAAGTCATCTTGTTCGAAAAACAAGGCTTGCCGGTTATCAAGAAAACACCAAAAGGCCAACCATCCACGGCAGAGCCGATCTTGCAAGAACTGGCACAAGACTACGAACTACCACGTTTGATCATGGAACACCGCAGTCTGTCTAAGTTGAAATCCACTTACACCGACAAACTGCCAGAGATGATCCAGAAAACCGGACGGATTCACACCTCTTACCACCAAGCCATTACCGCGACAGGCCGTTTGTCGTCGACCGATCCGAACTTGCAGAACATCCCAATTCGTTCTGCCGAAGGTCGTCGTATTCGCCAAGCCTTCATCGCGCCTAAAGGCTACAAGTTAGTGGCGGCCGACTACTCTCAAGTCGAATTACGCATCATGGCGCACTTGTCCCAAGATCCGGGCTTATTAGACGCTTTCACCAAAGACGCCGACGTGCACAAAGCCACTGCTGCGGAAGTGTTCGAAGTCAGCCTAGACGAAGTTACCACAGAACAGCGCCGCCGCGCCAAAGCCATCAACTTCGGCTTAATCTACGGCATGTCCGCCTTTGGTCTAGCGAAACAACTTGGCATTGGTCGCCCAGAAGCGGGCAAATACATCAAACGCTACTTCGAACGTTACCCAGGCGTACAGCAATACATGGAAAACACCCGCGAAGGCGCGAAAGAAAAAGGCTACGTGGAAACCATCTACGGCCGCCGCTTGTATTTACCAGACATCAAAGCGAAAAACGCCATGATGCGCCAAGCCGCCGAACGCACCGCGATCAACGCCCCGATGCAAGGCTCAGCTGCCGACATCATCAAACGCGCCATGATCAAAATGCACGACTGGCTACAAAACACCGGCCTAGACGTGAAAATGATCATGCAAGTACACGATGAACTCATCTTTGAAGTGGCCGAAAAAGACCTCGACGCCGCCAAAGAGAAAATCGTCGACATCATGCAAAACAGTAGCCAGATAGACGTGCCGTTGTTGGTTGAAGCTGGGGTTGGAGATAATTGGGACGAGGCGCATTAAGGCTCTAAAATAACAAATGAATACGAGCAAGGCTCAAGGAAGAGCCTGCTTTAAACTAAGGGATTAAATGGAAACCACCATTCTACATAGCGACCTTTCAGTCGAATGGATGTCGCACAAACGAAGTAAAAACGTCTTTGTTACGACAACAAACGACTTACTTTCATTTGGCACCTTTCCTAAAAACAACGCTCACTGGCCAGAACTTGAGATTAGATTGAAAGTCGGCTTTGCAGGCTTTGGAAGAACAAGGTCTGGGGCATTTGGCATTAGACATATCTATGAAAAACATAGCCAAGAAATTGGCATTACCTGCCCAAGTCAAGTATCGGGTTATATAGAATCTATCATCACTGACGGAGCAACCGTCATTGTTGACACAGTGAAAGACGAAAACGCCGCGCTGGTTATTGAGTCCAAGACTGGGCTGGTCATTTTAAGACTATCTAAAGACAAAACCTATTACGACATTATCAGCGCCTACGATAGAAAATCCCACCCAGGGACAGTAATCGCAATGATATAAAACAGGCATAAAAAAAGAGCATGACAAATGCTCTTTTTTAAAATGGAAAATGATAGTTCGTGGCAGCCCTTTAGCTCTTTGGGGTCAGGGTGACTAAACAATGTTTAGTCTAACCATCAACAATGATGTCACTGGCGAATCATTGGTAGCGTGAGAACATATGGACAATCCAGTAATGAGTCATATGTTAAGCCCTTCTACATGGTCAATTTTAGTACTGACACCAACGTATTGCAACCGACAACAAACAGTCGTGATAAAAAACCTTCAGGCAGGCTGTAAAATAATCAAGATAGTCTGATCGAAAGCTTTTTTTACCCGCAGCTTCCTAGCGAATACCGACTTACTTTGAGTACAAAAAAACTCCTAAGCAAATCCGCTACATCAAGTAGCCTCATTGAAAGGAGCCGTGTTGAGATTAATTATGTGCCAGTAGTCCATTTTTCGCAACGCCGAAATGATTACTCTAGATATAAGTGCTGAACTATTATCAAATACATCATGACAATAATGCTCGACTGGTTCGCCAACACCGACCTAGATGTCAAAATGATCATGCAAGTACACGATGAACTCATCTTTGAAGTGGCCGAAAAAGACATCGACGCTGCCAAGAAAAAAATCGTCAACATCATGCAGAACAGCAGCAAAATCGACGTGCCTTTGCTTGTAGAAGCGCGAGTTGGAGACAGCTGAGATGACGCGCATTAAGTGCCTATTTTTAAAAAGCCCAGATAACAAATCATACTCAAGATAAACCATATAGAAACGCTTACTTACACAGCCTGTAAACATTTTCTTAAAGAAATGACGATTTGTAACAAAAATCTTAGCTCCGTAAACATTTTCTTAGATTAAATTGCAGTTAGGCGTATCCAACACCAAGGAACAATGCCTAGAATGTAACTATTATCTTAGTGAATGAAGCAGATATAACTAAAATCTTAGTTTTGTAAAAATTTTTTGGTGCTGAATATGACAAATACATCCGTAGGCTACGCATACTTACTGGAGCGCACAGATATAAAAGCGCTGCCGTTGCAAGTATCTGCCCGTGTTATGCCAGTAACTAAGGTACAGCTAATTGACAATACATTAGCAACGCCTGCCTCATTAAAGCCTTCGGATAAGATACTCGATCACATTCTTTTTGCACTGAAATACGAAGACCTTAATTTTCTCAAACACTGCTCAAAGTTAGTGCAGAAGCGCTCCTAGAGTGCTATGAATCCGCTCCTATGGGGAAATATATCCGTATTGCCTGCCTACTTTGGGAACACTTTCATCAGCAATCATTACCACGCACCACTGAACTAATACGTGGTAACTATATCCCTTTATTAGATCCAAAGCGTTTTATCACCGCAGATAATCAGACGAATAAACGCTGGCGCGTCCATGTCAATGTAATCGGCTCCTTAGACTACAGCATCATCGTGAAGCGAACTGAGCGGCTTGAAAAGGCATTGGCCAAAAACACTTTGCAAAAAGCCAAAGAGTTTACTGATGAGTTAGATGACGCCATGCTCAACCGAGCTTTATCTTGGGTGTATCTCAGTGAAACCAAAGATTCCTTCGCTATCGAGAAAGAGCAGCCCGATACCAATAAAATCCAGCGGTATACCAACCTACTGAGACAAGCACACATTCCCCGTGTAATCGATGAAGACTATTTAGCAGAATTGCAAAAGGCCACGATCAACAACCCCTATGAATGGGCCGTCTCCTATCGCAATGAGCAGAACTACTTAATTAATGCTCCTGGATCTATTGGCGTTACGTATATACCACCCTCACCGAATTTATGCCGTGAACTCATGCAAGAGTGGGAGCAATTGACCAACCAGTTACCAGAGCAAGTAGATCCTATTGTACTTGGTGCGGTCATCTCATTTGGTTTTGTATTCTTACACCCTTTTATGGATGGGAATGGACGCTTATCACGCTTTATGTTTCATCACGTATTATGCCGCAGCGGTCAGCTCGCGAATGGCTTGTTACTGCCTGTCTCGGCCGTTTTGTATAACAAAGAGCGAGAGTATCTGGCTACATTAAGCGCTTACTCCTCCGAAATCAGAACCTTCTGGCAAGTTGACTACCTCGACACAGAAAACTATGCTTTTGAGTTCAAAGGTCATGAATCTATCTATCGCCATTGGGATGGCACCGCCTGTGCTGAGTTGATGGCAGAAGCATGCGACGAAGCCATGGAACACTATATCAAGCAGGAAGTGGCGTATCTCAACCAATACGACGCTCTAAAACGCCATATCAATAAGCAGTACGATATTAATGACAGAACACTTTCAAAGTTGGTCGTCTTCTGTTTAGAGCAAAGCGGCAAGATATCTAAGAAGCGTAGAGATCAGTTTCAATATGAAGTTCCCACTGATGCCTTTGACGCTTTAGAACAAGCCTACTTAGAAATATTATTTAAAGAAGATTTAGATAATACGCCATGATCAAAATTCACGACGGAGCAATTGTGCAAAAATTGAGGTCGGATGAAAATTAATCCACCTGACTCGATTTTCTACCGCGCTTTTTTGGCGTCACTTGTCTATCCGTTAGCTTCTAGATCTCTTCTTTAAATCTGTCATTCCCCAATGCCATGTCGGACTGGGTGGCTGTGCGTACTCGACCTAGTTCCTCATGTGATACGTGTACTTTGAACAAGGCTTGGTATCGTTTAGCGCAGCCTTTTTGTTGGCGACTCAATTGGATATAGAGGTCATGGGTTATTTTCATCAGCCCCACTTTTCGCACTTTAAAAATATCTATTATCCTTGCAACACGTACCGGAAGTTTTTAGAATCACACACAGTGCTTCAGGGCGCATCCGACTCGCGGAAAAAGGTTAACCTTACCTGTAATGCTCCACCCTTTTATATGACATTTTAGCTTTCTGTGCTTTCGCGAGTTAAGTGCAACCTATATAGGAGAGCTTAAATGAAAACCTTGCCAAATAATCCCAGCATTGAATATCTACATCGTGCCGCACGTACTTTACGATCTAAACATCGTTCAGGCGATCCAAGTGTCGTAGAGCTGATCAGCCATTTCGATACTTCTTTTCAAAACTTGCAAACTGAGCAAGTCTTATTGCAACCTTTTTCTATTCTAGATGCACAGAGAGTCACGGCTCGACAGTATGGCTTTGCCAGTTGGCGCCGCTTGAAATTATTCATTCAAAAATCCACTCAACCAAGTGCCTACTATGATCCAACACTCGCGGAGCAGTTAACTCGACGCAATGCTATGCGCATTGCTCTGATGCGCCGTTATTCACCTAAAAAAGCTGGCTGGTTCGACCACTTAGATGATTTTAATGAAGAGTCCGTCGAGATGCTCGAAGCAATCTATGACAAATACGGGTGGCTCGGCCCTCAAATCGTTGGACGAGAAGGGATGGAGGCGTGTTACTGGTTAGGCATTAACTGCTTGAAGAACAGCCAATTTCAATATCGAAGTGCTGAATTAATGCGTGAGGCTTTGCCTTTAGGCGAGTGCTATGGAGGGTATTACGCCGTCTCGATTGATCGTTGGTTAACGCTCTCTTATCAACCATCCATCTTTGGCGCATTCAATGACTTCAATGAGCGCAGTGATCGGGTGGAATACAGCGACAATGTCGTTGACCCAAAGAACCTAAACAAGAGACGTGCGCAAGTAGGTTTGATCAATTTAAACAAAGCCAATGAAGAATGGGCTGATATGATTCGTCAGCGTAAAGCTTATCGATACACCAAAGATGAGTGGCAGGCACTAATACGCAAATGGGCATTAGAAGGCGGCTATATTGCTGCCTAGCAGCCATTAGCCTATGCGCGCCATTGCAGTCAGATAACTTTCTATCTGACTGCGACTCTTCGGCAATTTGGTTTTATCAACTGAGTAGTTGCCCTTTATGGTCTGCAATCTACCTTGGCGGTGATTATGCAACGCAAGATGATAAGCTCGTTGATCCTTCAAAGAGCTGCTATCCGATGCTGCGCGTTCAGTTATTTCAGCGGTAAAAAACTTAACTGCCAGTTCATCTAGAATGGATTCGGGAGCGCCAGAACGTACCAGTAAGGTTTCAATAAGAGAAACAGGATCCAACCATTTATATGGCGTACCTTTTAAGCAACCAAAGTAGAAGTTGTAACCATCGATGTAAACTCTCGTTTTCATATTTTCAGTCCAATTACTTGTAGGTCATGATGACTGGTGAGTCGAATACCAAAGGAAAAAGAAGAGAGGTAAGGACTGTCCATATCCATTATTTATTTGCACCTTCCAAGGCCCAGATGTGAAAAAACCGGCACTAGGCCGGCTTATTCGTCCAACTCCAGGGGTCTGTATATCGCCACGCGTGGAAGAAGGATAAGTTGTGCTCAAAATATAACCAAGCAAAGTTTACATTGCAATCTCTATATCATTAAGAGTTAAGAACCAGACCAAAACTATTCACAAGTACGCTGTAAGTAGATCACGTACAGTCCACTGGCAATGACAATGCCCGCTCCTACAATGGTCCATCTGTCCGGTAGTTCGCTAAATACTAAGAAGCCGATAATGGTGGCAAACACCAGTAAACTGTAGTTGAACGGTTGTAATACCGAGGCTGGTGCATACTCTAGAGCTTTCACTAGCAATAGCTGTGCGGCGACACTCATAATCGAGATCACGGCCAATAAAACCCATTCCTGCATGCTTGGTGCACGCCATGCCGTCACACCAAAGAGGGTTGCACACACGAAGCCGATCAACGCCATATACAATATGTTGGTATGAAAACCATCACCCGCTGAACTCACCTGACGAGTCACCACGTGGTAGCAGGCAAAACACAGGGCGGCGGTTAATGGTATCAATGACTCAGGTTTGAAGACGTCCAGCCCAGGCCGAAGGATAACGAGCGTTCCTGCAAAGCCTACACAAACCGCTAACCAAGATTTCATGCTTACCCGTTCCCCTAGGATGGGGGCCGCCAAAGCTATCGCCATCAATGGGAACGCTGCCATCAGCGAATGGGATTCTGCCAAGCCAAGATGACGCAGAGCTAGATTAAAAATCGCAATCTCAGCGATGGATAATAAGGAGCGCAATACTTGTAACTTAGGACGAACCGAGCGTAATGCATGGCGAATGGTGCTGGTGCGTGACACCCAAACGATGGCAAACAAGGCAAATACCCAATAGCGCACTAATACCACTTGCGCCACGGACATATCCTGCACGAGGATTTTCGTCACGGCATCTTGTGACGCGAATACCAACATCGCCGCTAAACATAACAGCACACCTTTCCCTACTAAGGTGCGCTCCGCTTCCATTTCCAATGGGCTCATTTGGTTATTCGCCTTTAATCGTTCGTTTAATAATCGGATTGTAGAGCATCTCAATAAAGTTGAATATCTCGACTTTGGGCTTCAATCCCAACGCTACATCGGACTAGGTTGCTATGCGTACTCTATCGAGTACTATTTATATCTAACCGATTTACCTTAAACGACCTGTTTCAGTGCAAATCTGACGTGTTTTGTCCGTCTGTTTCGTGATGAAGTCGGTAGAATAAGTTTTACTATGATGGTTAGAGCTAGGCAGGCAGATGGATTTCAATATAAAGCTTATTTTTAGTGTCATCGCCATTGTGTTGGCGATCATTGGCTTTGTGCCTTACATTGCGCTGATCTTACGCGGCCAAGTAAAGCCTCACGTATTTTCGTGGGTGATTTGGGGCATTACCACCACCATCATTTTCTTTGCTCAGCTGGAAGCCGAGGGCGGCGTAGGCGCATGGCCTATTGGGTTATCAGGCTTTGTTACAATTTTCATTGCCATTCTGGCGTATATAAAGCGTGGCGATGCCACTATTAGCAAGTTGGATTGGGGCTTTTTAATCGTGGCGTTGGCGTCGTTACCGCTGTGGTACATCACCAATGATCCCTTGTGGACAGTGGTAATTCTGACCACAGTCGATATGATAGGTTTTGGCCCCACCTTCCGCAAAGCCTACCATCGCCCCTTTGAAGAAAGTCGTGTTTTTTTTATTATTATAATTTTACGTAATGTGTGTTCCGTTGTGGCGCTCGAAGCCTACTCGGTTACCACGGTACTGTTTCCATTCTGCTTGGCAGTAGGAGCTTTGGTTTTACTGATTATCTTGCAACACCGTCGCAGTGCACTGTCTCAGCAAACGTCGTAATTGGACTGGCGATGTCAACTGATCCTAAGTCATCGCTGTTTACGTAAAAACAGCTATGACTCATAAAAAACTACATTTACCTGAAAAGATTTGCCCAGTCTGCCAGCGTCCATTTGCATGGCGCAAGAAGTGGGAACGCGATTGGTCTCAGGTGAAGTACTGCTCTGAACGCTGCAAACGCCAAGCAAAAAAGTCGCTTTCCTTGGCGTGATGTCGAACGGAAAAAGACTCGTTCAGCCTCCTACTGTTAATGGTTTCCCCTTTTTCTATTGTCTTTGCTGACAATCATGACAAAAAGCGTAAATTTCACGCTGCTTGCTGACTATCAATGCTGAGTTAATCAACTTTCAAACAGGACACTTTGTTTTACAGTATTAGTATCAATTAAAACGACTCAGGAGCGAGTTATGTCTGTCTACGAGAGCGGTGTATCACTGAATGCAAAGCGTTATAACGACAAGCTGTTACTTAACATTAAAACATCGGGCCACCCAAGTGATATGGATTTTGAAAACATTACGCCTAAACTAGAAGCAGCGCTTTACTCTATCCATTCCCCATACGCGGTATTGCTAGTCGATATTAGTGAATTTGAAGGCTGGAGCATGAAAAGCGCTTGGTCGGAGTTTTTATTAAGCCAACGACTCGGCGGTGAATTTAATCGCATTGCCATCTATGGGAAGAATCGTTGGCAAAACCGACTTATCCGTATGATCAGCTGGTTTATCTCGGCAGACATCAAGGTGTTCAAGCGTAAGAAAGAAGCCACAGACTGGGTTATGTCTTCATAAGCCAGTCTTGCATGGTTGAACGACTTAACCTGTTTCATGTATCGACAGCCACTTATTCATATCCCAAAAAGTGAGCTGTGAACCAATCTATGCCATACAAAATGAGCAACATTGTGCTCAAAAATAACTTTTACCGACATTTTTGAGCAATTAATTTCTCAAAAAACACTTCCAATGACTATAATGAGCAAAACTATGCACATATAGGCATTCAATGAAAGCACTCACGATTCAAGCTCTGACTCAACAACAATGGCGCGATATCGCCATATTAAAGCTACTCAGTCCTGAAAGAGGGACAGCGAGTCCAAGTCGCCTTGGTTATGAATTCGAGTATGCTGTTGAATGGTTAGACTTTCATGATGAGCATGCTTGCAGCTTAGTGCTACCCGTACAAATTATGATTGAGCATGAAGCCGATCATTGGTTTGGCTTTTTAGAAGATATTGTTCCTGCTGGCGCAGCCCGCCGCTATTTAATTGATTTCTGGGGGCTTCAAGCGCTTTCTTCTAGTGAACAAGACAGTGTCTTATTGACAAAAGGCACTATCGCACCAGTAGGCAACTTGAGAATAAAAGAATCCCTCCCGAGTTTGCCTGCTGACTCAACCCTTCATCTTCGAAAATTCACTTTAAATGATGTGGTCGAACGCGACTCTAGCTTTTTAGAATATGCTCAAGAAATGGGAGCCATTAGTGGCGGCGCAACAGGCGCAGGTGGAGAAGCGCCTAAGCTGTTATTACGTTGCTCTGACCATGAAGAAATTTGGATTGATACCTTTCAAGAACAACATGATATTGCCGATGCCTATTATTTAGTGAAGTTTCCTCGTGGTAGAAAAACGCAAGATGATTGTGATATTTTGCGAGCGGAATATCACTTTTACCATGAGCTAACAGCGATGGGATTTAATACGATCAGCACGGAAAACATGAAACTACAGGAGGGAAGTCGATACCCTTCTCTTTGGCTACCTAGATTTGATACGCATTGGAATGGGAATAACTGGGAGCGCTTCGGTTTGGAGTCTATTTTTTCTGTGTTAAACAAACCAGCAGGAAGCTACCTTAACCATTTTGAGGTCATCCGTTCTGTTTGTAACTTATTACAAAAGCGATCAACAGAGTTTGATGCTGAACGTTTTTTGTGCGATTGGTTAACACGCGATTTGCTCAATATCGCTTTCGGCAACTCAGATAACCATGGTCGAAATACGGCTCTGCTCAAAAAACCGAATAATATTTGGCTATCCCCTATTTATGACTTTGCGCCAATGAAGGTCGATCCTGAAGGTGTTACTAGAACGACAAAATGGGGCTCACCATTTGAAGAAGGCGGAGAATATCGTTGGCAAGCTATTACTGAAGAACTTAACGATTTGTGCCCAAGTGAAACATCGCTGTCGGCGTTAAAAGAAACAGCCAGCAAACTTGTTGGGTTACAACAACGCTTAGAAGCAAGAGGGGTTCCTGAACGTATCTTAGAGGTTATTCAAATTAAATGGTTAGAAGCAAAACTCAATCGCTGGGGACTTTTATGAGCATGACAGCTGAACAACGCCAAGCTTTACTCGTAGCACTTTTACAAAAACATCTTTTAGGTGAAATCACCCAAGGGCAAATGTTAAAACGTCTTCGCAAAGAGGTACTTGGTTTTTCCCAAACTCGCTACGCAGAATTAGTTGGCGTTAGCCGTCGCACCTTGACCGATATCGAGCAAGACAAAGGCAGCCAAATACAGAGTATTATCGATAAAGTATTCAAGCCATTAGGAATGAAATCTGGATTAACTCCAATTCACCCTCATGTAGCAAAGCAGATGATGGCTGGTGCTCAACTTGATGGTGACTTAAAAGTGAAACCGTAATGTTATGAGCTCTAGCTCCACAAGTGATTAAACTCATTCAGTCCCTGCTTTATCCACTCAGCCAAACGTTCTGGCTCCGGCCACCAAGCAAAAGCATCGAGCCAAGCATCAGCACTTGGGCTGAGCCAGTAGCCCACCACACATCCAAGTACTAACAAAATAGAAGCTAGCGGCTCGCCCCAGTCGGTGATTTTCATAGCCGTGCCAAATGAACGTTTAATACGCATCCCAGACAGCTCGATGCTGTATAACTCATCGAGAACCAGATGAATGGTCGCACCAAGAAACACAAAAGCACCAATGCACCACGCGGTTTTCGCTGGCAAAGCGAACAGGTGATACGTCGCTGGCACAGCAAGAATGGCAAACATTATATTCGCCAGCACACTGTGTAACGTGCCTCTGTGAATGGTGAATTGCTCAAATCCCCAACGAATGGGAAATCGCACCAGCAGATAGCTGACAATCGCTAACGCGAGAATTTGCCAATGCAGTAACTTATCCATGCCAAATGCAATCGCTAAGCCACCCGCTAAAGCACCAAACAATCGAAATATTAATCGAATGGCCGCCGAGTCATCGGCGTCTATATCGGGCAATAGTCCGCCAAATGTGCCAGCTAACGCATAAAAAATCGCTTCGTTCATGTTGGCAAAGCCCATAATAAACGTGCTTGCTGCCAATGGTGCGCTGAGTATGGCAGCCACGGTAACGTGGGTTTTAAAATCGGCCATTTGATGTTGCCCTTATTGCGATGATCTAAAGTAAGATATTGTTTTATATAGTTAAAAGTTAGTGGGCGCATACTACAGGAATAAAGCAACAGAATTAAAGACAGTCAGATGTAAAGGAATAATAAACTTCCAAGCTTCTCAATTTGCCATTCAAGTTTTTCATGATGAGCCCACTTGTCAGAATTAAAGGAGACCGATGCCTTTTTTGTTTATACTTATGCTTGTTGCGGGCTAGAAAGCCCCATTAAAACTATTAAGAGACAATGAATGGCAAAGCGTAAACAAGGTATATTCGGTAGGATTTGGTTTGTTGTTTGGCGTTTTTTGCTATTTCTCATTCTCATCTTGTTGTTGTTTCGCTTTGTGCCACCACCGACAACAGCGTTTATGCTGCAAAGCCAGTATCCGGTCAAACACACTTGGATTAGCATTGATAAGTTACCGACTTATATGCCGTTGGCGGTGGTAGCTTCAGAGGATCAGCGTTTCCCTGATCACTTAGGTGTCGATTTTGCTGCCATCAGTAAGGCGCTAAGCCAATACGACGATGGCGATGGTCTTCGTGGTGCGAGTACGATTACGCAGCAAACTGCAAAGAACCTCTTTCTCTGGTCTGGTCGTAGCTTTGTTCGAAAAGGCCTAGAAGCTGGCTTAGCGGTGAGCCTTGAAGCACTTTGGGGCAAGAAACGTATTCTAGAAGTATATTTAAACATAGCGGAATTTGGCAAAGGCATTTACGGTGTTGAAGCCGCGAGCCAGCATTATTTTGGTAGATCTGCCAGTAAACTCACCATGAACCAAGCCGCGCGATTGGCCGTATTATTACCAAGCCCGCGCACTCGAAATCCTAACGCTTTAACCTATTATCTTCGTCAAAGAGTGGATTGGGTTGAACGCCAAATGCAGCAACTTGGCCCTGATTATCTCAAACCAATTATTGAGTAAATTAGGCTATTGGCACAAATAGTGGTTTGCCGTTTAGTTCTGTCATGGCCAGTTTCTGGCGATAAAGCGGTTCTAGATTTTGCTGAGTTAATAAGCTAGCGGCTTTTCCCCAGATTGGTGGACGGTCTGGGTACAAAAGCAGTACATGAGAGCACCATTGAGCAGCAACGTTCACATCGTGCAGTGACATAACGACCACTTTATCCATGCTAGTTTGTTCTGCGAGTAAACCCATTACTGCGACTTGATAATGCAAATCTAGATGATTAGTCGGTTCGTCCACCAGCCATACATCTGGCGCTTGCGCCGTTAAAGCCGCTAACGCTGCACGTTGTCGCTCCCCACCCGATAAACTGTTTAACGCCCGTTGTGCAAACTCCGCCAAGTCCAAACGCTCTAACGCCGCGTGCGCTAGAGCTAGGTCCTGTTCGCTCTCCATTTCCCAAGGCGATAAATGAGGAAAGCGTCCTAACAAGACAGTTTCCAGCACGCTCGCAGGGAAGCCATCTTGATGCTCTTGAAACATAATGCCAATTTGCTGCGCGAGTCTTAAGCGATGCAATTCGGTAATAGGTTGGTCATTTAATTCAATAGTGCCTAGTGCTGGCGTTTTCAAAGCTGCCAGAGTATGCAGCAAGGTAGTTTTTCCAACGCCATTTGGCCCCAAAATCCCCCACATTTGGCCAGCTTGAAAGGTTAATGACAAAGCATGCGTTGGTTGGGGGGATTTATTAGGTATCGCCGCCAGCAATTGAGTTAATTTCAGCTTGGTCATAAGCGCCCCCGTTGCAATAGGTACAAGAAGGTTGGCACCCCAAGCAACGCAGTGATGACGCCTACAGGCAGTTGCTCTGGGGCAATAACAGTACGTGCCAAGGTGTCAGCAAGTGTTACCAAACAACCGCCAGCTAGAGCACTTGCGGGCAGAATCAGTCGCTGATCATTGCCCAAGACCATACGCAGCATGTGTGGAATGACCAAACCAACAAAACCAACACTACCGGCCGTTGTCACTGCAATCGCGGTCAATAAACTGGCTAACAAAAAAACAAAGCGTTCGAGGCTTTTCACATTCACACCAAGTGCCGCTGCTTGCAAAGGCCCACGAGCCAACACATTGAGGCTGCGCCCGAGCGGCATTAAAATCAAGCAGGTCGGAACCAATACCAGCCAAGCTAACCATGGCGTGCTGGCGTAGGATAAATCGCCCATCAACCAATACAACATACCAGGGATTTTATGGGGCGGCGCGAGGGCCAACATAAGTGTAATCAACGCACCCCAACCTGCAGCAATCACCACGCCAGTTAGTAACAACCGCATAGTCGCCGTATTACCCAAGCGAGCAGATAAACCAAATACCAATAAAGTAGATAAAACCGCGCCGAGAAACGCCATGCCTGACATCAAAACCCCACTGATTCCAAGCAAAATCGCCGCCAGCGCTGCCACGGATGCGCCACCTGAAATCCCCAACACATAAGGATCTGCCAATGGGTTCCGAAGGAGGATCTGCATCAAAGCTCCCGCCACGGCCAACAAACCGCCCGTAGCAAACGCCGCCATAACACGAGGCAAGCGCAGCTCTAATACGAGAGTTTGATTAAGACCCGAGCCTTGCCCAAGCAAAGCCTGCCAAACAGCGTAAGGCGATAAGTTGACGCTGCCTTGGGTGATCGCAAACACGACACTAAGCATCGACACACACATTAATACCCCAAGTGGCAATATCAACGCGCGTCGGTTTGTCGGGTGACGAGTCTTAACGTCGAGCACGGGCAATATCCAGTTTTTCACAGAGTATTTGTGCACCTTCTAATAATCGCGGCGTTGGACGCTGAATCAACGATGGCGGCACAAAAAACAGATTATCTTTTTGCGTAGCTAACAAATCGGCAAACGCTCGCCATTTTTCGAGCCAGTTGGCGTTTCGTTCTCCCATACCTCCAGCAATGATGGCTTCAGGATTTTTCAGTAATACCGCCTCTTGGCTCAGGCGAGGAATCAAACGCGGCGAATCCGCAAACACATTATCGCCGCCACATAAGTCGACCACCTTGCTAATATAATGGCTGCCATTCATCGTCATTAGCGGTTCATCCCAAACTTGATAAAAGGTTTTGACCCGAGGGGCCTGTTTATAGCGTTCGTGCAAAACATCAATGCCAGTACGAAAGCGCTTTGCTTCTTCCTTGGCTCGTTGTGAGGTGCCAGCTAGTGCGCCCAAGTTGTCGATATTACGAGCAATGTCTTCGAACTCATGGGGCTCTACGTAATATACAGGTAGCCCCAAGCGTTCTAGTGTTTCGATTTGCTCGGTTGGATTACCGGTTCCCCAAGCCAGTATTAAATCGGGCTGTAGGCTGATCAAACGCTCTAAATCTAAGCGCGTATGACTGCCCACTGAGGTAACGCTTTTTGCAGCTTCTGGGTAATCACTATAAGACACCACCGCAACCACATTATCCCCCGCGCCAGCAGCATAAATCAGCTCGGTGGCGCCAGGTGATAACGCCGCGATGCGCATTGCCGCATGATCAATACAGACATCTCGCCCGCGATCATCCACCACACAGATAGGATCAGCCAACGCGTTGGACACGAATGCCCAACCACTGAGCAATAAAGCCGATATTGACAACAAACTACGCATCGGGTTAGCCATTAAAATGCCGAATAGTTAAGGGTTAAGAACACGCCACGACCCGGACTAAAGTAGCCTTTTGCCGTTTGGTACTCTTTGTCAAGGGCGTTTTTGACACTAAGTTCAGCGTTCCAATCAGCGGCAAAGTCATAACTAGCGCGCAAATTCATCGTCACATAGCCTGCCAACGTTTCAGAGCTGCCCAATGTTGTAGCTCGACCATCCGCTCCGATTAATGTCACACCAACCCGTCCTTTTTCAAATAGGCGATCTGCACTTAAACGGGCACTACGTTTTGCACGTTTAGGCAACTGAAAACCCGTATCGTCGTCTTTTGCGTCTAGCCACGTTAATGCCGCTTTTAACTGCCATTGCTCTAATGTTAGGCCTGAAGACAGCTCAACACCTTGGACTTTAGAATCCACATTGTAAGCCGCCCAAGACCCTGTGTAATTAGACCAGATAACCATATCGCCATAGGATGCATCAAACACCGCAGCGTCCCAGTACACATTGTCATAATCGGCACGAACGCCCAGTTCAATAGTTTTAGATTTCGTCGCTTTGAGTGTTGGGTCGCCGCTGCTTGGATAGTATAAATCGTTAAATGTTGGCGCTTCGAAAGCGGTCCCGTAGCTTGCACGTAGAGTATGTATACCATCAAGCTTGTAACCAACAGCCACACCGCCTGTCGTCGAATCACCATAAGCACTGTTATGATCTTGACGAATATTAAGTTGCAAATTGGTTGCCCCAAAATCAAACTGAGACTGGGCAAACACCGCATTATTACTGCGATCAGGTGCTTGGTAGCTGGTGACGTCGACCTTGTCTTCAGAGGTTTCAGCTCCCAACACAAACTCATGTTCACCTGCCGAAATAGTGTTGCTCCAACGAGCAGTTTGAGTTTTAGTGTTGTACTTATCCTCTGAAGAAATGGTTTTGCTGTCGTTGTGAGTCTGAGACAATTTCAGCTCTGTATCCCAATTTTCCGTTACTGGAAGGCTGACGCTCAGCCCGATCACCTGCACTTGGTAATCATTTTCGTCACCGACATAGTGATTTCGCCCTTCACTATTCATAATCAAACCACTGATGCGCGCACCACTGCTAAAATCATGTCCAACATTGAGCAATACATTTTCGTTGCGGTAGCCCTGAGCTCCCTCACCTTCTTTAACAATATCACCGTCGGTTTCAAACTTGCCTGCTGACAAAAGGTATTGCGTGCTATCGCTGGAACCAGACACAGTCGCATCGATAGTTTTTGTATTAAACGAGCCACCACCTACAGATACATTCATGTGCGAATCATCATCGGCTTCTGGCAAAAACGCTTGAATCACGCCGCCTACCGCATCGGCGCCATACAAGGTAGCTTTAGGACCTCGAACGATCTCTAGACGATCAATCAAAGATGTCGGAATATTTTCAAATGGCGCGCCACCGGATGTCGCAGAATACAAAGGAATACCATCGAGCAAAAACTTAGTAGATTCTGCACTAGCACCGCGCATATAAACACTAGTGGTCTTTCCGTAACCGCCATTCGAGCTGATATCTACACCCGGCTGCGCCGCTAGTAGCTCGCTTATTTCTTGCGCTTGCTGAGCTTTGATTTCTTCACGATTGATAACCGTAACAGATGACAGCGAATCCGCCACACTGACCGAAGTAGATGTTGCTGTAACCACCAAAGGCGATAAGGTCGACGATGAATCTGCTGTTGTCGCTGCGTGAGCCGAAACGGCGGACACAACACTAAACGCCACGAGGGTTCTCGTGAACGCTGGGGAAATACATTGAGTTTTCATAATAAAGTCTACTGTTGCACTGAGCACGCCCGCACAGTGGTGACATTTGGTTCCAACTTACGCAGAACCCCCAGTTACAGGCAGGTCTCCGGACTCAAAAGTTGCGAATGCAGGCTTTGCCGCCTTCCCATGGTGAACCACAGTGGCTTGTTGGCAAAGTTTGACTTTTTTACCGTTGCGGGGGCAGCGTCAGAGTTGCACTGACTTCCCTATTATTGCTGACATCACGCCAGCAACCTGTAACGGCGCGTACTCTAACATAAGGCTCCATCAGGGTCAGATGAAAAAACTACCGTCTAAACTCGGTTTCCTTCATTTTGAATGATTAATGTTACCAAAATCATTCCATATCCAGCTTATTGATCACCGCAAGCACATCATTTTTTAAGGGTTCTACTCTTCTTTAAGTGCTAGAATCCGCCAGATTATGATTAGGTTTTACTTTAAAGGCAGGCTATGACCGTTCTTCTGATGACCCCACCCATGACGCAACTGAATACGCCGTATCCAGCGACGGCGTATTTGACTGGCTTTTTGCGCTCTCGGGGCTACGAGGCGGTGCAGCGAGACCCTGCTATTGAGCTTTTTCTTGAGATGATGACAGCGCCTGCGCTGGATATTATCCGTCAGCATGTGGAAGAGAACTTCGAGTCATTTGAAGACGACGAATTGCCTGATGCCATCTTTACCTTTTTGGCAGAATTCGATCGTTATCGTCTTTGCGTCGAACCTGCGATTCGCTTTTTGCAGGGCAAAGATTCCAGCCTTGCGTTGCGAATTATCTCTCGTCGTTTCTTGCCAGAAGGCCCAGCCTTCGATGCCATCGCTCAGATGGAAGAAGTTTCCGGCGATATACTCAAAACCGCCTTTGGTAATCTTGGCGTACAGGACAAAGCCAAGTATCTCGCTACATTGTTTATTAATGATTTGTCCGCGGTGATTACTCAAGGCGTTGACCCGTATTTTGAAGTGAGCCGTTATGGCGAGCGTTTGGCGGCGGCCAACCCAAGCTTTGATGATCTATACAATACACTGATGGGCGAACCGAGTTTTAGCTCTGAGATTCTAGAGCAGTTGGTCGAGCAATATCTCGAAGAAACCCAACCCAGCGTCGTGGCGTTAACCGTGCCTTTCCCCGGTAATATGTTGGGGGCTCTGCGTATTGCGCAAACCTGTAAAGCCATCAATCCTGATCTACCCGTGGTATTGGGCGGTGGTTTTATTAATACCGAGCTGCGTGCGCTAAAAGATCCTCGTGTGTTTGAGTTTGTCGATTTTATCTGTCTAGATGATGGCGAACGTCCTTTTATGACCTTGCTGGAATTCTTTGACGGCAAGCGCGAAATAGATGAGTTAGTACGTACTTACTTCCTCGCAGAAGACGAGAATGGCGAATCATACGTTCACTATAATGAAAACGCGGAGCTGCACGATATTCCCCAAACCGATGTCGGCACGCCAATTTACGATGGTTTGCCATTAACCGAATACTTATCCTTGTGTGAAATGCTCAACCCCATGCATCGCATCTGGAGCGATGGCCGCTGGAACAAGCTGACCATTGCTCATGGTTGTTACTGGCGCAAGTGTAGCTTTTGCGATGTGACACTGGATTACATTGATCGCTATGATGCGGCTGGCGCTGATATTTTGGTGGATCGTATCGAAGAGTTGATCGAAGAGACAGGACAGACTGGTTTCCACTTTGTCGATGAAGCCGCGCCACCAAAAGCCTTGTTTGCGCTAGCAAGGCGTTTAATCGAAAGGGGCGTGGTGATCAGTTGGTGGGGCAATATTCGTTTTGAAAAAACTTTTACACCAGAGCGCTGTCAGTTATTAGCGGATTCCGGTTGTATCGCCGTCAGCGGCGGCCTTGAAGTAGCGTCCGACCGATTACTAAAACTGATGAAAAAAGGCGTCAGCGTCGAGCAAGTGGCCCGAGTGACCAAAGCCTTCAGTGATGCGGATATTCTGGTTCATTCCTATCTGATGTATGGCTTCCCAACACAAACCGAGCAAGAAACCATTGATGCCCTAGAAATGGTGCGTCAGATGATGGCTCAAGAATGTTTCCAATCGGCCTTCTGGCACAGATTCGCAGCCACTGCACACAGCCCGATTGGTATTAATCCGGAAGAATACGGCATCACTCTCGCGAAACGCCCCGATATTTTGTTCGCAGAAAACGACGTGGATTTCACTGATCCAACCGGCACAGATCATGACATGCTGGGTGACGGACTGCGTAAAGCGCTCTACAACTACATGCACGGCATCGGTTTTGATCAACCAATGGATTTTTGGTTTGATAAACCAGTTAAACGTACCTTGGTGAAAAAAGATCTGATTTCCAAAGCCTTGAACGATCTAATTGTTAGTAGTTAAACATAGCCTCTAAAACACCCAGAGCCAGATAGATACTTTATGTATCTGGCTCGGTACGTTTCCCTTCCTATATACCTCCAGAACAATGCTAAATCCCCACAAAATCATATGAAACGCCTGTTTTCATTACGTTAAGCACCTTAACGTCCAACAAAAAATTACGCACCTAAACCAATTGCCTGTAAGAGTTTTTGCATTTTTTGTCTACTCTATTACTAACACAAAGAGACAGGACAAGAGTCATGAAAGGCGCCGTTTTTACTCACTTTCAAGAAATGATCGAAGACCAATTTGGTATGGAATGTTGGGAAACGTTACTGGAAAAATGTGATTTGCCCAGTGGCGGTATTTATACCAGTGCAAACAATTACGACGACCAAGAGATTTTATCCCTTGTTGTTGCTTTGTCAGAATACAGCTCGGTCCCGGTTCCAGATCTAGTTGAGGCATTTGGCCGTTATCTATACAAGGGCTTAGCACACAGCTTGCCTCCTGCAATGATGAATTTTCCTGATCTTTGGTCGCTGCTTGGCGCTGTGGATTCAGTGATTCATGTGGAAGTTCATAAGCTGTATCCAGATGCGTTAACACCGAAAATTCTTGTTACTGAAAAACATGAAAACGGCGTCACTCTTTATTATCAATCACCTCGTAAAATGTGTTTATTGGCCATAGGTCTTGTACATCAAGCCGCTGAAAGCTTTGGTACTCCCGTTATCATTAAACATACTTGCTGTATGAATGAAGGGGCAGATCATTGCTCTTTACTCGTAGAGCGGATCTAGATCCGGAGATACCTATGGAATACGAAGCGGCTTTTCAGCGAGAACGTAAAGCACGTAAACAAGCAGAATCTATACTTGAGCAAAAAAGCAGAGAGCTTCATTTTGCTAATCTCGCGTTGAAAGAAAGTGTCAATTCTCTTCACTCAGCGGTGCAGGAAAATAAGTTTCTTAACCACATCGGTCGTTATGGTTTGGAAAGGCTACGCCTTCGTGATTTTCTACCCAAGATTGTCAACGATATGATGCGTTTAAGTAACATTTCCTTTGCGACGTTTGCGCACTTTCCCTTTGATAATAATCAATCTGATTTTCACTCTCCGCTACTTAAAAACCCTGATCAACATGAAGGGCAGCCATTAGAAATAGAAAGTGATGAAGTGGGAAATATCATTGCTGAAATAGAGCCGCTCATTCGCGAAAGAAAAGCAACACATCTACAAATAATAGACTTAGTTATCGACGAGAAAAACATTGATACCGTCATAGCTCTGCCAATCATTAGCCTAGATCATCTTTGCGGCATCGTTTTTTTGTTTAGCCAAGGGCTGACAGACAAACAAACCCAAGTTTTCAATGTATTTGAAACAGGCTTCAAACAGCTCGCGATCATTCTGGAACACAGATATCAGGAAGATAAATTGTTAACGAGTTATGAGGAAATCACCAGTGCCAATGAAGCCTTAAAAGAAACACAACAGAAACTTGTTCAGTCCGAAAAGATGGCGACTGTAGGCCAGTTATCAGCAGGGATTGCTCACGAAATAAATAATCCAATGGGCTTTATCAAAAGTAATATAAGTTCTTTGGGCGGCTATATTGCTGACTTTATCGAGTATGTCGAAACGTCTAAAACCCTGACAGATGAATCGATCAAGTCCACTGATGAAAACATAAAAAATGCGGCAAAAGCACTCGATAAGGCATGGAACGATGTCGATATGAATTTCTTAATAGAAGATACACAAAACCTATTAAATGAGTCACAACAGGGCGTAAAACGAATTATCGATATCGTTGGCGGCTTAAAACGCTTCTCTCGTCAGTCGGATCATCAAAAAGAATTCTGCCACCTCAATCAAATTATCGATGAAGCATTAAAACTTGCCAGTAATGAACTAAAGTTTAAGGGTGTAGTGAAAAAGCAAATTGAAGAAGTGCAGCCGATCTTGGGAAATAGCGGTGAGCTTTTGCAGGTGTTTTTGAATTTATTTGTCAACGCTTCCCATGCTATGAATGAGCACGGGGAACTAACCATACATCTCGCCGAAAGCGCTGACGGTGCAAGAATTAAAGTATCAGATAACGGTAGCGGTATTGATAAACAGAATTTGAAATCTATCTTTAATCCATTTTTTACCACCAAAGAAGTTGGTGTCGGTACAGGGTTAGGGCTATCGATTTCCTATGGCATAATTGAAGACCACCAAGGCACGATTGATGTAACAAGTGAACTGGGCAAAGGCACGGAGTTTAGTATTTGGCTACCTTATGAAGGCGCCCGCTCAACCAGATCAATGGAGGGTATAAAATGAGCAACGATGCATCAAATCTAGACGCGATGGAAACCCGTCCTAGCTTATTATTAGTTGATGACGAAAAGAACGTATTGTCTTCTTTAAAACGCTTATTTCGTAAGGCTAACTGTGATGTATTTATTGCTAATAGCGGCCAAGAAGGTCTTGAGGTTTTAAAAGAGCAAGCCATTGATGTGATTGTTTCAGATGCTCGTATGCCAGAGATGACAGGACCTGAATTTTTGGCCATTGCAGCAGAAAAACATCCAAATACAATACGGATCTTATTAACTGGCTATGCGGATATGGAAGCCATTTCCGATGCGATAAATTTAGGTAGAATTTCTCATTATGTTGAAAAACCATGGGACGATGAAAAGCTACAAACGCTGGTCCACGATGCTTTTGTCACCATAAACCTAAAGAAAAGAAATGAGCACTTACAGTCTTTGGTTACTTCGCAGAACGAAAAACTCACCGCAATGAATGAAACATTAGAAGCAACAGTAAAAGAACGTACGCAAAAAATCATTGAGATCAATGCAGCATTACAAGAAAACTATAAAAATACGGTCGATTTATTTGCCAATCTTTTAGACATGCGTACGCCAAGATCGAGCGTGGATGTACCCGATATAATCAGCTTAGTAACCGACATGGCAGAGTTATTAAACTTACCCCAAAGAGAGCTAATTCATCTTACCAGAGCGGCAAAAATGCGCTATATGAGCCAAATGAGCTTCGCTGATGAATTGCTTTTTACCCCTTATGTTTTGTTATCAGAAGAACAAAAACACGAGTACAAACAGTATCCATTGAAAGGAGCGACATTACTGAAAAATATTCGCCCTTTAGTTCCGGTCGCAGACATTATTCTTCATCATAAGGAGTACCTAAACGGTGAAGGCTACCCAAGAGGAGAGAAAGAGGCGTCCATTCCAAAGTCGGCGCAAATATTAACCGTCGCCAATGACTATGTTGAGCTAATCACAGGGCGCATGTGGGAAACCACATTGTCACACCAAGATGCTATGGACTATTTGATTTCAAAATCAGGCACTTATTACTCCACCAGTGCCGTTGAAGCACTAAAGTCTTGTTTATCTACACAGAAAATCGAACACTCTATCGATGATCATTGTGTTGCTTCTCAGCAGCTTACGGCAGGGATGATACTATCTCGAGACTTAAGAAATCATCACGGTGATTTTTTACTTGCCAAAGGTGTAGAGCTCGCCGACAGTGCAATAATGCTACTGATTGAATTGGAGAAAAGTTCGAAAAAAGAGTTTAACCTTTTTGTCGATATTCCAGCCGGTTTGGAAGTATCCAAAAGTCTCTTAAAAGAAATACAAAAATGAAGCTTTAATAAATATATTAGGATTATTTTACAGCATTCTCACAATCCTCTTCCTTTATTTTAAAAGGTGGTGTGGTACTCTA
>NZ_KZ454872.1:0-222683 GCF_002792415.1 Marinomonas sp. BSi20584
GCTGATTAGGAGAGATGGTATCTACAAAAAATGATAAAAACCAATCACATGTAGGTCGGCCTTCAGGCCGTCAAAAAACTGATAACACCAAATCAAAGCTCTTTACGCGCTAAAGCACGCTAGAACTTTTTCAAAACCTTAAAACAGACTAAAACCGAGTGGCTGAAAATGGCGTAAGGTCAATATCTGGAGCCTGAGTATTGGCAAGCGCCGCGACTAATTCTGCGGTTCCTGCGGATTGAGTCAGTCCTAAATGTCCATGTCCAAAGGCGTAAATCACCCGTTGAGACCGACCGGAATAACTGATTACCGGAAGGCTGTCTGGCATAGAAGGACGAAAGCCCATCCACTGTTTACCTCCGTTAACTTTTAAACCGGGTAAGAAATTAGCTGCTTTTTCTAGTAAGACATCAGCACGTTGATAGTTAGGAGCTAAGTTTAAACCACCTAGCTCAACCGCACCGCCAACACGTACGCCCTCACCTATTTTTGTTACCACAAAGCCATGATTACTAAAGGTTATATGTGTCTTCAAATCGAATGCGCCAGTTGGCAAGGTCGTGTTGTATCCTCGTTCCGTATCTAATGGCAAACTGTCACCAATAGATCGCGCTAAAGTTTTTGACCAAGCCCCTGCAGCTAGAACAACTTGGCTTGTTTCATAGTCGGCCGCATCGCTTTTTAAGGTTACTCTATCGTTATTCACTTCAATGGAATCAATCGATGCAATGGCAATTCTACCGCCAAGTTTTTCAAACTCTTCAGCTAAATGTTTAGTCCATTCGGCAGGGTCGCAGACGTTTTTCCACTCCGGAGTAAAGGCCGCATGGGTAAATCGGGGATGAATGCCGGGCTGGATTTTGGCGATAGCGTCTGGACTGAGTAAAAATTCATAGATTACGCCATGTTGTTGTCGCGTTTGCCAACCTGCAAGACTGGCATTGAATTCTGCTTCACCTTCGTAAAGTTGTAACTGCCCTTCTCGACGAATCATAGCTTCGCCATTTACTGCTTGAATTTGGCGTTCAAGAGCTGCTTTAGAAAAATCCATCAAACTGGCTTGTGCCGCCAACGCTGCTTGATATTTGTCTTGCCAGCTGGCACGCCAGAAACGCAGCATCCAAGGGAGAATTTTCAACGTGTAAGCGGGACGCAATGATAAAGGGCCGAGGGGGTCGATCAACCACTTTGGTGCTTTGCGCATAATGCCTGGCGTGGCGAGAGGAATTACATCCGCAAAGGCAAACGCTCCTGCATTGCCGGACGACGTTTCTGCAGCAACACCTTTCCGGTCCAATACCAGCACTTGTCGGCCTTCAGATTGCAGTTTTAGCGCAATACTAATGCCGATAATCCCTGCTCCAATAACAATCACATCCTGATTTTTTGTCATGTCCATTTTGGGTTCACCAATTATTTCTAACCAATTATTTGAAGTCTAGCTATCCATCGCTAAGACAGTTTAATACCATTTTTTAACGGGTCGCTGGGGTTCATCATTAAGGTTGCTTCTTTGGTGACAAACGCCTGTCCGGTAATGTTAGGAATAATCGTATCGCTTGTTGAAGGCTGATAGCTCAAACGATAACTACTACCAATGGTGCTTTCTTGAATGATTTCTTCGCTTGGAGCAAGGCGATTATCCGCTGCTAGGCAAGCCAAGCGTGCTGAACTGCCTGTGCCGCAAGGTGATCGATCATAGGCGTTGTCAGGACACAGAACGAAGTTGCGGCTGTGGCCATTTTCACTAAGTGCTGGCCCATAAAGAACAACGTGGTCAATGATGCCACCATCTGTACCTGTTAATTGCTTTGTTTCAATGGCTTCGCGAATTTTGATCGAGACTTCGGTTAGGTTACGAATGTTGCTTGGAATCACAGGAACAGGGCTTTTATCGACAATAAAGAACCAATTCCCGCCATAAGCAATGTCGCCAGAAACTGTACCTACACCGTCGATCTCAAGGCGAACATCTTTCTGTAAACGACGGCTGGCAACGTTTTTCACCGTAACTGTATTCGCATCGGACAAGGTCACCTCTACTACGCCAACTGGCGTTTCAATCTTGTGGGTACCAATGCCTATTTTGCCCATGTGAGCCAACGTTGCGGCAACACCAATGGTGCCGTGACCACACATGCCGATGACCGCAGCGGCGTCGAAATAAATCACGCCTGCTACGCACCCAGGATCAACCGGATTGACCAGCATCACGCCGACCATGGCTTCTTGCCCATAGGGTTCTGATACTACAGAGCGATAAAAATCCTTATGTTCCGTAGCCAAAATTTTGGCGCGTTTGGCCAAAGAACCAGAGCCTAAATCTGGCCCACCAGACACAATAACGCGGGTTGGTTCACCTTCCGTATGACTGTCTATTACTTGCATGTATCTATTACTCCACCTTGTTTTGCCCAATCCGCAAACCAGTCTTTGAAGAGCGCATACTGATCTTCACAGTAACGACGCTGTGCGGCATTAAGCTCATCCGTTTCGTTGAAGTGTAATCGATACTCTTCTTCACCGTTTAAAACAAGCAAATATTTGAAGAACAAGACTAACTCAGGGCCTTCGTCGAAACTGGCTAAAACAGAAAAGGCTTCTTCTAATTCTTGGGCACGAATACGCGCTTCAGCGTTGCCTTTCGCAGCAAGCTTACATAAATTCGCTAGCAACAAAACTTCCTTCGGTAACGCCGTACCAATACCAGTAATTGCACCAACTGCGCCGCATTTTACGAAGCCATGATAGACCGCTGTATCGACACCAATCATCAATAAAACATCATCGTCCTGAGAAGTAATATTTTCCGCGGCATAGCGCAATGCTTCTTTACTGCCAAACTCTTTAAAGCCAACCAGATTTTTATGTTCAGCTCGTAGCGCGAAAAACAAATCCGCACGGGTTTCAAAACCATACACAGGGCTGTTGTAGATAATTGCTGGAATCGATGGTGCTGCTGCAAGAATTGCTTTGAAATGGTGCTTCTGTGCGGCAATCACCGAACCACGAGACAACACTCGAGGAATCACCATCAAACCCGCCGCTCCGACTTTTTCAGCGTGTGCTGCTAATGCCACAGCGGATTTGGTATTAATCGCCCCAGTACCGACTACCACAGGAATGCCTGCATTCACTAAGCGCTCCACGCCTTCCATCCGCTCGGCATCCGTCAACAAAGGCCAATCGCCCATGGAACCGCAATACACCACCGCCGACATCCCCGCCGCGATCATCTCCTTGCCCTTCTTCACCAAGGCATCGAAATCTGGCGTGCGATCCGACTTACAAGGCGTCATCAACGCCGGCATGATGCCGTTGAAAACACTTACATCAAAAACGTCATTGCTCATAATTCGATACCTTTCTAAGAAATTGAAGGAATTTAATATCTATTGGCGATAATGGATTTTGTATCCAAAATATACCTAGAGCAAAAAGTAGTCAACAAATTATCTGACTTAGTGGAAATGCGATATCCCGCGCAATTCATCCATAAATATGGTTTTTTTAGGTTAGTATTGCGGTTTCTCTTACTAAAAAATCAAAGAGAACCAAAAAGATAAGAGATTTATCTATTATTGAGGATGGATTGAATGGGTGACATTAGCAAAGGTGAGAAATCATCTAACATTTCTCCTAAAAGCCTATTTTTTGGCGTATTCGTAATTACAGTATTGGTGATGATTTTCTTTTGGTGGCTTTATGTAGATCACGTAGGGGCAGGGTTTTCAGATCAAGGGAAGAATTGGTCAGAGTTTGGTTCCTATTTTGGTGGTGTTCTTGGTCCTTTATTTTCAGCTGCCAGTATTCTTTTTGTTTGGTGGCAAAGCCACAAAGCAATGGCTTCTCAACAAGATCAGCTAAACAAACTTAATGAGCAGTTGGGGTTAGAAAAACAAATCATTTTTAGGAATGAATTTGTGCGTCTTTTGACAAAAGCCACAGAGCAAGGTGAAAAGAAATTTGTTGCGGGACATGTTGATTGCTTTAAGGGGCGCCTTGGAGCTATAGAATGTAGTTATAAAAAACTCAGTAGATGTGTCAAACCTAATTCACTCCAGAATGATCAAAAAATCTCTAACGAAAATCTTCGAGTTGTTTGGGAAGTCTTACGTCCCTATTTAGCCAATATCTTTGAGTTAGCTGATTTCCTTGATAAAAGTACTAAATTTGAGGTGTCAGAGAATGAGCGTGTTGCTTATATTCGACAGTTCAATTCCGAGTTCTATACGGTAATGCAAGAAATTTCACCTGCTAATCAATTACTCTTCATTGACGAACTTTTAAAGAAGCCTGAGATTCATGGATATGGTGAGATATCGCATATTTTTAGTGAGCCAGAGAAATATTGAGTTCTAATAGTTTTTGATAACTACTGTCAGAATTAATGTGAATTAGAAGTTTTATGGAGTAATTTTTGTCCTATTTAGAACAGTTTATGCAGCAGTGGAAAGTATATTTAAAACAACAGTTTTCTCATTGTGGGCTGAGCTATGTCGCCACAGATGCTGGTGATAGTATGGATATCAAAGCCAATTCATTGGCCTATTTCAGTTGGCTAAGGACGACTTTTAGAGCGGATCATGGTTTCGATGAGTCAAGAGACACGCTCGCTTGGACAATGCTTGAAAAGCAATTAAGGTCGCTTGCGAATAAAGCAGAAAACGGCACATTTGATCTGGTTTCTAAGCTTCATCTCGAAGAAAGCCAGATCCAGATTGTTCTCAATTTTAGTTATGATGACGATCAACATATCTTCTATGTGAGCTGACTTTAGGTTTCTTTAAGATCACTCTTTATCATAAGAAAATGTTTTATTCATTTGCTCTATACGGAACCTAATCGCTTCGATTTGGGTAGGCGGCTCAATAGGTGACGTTTCTCTTCGTAGGCTTCGGCAAGTACCGCCAAGATTTTCATTTGATTACTTTCTGGTGTGTTGGTTTTGGCACCACGTAGATTACGCATACGCAAAACGGCTGCGTCTAGTTCGTCATCGTTTTTAATAATATCCATACCATCATCCCTATCTTAGTGCTTTGCTTTCAGGGGATACTTCTCTGGGTGCTTAATGCCGTCAAGAGATAAGTCCACATCTAAATCAGGCCAGCAGAAGCCACTCTCCCCTTGCTTTTCAACATTAAAAACGGCCTTGACGGGCGCGTTTTTAAACCATGGGAATTCTTTGTAACTCAAGAAATATTCTTCTCCTTGAGTTAATAGCCAAAGTCCATTAGGTGTTAATCCTAAAACCTCAACCGAAGTGTCTTTGCCAAGCGGCGATGATTTCATCTTTGTGCTCCTCAACGCTCTTTTCTAATTTAGAAAGCTCTTTTACTGAAAGATTGTAGCTCTTTGCAAGAGTAATTTCAGGAGCTATCCAGAATTTTGCTTCGCCATCATGTCCAACGATATGGACATGTATTCTTTCTTCTTCATTGGAGAAAAAGAAAAATTTAAAACCATTTTCTCTATATACCGCTGGACTCATATATTCCTCACATCCTTATGATTCACGTTTTATTATAGCTGCTTTATTGAGCAGCTATCTATGTCTTGAATAAGAGTTTAACGCACAATGTTCGTTTTCTTGTTCGGCAAGTCTGTAATCGTCCCGGCGCCAAGTTCTGCAGCCAAGCCGACGGTTTCGTGGAGGCTTGGGTGGGCGTGGATTGTTAAGGCGATGTCTTCCAGTGTGGCGCCGAATTCAATGGCGAGTGTCAGTTCACCGAGTAATTCTCCCGCGTGGGAACCCACAACGCCAGCGCCTAAGACGCGTTCTGTTGCTTCGTCATAAATGAGTTTGGTTTTACCCTGAGTCACGCCAGAGGCAATGGCACGTCCGCTTGCCGTCCATGGGAAAACGGCGGTTTTTATGGCGATGTTTTGTTTTTTTGCTTCTGTTTCGGTTAAACCAACCCAGGCCACTTCTGGAAAGGTATAAGCGATGGACGGAATGGCGAATGGTTGGAAATCAACCTTGTGACCCGCAATGACTTCAGCGGCGGTATGGCCTTGATGTGATGCCTTGTGCGCCAACATTGGGCCGTGAGTGACGTCGCCAATCGCATAAATGTTGGGTACAGATGTTTGGCACTTTTCATTTGTCAGTACAAAACCACGTTCGTCTAATTTGACGCCGATGTCGGAAATACCCGCGGTTTGGCCATTAGGCGAGCGACCCACAGCGACGAGTACTGAGTCTACGGCGAGCTTACGCTCACCGTCTTTGTCTTGCATGGTGACGTTCAAGGCTTCTGGGGTCGCTTCTATGTTAGTCACTTGTGTTTTTGTCAAAAAGCTCATGCGGTCTTTGTTCACTTGCTCGAATACTTGTACTAGATCTTTGTCGGCGCCGGTCATGATTTGCTCGCCAAGTTCCGCGACGGTAATTTTTGCGCCAAGAGATTGGTAAACGGTCGCCATTTCTACGCCGATAATGCCGCCACCGAGTACCAATAAGTGCTCTGGAATACGTTCAAGCTGCAGCGCGCTAGTGGAGTCTAAAATTCGTGGATCGTCATAAGGCACAAACGGCAATTTAATCGCACGAGAACCGACGGCGATGATAGCGTTTTTAAAATCGACTTGTTGTGACTGTCCATCTTTGGTGACTGTGATTGAGCTGGTCGAATCGAACTTGCCTTCCCCATGAATAATGGTGACTTTCCTGCCCTTGGCCATCATCGTTAGGCCGCCAGTTAATGTGTCTACGGTGGATTGTCTGTGGTGGCGGATGTCGTCTAGATTGATGGTTGGTTTGGCAAATTGCACGCCATGAGCCGGTTCTTCGGCCATAAGGATTTTGCCCGCCACATGTAACAAGGCTTTGGACGGAATACAGCCAACGTTCAGACAAACGCCGCCCAAGGTGTCATGGCGTTCTATCATAGCCACGTTCAATCCTAAATCCGCTGCTCGAAATGCGGCAGCATAGCCACCAGGCCCACTACCCAAAACCACTAGATCGTACATCACATTATTCTCCTCAGATCGTTCAATGAAGCGAAAAGGCATTCTACCTATCACTAGATAGATGCAATATAACTTGAGTATTTAGACTTGGTCAATAAAATACCTATCACTAGATAGATAACATGACGATGAGACACATTCATGACCGTTGAGAAAAACGATACCAAAACCAAAATTCTGGATGCTGCCGAGCGTTTTATTATTCAAGGCGGTTACAGTTCGTTTAGTTTTCGAGACATTGCTGAAGCAGTAGGAATAAAGAGTGCGAGTGTTCACTATCACTACCCGACCAAAGGTGACTTGGTATCGGCTGTAATGGTGCGTTATACCAGTGACTTTTCCGAGCTATTGCCTAACCCTAAAGACGAAAAGTTTTCCCCTAAAATTTTGTTAAATGGTTTTATCAAGGGCTTCAAAGCTAAGATAGTGGATCAGCGTGATATGAGCTTATGCACTATGCTGACATCGAATAAAGCTATTTTGCCCGAAGCTGTTTGTATCGAATTAGCAGCGTTTTATCAGCTTATTTTAGACTGGCTTTCGCAGGTATTTGTGCGTTTAGATCAGATTAATGAAGATTTGGGATTGATACAAGCCAGTCAGCTATTAGCTTGTTTACATGGTGCTTCCATTTTAGTGCAAGGCACGGATCAGCCTGATTTTTTTGATCGAGCTTTATCAGATTGGAAGGCTCGCTGCCAGTAAAACGTGTACATTCAATAATTAAAAGCAGGGCATATAACAATATACAGTGTTTGAGGTATCATGTTGTTTTCACAATTTATGCGAATACTCTCTGAATGAGCAACGGCGACAAGCATACATATAATCCTACTTTTGAGTGGCGGTTTCTTCACCCACGCTTTTGGCTGACATGGTTTAGTGTCTTGGTCTCGTTGCTTATTGCTTTTTTCCCCTTGCGCTGGCGCGATAAGCTAGCGAGTTGGATTGCAGGTCGATTGCTTAATACAAAGAGTCGCGCATTAAAAAGAGCAAGGGTGAACTTAGAGCATTGTTTTCCTGACAAAACTCTAGAAGAGCGAGAAACTCTGCTTAAAAGAAGCTTTCAAACCGCCGCCCAATATTTTATTGCCTATGGTGAGTTAATTGTGCGTAGCAAGCGTCATTGTGAAAATCGCTGTGTCATTTTTGGAGAAGAGCATTTATTTCCTCTGCTAAGAAGTGACCAGAATGTGATTGCTCTGGTGCCGCACTGCTGGGCGATTGATTATGCTGGGGTGATGTTGACTGCGAAAGGTCATAAAACCGTTGCTATGATACGTACTCAGAAAAACCCTATTTTTAATTGGTTGATCCATCTTCAGCGGGTTCGGTATGGTGCGCGCGTGTATTGCCGAAGTGCAGGTATTAAGCCTTTTATGAAATCAGTTAAAGAAGGCTATCTTGGGTATTACTTACCAGATGAAGATTTGGGTGCCCAGCATTCCGTTTTTACGCCTTTTTTTGCGTCTAACAAGGCGACAATGAAGGGCTTGGGTCGATTGGCCAGCCTTACTGATGCGAAAGTTGTTCCCATGTTGCCAGCATATAATGCAGAATTAGGTAAATACGAACTTTTCATCTCACCTCCCTTGGAAAATTTCCCTAGTGGAAGTGAAGAGACCGATGCACTCATTATGAACCAAGCTCTTGAGGCGATGATATCTAAGCATCCTGAGCAATATATGTGGGTACTAAATCTTTTACGAACGCGTCCTGATGGTTCAGATCTTTATTAATGGCTCTCTTCTATTAACAAGTTCCTTCGCGACAAATGTTCTTTCAGTGTTATAAACTACGGCCTAAATGATTAGGCCGTTTTTATTTGTTCTGTTTTAAAGCCACGACAAGATGGAGTATTTCATGTCAGCAAGCTCACCAGCTACGGTTACCAACCTCGATGTTCAAGCCGTTAAAGACTATCTCCTGTCCCTTCAAGACCATATTTGCTCTACATTAGAAACCGTTGAACCGACAGCTCGTTTCAAAGAAGACGCTTGGGATAGACCTAATGGCGGAGGCGGACGTACTCGTGTTATCGCAGGTGGTGAGGTTATTGAAAAAGGCGGTGTGAACTTCTCTCATGTCATGGGTGATAACCTACCTCCCTCTGCGACGGTAGATCGTCCTGAGTTGGCTGGTGGTCGATTCGAAGCCATGGGCGTGTCTTTGGTGATTCATCCGAACAACCCTATGGCACCCACTTCCCATGCCAACGTGCGTTTATTTATCGTCTATAAAGATGGTATGGCACCAGTATGGTGGTTTGGTGGTGGTTTTGATCTGACACCTTATTATGGTTTCGATGAAGATTGTATTCATTGGCATCAAGCGTCTTATGATGCTGTCGAACCATTTGGTGAAGGTTATTACTCTCGTTTTAAAAAATGGTGTGATGAGTACTTTTATTTGAAACACAGGGGTGAACCGCGTGGTATTGGCGGTTTGTTCTATGATGATTTTAACGAAGGCAGTTTTGAGCATTGTTTTGGGATGATGCAATCGGTAGGCAATACATTTACTAAAGCCTATTTACCGATTTTAGAGCGCCGTAAAGATTTGCCATTCACTGAGCAACAACGTGACTTCCAATTACATCGTCGTGGACGCTATGTAGAGTTTAATTTGGTGTTTGACCGTGGTACGCATTTTGGCTTACAAAGTGGCTTGGGTCGTACCGAGTCTATTTTGATGTCATTGCCGCCAGAAGTGCGTTGGACATATGAATATCAGGTCGAAGTGGGTAGCGAAGAAGCGAAATTAACCGAGTATTACCTAACGTCGAAAGATTGGCTTATTACTCGCTAATTGAAGAACAACGAAGAGGATAAATTTTGGATCAATACGCTGTTGTTGGAAATCCGATTGCTCACAGTAAATCACCTAGTATTCATGCGCACTTTGCTACGCTGACAAATCAAGACTTGGTGTATTCGACCTTACTTGGTGACGAGGTTGAATTTGAAAACCAAGTCAGAGACTTTTTTGAAAAAGACGGAAAAGGTCTGAATATTACGGTGCCGTTTAAAGAACGCGCATACGCTATGTGCGATATTTTAAGCCAACGGGCAAAACAAGCCGGTGCGGTGAATACTTTGCTAATGGGTAAAAATGGCGACCTGTTCGGCGACAATACAGACGGAATCGGTATGGTTCGCGACATTATCCATAATCATGGTCAGAGTTTAACGGATAAACGCATTCTTTTACTGGGCGCTGGTGGCGCAGTTCGTGGTGTACTTGAACCTGTTTTAGCTGAGAACCCAGAATCTGTCACCATTGCGAATCGTACAGTCGAGAAAGCACAATTATTGGCTGATCAATTTGATTGTTTAGCTTCGACTTTCGAAGCATTAGAAGGCCCTTTTGATATCATTATCAATGGTACTTCGGCGAGCTTGTCTGGCAGTTTACCACCATTAAAAGATGAATTAATAAACGCTGATACATGGTGCTACGACATGATGTACGGCAAAGAACGCACGGTGTTTTTACAGTGGGCCCATGAGCGTGGTGCTGATGGTGCCGATGGTCTTGGTATGTTGGTTGGCCAAGCTGCAGAAGCTTTTTATCTGTGGCGGCAAATTCGACCTGAAACCGCCAGTTTGGTTGATGCTATGCGCGAACAAATGGAAGCCGCTTACTAATCAGTGAAATGTTAATCAGTGAAATTAAGTGAATCAGCGAAATAAGCGTCATAAAGGAAAGTAGTATGAAAGCGCAATGGTTCAACTCGGTCGATCAAATAGGTGAAGCCAAATGGCAAGAGGCTATTGGAGAAACACGTTATCCTTTTGCGCAATTTGCTTTTCATCAGGCGTTAGAGCAAAGCAAAAGCATCGGCGATGGAACGGGCTGGTATCCTGAATATTTGCTGGTGATGGATGACGATGACAGCCCGCTGGCCATCGCCCCAACCTATTTGAAAACTCACTCCCAAGGTGAATTTGTCTTTGATTGGTCTTGGGCAGATGCCTACCAACGCTATGGCATGAGTTACTTTCCTAAGCGTATTTGGGCGATTCCTTTTTCTCCTGTGACAGGCTTACGGATCTTCTCTCACCTTGATCCTAAAGGCGATGATGTGCAGTTTTCTCATCTGTACCCAGCGCTTGCAGAATTAATGACTCAAGCCAACCAAGAACGAGAGTTTTCAAGCTGGCATCTGTTATTTACCAAGCCTGAACACGCGGCGTTATTCGCACCAAATAAAGACCTATTGCACCGAATTTCTTGTCAGTTCCATTGGTTTAATCGTGATTACAAAGACATGGAAGACTATTTGTCACACTTCTCCAGTCGTAAACGCAAAACCGCCCGCAAAGAACGAGACAAGGTTGCTAAGGAAGGCATCACATTGACTCGAGCCCTAGGCAACGATTTGACCTCGGCAGAAATTGATTTCTTTTACCTGTGCTATCAATCCACTTACGCAAAGCGTGGTCAGCAAGGTTACCTTACTCGCGAATTCTTTGGTCAATTAGCCGAAAATATGGGCGATCAAATACTCTTGGTCCAAGCCTTTCGTGATGAAGAAGCCATAGCTGCGTCTTGGTGTTTCTTCGACGATCATTCTTTGTATGGTCGTTACTGGGGTTGTATGGAAGAAGTGGATTGCCTGCATTTTGAAGCTTGTTACTACCAAGGTATCGAATTTTGCCTAGAAAAAGGCTTACAGCATTTTGATCCAGGCACTCAAGGAGAACACAAAATTGCCCGTGGCTTTGAGCCTGTATTTAGCCACAGCATTCACTACATCGCCCATGAAGGTTTCCGTGATGCTATTGGTAACTTCTGCGAGGAAGAAGCCCAAGCTGTGCGTGAGTACCATCGAGATACTCACGCCTTGTTGCCGTTTAAGCAGGAAAGCTAGTAACCCCCTCCCTGCTCCCCCCTCCCCCCTTAGCAGGGGGAGGAACTAAGGTTTTTGTTCCCTCCCCTTTTGTCTTCCAAGGTGAGGGCTAGGGAGGGGTTTAATATCAAACCTCTTGATGTGGGCCGAACAATTCGTAATGAATTCGGTCTGCTTCCACTCCGAGCGTTAAGAGCTGCTGTTTAACAAACATCATGAAGCCAACAGGCCCGCATAAGTAAAACTCGCCATTCGTCAGAGGTAAGTTGTCTTTGATGGCTTCTAGTTGCATCATGCCGTTTAACACTCCTTCTTCTTCGCTGTCGGCTTGTTCGTACCAAGTGTGAACGGACAAATTCAGTTGGTCTTTCAAGCTGTTCACGTGCTCTTTGAAGGAATGCTGACCTTGATGAGCACAAGCGTGTAAATAGCTTACTGGGTGGCTGTATTGCTGTTTAGCAAGAGTGTTTAGTATGGCTTGCATTGGCGTTAAGCCAACACCACCAGAAATCAGTACCACAGGAGTTTGTTTGTCTTGGAAAACGAAATCGCCTGCAGGTGGCATGGCTTCTATTTCATCGCCGACGTTTAGGTGATCGTGAAGGTAGTTCGACATGACCCCAGCTATGTCGCCAGCGCCTTCGCGTTTGACGCTTATGCGATAACTTTTACCATTTGGCGCTGTTGATAAAGAGTATTGACGTATCTCATCGAACTCATTGCCTTTTGGATGTAACTTAACGCCCAAATATTGCCCTGGCTGATAGTCAATTACTGCGCCGCCATCCACAGGCTCAAACACAAAGCTGGTAACCAAATCAGATTCTGGTGTTTTGGAGGCTACACGGAAACGGCGGAAGTCTTTCCAGCCGCCAAGTTGGGCAGCGCGTTCTTTATAAAGATCACCTTCGACTTGAATAAATATCCCAGCTAATTGCATGTAAGCCGCTACCCATGCTTCTTCTACGTCTTTGGTAAAAGCATCTGGAGCGAGTTCACGCAAGGTTTCAATAAGGTGATGACCAACGATGTCATATTGACTCGGTTGGATATTAAAACTGGTGTGCTTATGAGCTATACGCATCACGGCACTGGTAAGTACTTCGAGATTATCGATATGTGTTGCGTATGCCGCGATGGCATTGAACAAAGCCGCAGGTTGACCACCAGTTCTTTGGTGGGTCATGTTGAATACATCTTTTAGCTCTGGATTATGAGAGAACATGCGTTGATAAAAATGCTCAGTAATCGCGGTTCCTGCAGAAGCAAGAAGTGGAATAGTAGCTTTGACAGTGTCTATATGGTGTTGAGTTAACATGTTATTTCCTTTTCTAAGAGTACGAATAAATGCTTTCTTAACTCTTCTATAGCGAAGCTCGTGCCAACTTATAATTGATAATAAAATCAGTGGTTTATGTTTTTAATATAAAAATTAGAGTCAATAAGACTCACCAAAAAGAAAGTCTATATGGTATGTTTGAGTCAAATTGACACGAAAAATAATTCGCCCTATGAGCCGATATCCATGAAGCAGGTTTCTAATAACGCCTTACTTAGCTTTGCCCTCGATCTTGCTAGTGCGGTGACACAGCCGAATCGCTTTGAACAATTGGTTTATGCGGTGCGGGCAACGATTAATTGTGATGCCGTCGTTTTATTGGCGAACAACAATGGTGTGCTGGCGCCACTTGCCCAGCGAGGCTTATCGGAAGATCTGATGGGACGTCGATTCATTATTGATGAACACCCGCGTCTGAAAGCGATCAGTAGCGGACATTATCCAGTTCGTTTTCCCGCAGACTCGCCGCTTCCAGATCCTTACGATGGCATGGTGTTAGGCCATGACGAGAATTTGCCAGTGCATTCCTGCATGGGAGTGCCGCTGTATTTGGAAGGCAAGTTGATTGGCGTGGTGACGCTAGACAGCATTATGCCGGGCGTTTTCGATGATATCGACGCGCGCGCTTTGGAAATTATCGGTACCATGGCGGCTATGACGCTAAATACCGCCATCTTAATGGAAAAATTAGAAAACCAATCACAACATGCTCAAAACGTATTAAAAGTAATGGGCGAGCAAAGCCATGAAATGATAGGTCAGAGCAAAGCCATGCAAGACCTTAAACAGTCGATTAATCTGGTTGCCCCATCGGACTTTGCCATTTTGATTGAAGGGGAAACCGGCGTCGGTAAAGAGTTGGTTGCGAGAGCATTACATGAGCAATCTGCTCGCTCTGAAGCGCCAATGGTTTATGTGAACTGCGCTGCGATTCCTCATCACCTTATCGAAAGTGAGCTTTTCGGACATGTAAAAGGGGCGTTTACCGGGGCGGACCGAGATCGAGACGGTAAGTTTCTATTGGCCGACGGCGGAACCTTATTGCTTGATGAAATTGGCGAATTACCTTTAGAAGTGCAGGGAACTTTGCTTCGCGCTATTCAGAATCAAGAAATCCAAGCCGTGGGCAAAGATCAAATTCGTAAAGTAAATGTACGCATCATTGCTGCAACCAACCGACATTTAGAAACCGAAGTGGCAGAACATCGTTTTCGTGCGGATTTATTCCATCGCCTTAGCGTCTTCCCGATTCAAGTTCCTGCGTTACGTGACAGACAAGGCGATGTTCCATTGTTGGCCGGATTCTTCGCTGAGCGCTTCCGTCGAAAGTTAGGCCTGCAGCAACTGACTTTATCCGCATCAGCTATTGGCATGCTCGAAGCTTATCACTGGCCTGGAAATGTACGTGAGCTAGAGCACGTCATCTCCCGCGCTGCGCTTTTCGCCAAAGCGGACAATGCAACAGGGATTACAGTTATTTCATCAGCGCATTTAACAGGATTACAAATCGATAATAGCTCACAAGAAAAGATACAAAATACCGAAACATCACAGCAAGTCTTAGATAAGCAAGAAATAATAGATTTACGTTTAGAAACAGAGACTTATCAACGCAATCTAATCCGTAAAGCGCTAGAAGAAAGTGAAGGGAACTGGACCAAGGCTGCTCAACAGCTATCTATGGATCGCGCAAACCTAGCGCGCTTGGCAAAACGCTTAGGGATTGTTGTTGCCAAAGAAATTCGTTCTTAATCATGAAGCGTTTCAGAAACGCAATGACATTCCTATGAGGTAGGCGACAGTTTCGAATTTGGAATGTCATTGTGTTTCGTTTAAACCGATTCACCGTGTTTAGCCGCACTTACTTGTCGAATCCGTTCAGCAGGAAAAGCGAGCTGAGGCAGTAAATAAGCTTTCAATTCTTCTGAATAACCCAATTCATCTAATGCTGCGGCCATGCAGTTTAGCCACATGGCTTTTTCTTTTTCGGTAACGATTAAGTGAGCATGAGCATGAGCTTGAGGTAAACTGATTGGTCCGTATTTTTTCGAGAACAACTTCTCGCCACCCATCCAGCCAGATAAAAAAGACACCAACTTGTCGATGGTTAGTTCAATATCGCTAGGATGCATGTCAAACAGTGGTCGAAACTCTGGTGTGTTTTTCATAATGCAATAGAAGGTTTCGACCAAATTTTGCAAGCCAGTTAATCCGCCGACGGCTTGTAAGGTGACATCGCCTTCGCCATAAATGGGCGGGTTAGAAGGAGTCATTTTATTCGACATCTTTTGGTTGGTTTTGCTGTTTTTTAGCAACTTTTTCTTTGTCCATTTTGATCGAGTTGCGATAGCCGCCTAATGCCGCCAATGCGCCGATGATGAAACTCATGTAAAGCGGAATTTGAAACAGCATAGTAATACTGATGAAGACACACCCGACGGCTAAACCTTCGATAAAGGGCTTGAGTTTCTTGGGCATAAAATTTCTCCGAACGATAAAAATTAAACGCGAGTCTAGCAAATTTCCACGACGATGTGAGCAGGATTGTGGAAAAAAGCATCACTTATCCAATATTAGAAACATTGAATTTTATCGAATTTATTCTTCCTATTTTTGTGGGTAAGTGAGAGTTAAACGAGAACCATACTTAATAACCACCCTAATATGACCAATTATTGCACAAAGCCATTAAAAACTGCCCCGAATTGTGAATAACTGCTATTATTTTCCACAGATCAGCGTGTTCCTATTTTCCGTTTTTGATTGATTTTTATCCACAGAATTTGAAATACCCACAAGTGAGACTCGTGTGTCAAAGTTATCCCCTAGTTCTATTTTTTGCTCGTATCGTGCAAATGCTGTATTGAATCAAAAAATTTGGCGCATGGCATGGCCGCCGATGATTTCGAACATCACCACTCCTTTGCTTGGTTTAGTTGATACCGCTGTAGTTGGACACTTGGGAACGGCGACACATCTTGCTGCTGTAGCGATTGGCGCGAGTATTTTTAGCTTTCTGTTTTGGGCGTTTGGTTTTTTGCGCATGGGCTCAACCGGATTGACAGCACAAGCGCTTGGACAAGGTGACGAAAGACGTGTTCGTGAGCTGCTTTTGCAATCGATTTTGATGGGCGTGTTTATCGGGCTAATCTTGATTTTATTCCGAGCCCCATTGATCGATTTGGCGATCTCCTTGATGGAGCCAAGTGCTGAAGTGGAACCTTGGGCACGTTTGTATTGTGAAGCACGGATTTTTAGTGCTCCAGCGGTATTAGCCGGTTATGCCTTAATGGGTTGGTTCTTTGGTGTGCAATATTCCAAAGGGCCCCTGTGGATGCTGTTGGTGATCAATGTCGCCAATATGATTCTCGACTATTTTGCCGTTTATGGTTTGGGCATGGCGAGTGACGGCGTGGCGTGGGCAACCGTGTTCGCGCATTATATTGGCGTGACTGTCGCCGGTGTTTTGGCTTGGCATAAATTGAAAGGCTTTTCGGGTCATGTACCCTTACGTGTTTTGGCGAAATGGCGTGAATACATGGCGTTAGTTCAAGTGAATCGTTACCTCTTTGTACGTACCATTCTTTTGCTCTTGGTGATGTTGTTTTTCACTGCTCAAGGCGCGCGTCAAGGAGATTCGATTCTTGCTGCGAACGCGGTTTTGCTGACTTTCTTGATGATTATTTCTAACGCCTTGGATGGTTTTGCTTTTTCGGTTGAAGCCTTGTGTGGCGAATATTATGGCCGTAAAGACAAAGCGAACTTTAAGAAGGTCATTCAGCTCTCTACCTATTGGGCGTTGTTTGCAGCGGTTATGTTGATGCTGATATTTTGGCTTTTTGGCAATCAAATAATCGCCTTACTGACCAGTGTGCAAAGTGTTCGAGACGATGCCGCTCTGTACCTACCTTGGCTCATCTTCTTCCCTCTGTTGGGTATTTGGTCTTTTATGTTGGATGGCATTTTCATCGGCACAACCAGTGTAAAACAAATGCAAAACACCATGATTATTTGCGTGGTTGGCGTGTTCTTCCCTGTATGGTTTATCACTCAAGACCTTGGCAACCATGGTTTATGGCTTAGCCAAGCCATGTTATTTATTGCTAGAGCGATCACGTTATATTGGTGTTATCTGCAAAACATGAGAAAAGGCGTTTGGTTCGCGAATTCATAAAGCCTATTACTTAGTGTAAAGACTCCTGTTAACAATTGAAATTTTTCTGGCGACTGGGTTTGTTACCATGAATGACGTGCTCTTTTTTAAAGCCACCAAACATGGAGAGAATTCAATATGTCGAAGAATTTCTTAAGCGAGTTAACCGGTTCTTTTGCCACGCCAGCGTTAGAAAACCCTACTGGCGTGATGATGGAAGCTGCGTATCGAGATTTGGGTCTGGATTGGCGTTACATCAATTGCGAAATCCAACCTAATGATCTTGCAAACGCCGTATTAGGTGCGAAAGCTATGAACTGGTGCGGTTTTAACTGCTCAATTCCTCATAAAGTGTCTGTTATTTCACACCTTGATGACTTAGGCGAGTCGGCTCGAATCATTGGGGCAGTCAATACCGTGGTGAATCGTGATGGTAAGCTTATTGGTGAAAATACCGATGGCCGTGGTTTTGTCGAATCCGTTAAATCCAGTTTAGAGCTAACCAAAAAGCGCGTTGTGCTGTTTGGCGCAGGTGGTGCGGCACGAGCGGTTGCGGTTGAATTAGCTTTGGCTGGAGTGGCGCACATAACCATTGTGAATCGTAATCAAGAGCGTGGCGAAGAGCTTTCCAAACTGGTTGCCGATAACACGTCGGCTGGCGCGGAATACCATGCTTGGACAAAGCAATATCAGATTCCTGCCGATACTGATTTGGTAATCAATGTGACCTCTATTGGCTTATATCCCAATGTGGATGCAGAGCTAGATATAGACACAGATTCGATTAAATCTAGCATGGTAGTTGCAGATGGAATTTTCAATCCACCTGAAACGCGATTGATTCAAACCGCTAAAACTAAAGGCTGCACGACGGTAAATGGCTTGGGTATGCTCGTCCAGCAAGGCGCAATCGCTTTCGAATACTGGACAGGAAAAACGCCTTCTATCGAGGTGATGAAAACCGCATTGAGTGATGCTTTGGACATTACAGATCTGGACAGCACGGATTTGGAGAGTACAGAAAAATAATAATCACTGGAATACCCAAAGATTGTTTAAAGCGGATTCTGATGCTCGTTTCTGCGTAGCGAGCGTTGTATCCGTGTTTCCTCTTGGCGCATTTTCAATAAATTGTCTTCCACAAACACCAAATGTGTATGCGCCGCCGTGCGAGCGGCTTCGGCGTCGCCAGCCATGATGGCTTGATAAAGATTGGAGTGCTGTTCCATCACGCGCTGACGAGCGGCTTGCTTCTCAAATAGATTCCTAAGGTTACTCGAAATGCTTTTCGCCAACATGGCGTGCAGGCTGCGAAGTGTGTGAAGTAAGACTACGTTGTGTGCTGCTTCCGCGATGATCATGTGAAACTCCACATCTAATTTTGCTTCTAAGGCGAAGGCTTTGTTTTGATTGGCCTCTACCAGTTGATTAAAGCATTGTGTGAGCTTGGTTTTATCGGCGTCGGTACTGCGCAAAGCAGCGTAATACGCGGCGAGACTTTCTAGCGCATCGCGAAACTCCAATTGATCGTATAAGAACTCATCGTGGGAACTGAGCAAATCTTGCAGCGGATCGGCAAACGAGCTGCCTAGCTGTTCCGACACATAAGTGCCACCGCCATGACGACTGAATAATACACCGCGCGCGATCAGTTTTTGAATGGCTTCCCGCAACGAAGGACGAGATACTTCAAAACGCGCTGCCAATTCCCTTTCTGGTGGCAGCTTTTGCCCCGCCGTAAAACTGCCTTCTAAAATCATGCTTTCGAGCTCTTTCATGATGATGTCGGAAATTTTCGGTTGTTTAACGCGACCAAAGTGATTGGATTCCATGACTTTTCCTAAAAATGTATTCTTTAAAGATAGCTTTCGACATTGCTGTGTATAAGTTAAAAAGTGGTAAAACCAATTGATATTGTCGCTAAAATTCACGAAATATCGACTAAACTATCAGTTGACAAAGTTTCTTTGAATTCTTACTGTGCCTTATATTCAAAAGGTAAATTGGTCTTACCAATTTGTCTAGCATTAATGTTCAATACCTATACTCTTTAACAATAAAAAGGCTACCGCCGTGGAAGCTTCTATGAACACTGACTCACTTGCTGATAAAGCCGCTCAATATCTCGATCTATATTTTGCTTTGAAAGACGCCAAAACTGGCGCGATTGATGAGACGCGATTGATTCGTGATCCACTTCGTACCTTGGCGTATGGCACGGATGCGAGTTTTTACCGCTTGATTCCGCAATTAGTCGTGCGAGTCGATAATGAAGCGGAAGTGCAGTTAGTGCTGAAAGAAGCCAGAAAGCGCAATTTACCAGTGACTTTTCGCGCAGCGGGTACGAGTTTGTCAGGGCAGGCAGTAACCGATTCCATCTTGATGCAATTATCCGATAACTGGAAAGGGCATCGAGTTCACGAACATGGCCATCATATTTCACTTCAGCCAGGTATTATCGGTGCGCGAGCCAATCAGCTGCTAGCGCCCTTTCAGCGCAAAATCGGCCCAGATCCAGCGTCCATCAATGCCTGTATGATTGGCGGTATTGCAGCGAACAACGCCAGCGGGATGTGCTGCGGTACAGCACAAAACAGCTATCATACGATTCAAAGTGCTCGTCTAATTTTCGCTGATGGTGCTTTATTGGATACCGCCGATGAAGCCAGCCGATTGGCGTTTGGTAATCGTCATGCAGACTTGCTTGATACGCTTGTTCGTTTGTCTAAAAGCGTTCAAGCTAATAGCGAATTAGCAGAAAGAATTAGACACAAATATCGTTTAAAAAACACCACAGGGTACAGTTTAAACAGCCTAACCGATTACCAAGATCCGTTTGATATCTTGCTGCATTTGATGATCGGCTCTGAAGGAACTTTGGGTTTTATCAGCGAAGTTACCTATGAAACCGTGGTTGATCATCCTATTAAAGCCGCGGCGATGATTTTCTTTGATGATATGGAAGTCACCTGCCGAGCGGTTACCTCTCTAAAAAGCTCGCCTGTTTCTGCCGTGGAATTGATTGATCGTGCTGGCTTGCGTGCGGTGGAAGGCAAACCGGGTATGCCAGAGATTTTGTCGTCCCTTGGCTCACAAGCGGCGGGTTTATTGGTCGATGTACGCGCCGCCAATGCTGAAGAATTAGAAGCCAATTTGGCCTTGGTGAAACAAGCGTTAAGCGGCCAAGCAACACTGAACCCAATTGAATTTACCCAAGACAAAGTCATCTACGATTCCTATTGGAAAATTCGCAAGGGCTTGTTCCCCGCTGTTGGCGCAGTTCGTCCTGTTGGCACCACGGTGATCATCGAAGACGTTGCCTTCCCTGTCGAACAACTCGCGGAAGGTGTTTTAGAACTGCAAAGCGTGTTTCAAAAACATGGCTACTACGAAGCGATTTTGTTTGGTCACGCCTTAGAAGGCAACTTACACTTTGTCTTTACGCAAGGCTTTGACGACCCGAAAGAAGTGAAACGCTACGAGCAACTGATGGACGAAGTCGCGCAATTAGTCGCGGTGAAATACAAAGGCTCGTTGAAAGCAGAACACGGCACCGGCCGTAACATGGCGCCTTATGTGGAGCTGGAATGGGGCAAAGAAGCCTACGACATTATGTGGGAAATCAAACGCGCGTTTGACCCGCAAAGCTTGCTGAACCCAGATGTAATTTTGTCGCACAATGCCAATTTACATGTACAGAACCTCAAGCCTTTGCCGAAAGCCAATGACAAAGTTGATACCTGTATTGAATGTGGTTTCTGTGAATCGTCTTGTCCATCAAAATCTATTACGTTAACGCCTCGCCAACGCATAGTGATTTGGCGTGAGATTCAGCGACTGACTGCAATGGGTACAGATCCGAAACGTTTAGCGGAATTGAAAAAAGACTATGATTATCAAGGCGTTGATACCTGCGCTGGTTGTGGTTTGTGCTCGATGCAGTGTCCGGTTGGTATCAATACGGGTGATTTAACCCGCGAACTTCGCCACGATCGTCATCCAGATAGCAAAGTCGGTTATTGGATTGCTGATCATTTTGAAGGTGTTACCAAAACGGCGAAAGTGGGACTGAGCCTTGCCAACGGTGCGCGTCGTATTATTGGTGATTCAGGCATGACAACCGTCACTTCAGTGATGAACAAAGCTTCCCAAGGTGCTATGCCAAAGTGGCATAAACAAATGCCCAGCGCTGCTTCGTCTTTGAAGTCGATTGCCGTTATGCAAGGTAATGATATGAAAAGTGATGACGTTCAAAAGGAAGTGATTTACTTCCCCAGCTGCGCGACTCGTGTCATGGGCGCGGGGCCAAATGCAGAAGATAAACGCTCTGTTATGACAGTGATGTTTTCTGTATTGAAAAAAGCAGGCTATAAAGTAACTGTACCTGATAATATCGATAGCCAATGCTGTGGTATGGCGTTCCAATCCAAAGGTCAGTTCGAAGCCGCCAAGCAAAAATCTAACGATCTTAATAGTTTGCTGCTCGAAGTCAGCGATAATGGCCGAATCCCAATCGTCTGCGATGTGAGCCCTTGTTTGCTACGCATGCAGGAAAGCCTTGATCCTTGTTTACAGCTTCATGAGCAAGTGGGCTTTGTCTCGACTCATGTGATGCCAAATCTAACGGTGAAAGATAAGCTCGGCAAAATCGCGCTGCATGTCACTTGCAGCACCACCCGCATGGGTCTCGCCGACAGCTTCGTACAGCTTGCCCACCAACTCGCTGATGAAGTGGTCATTCCGCCAGACATTACCTGCTGTGGCTTTGCTGGTGACAAAGGCTTCTCGACCCCCGAACTCAACGCCAGCGCTCTCAAAACCTTAGCCAAAGCCGTAGAAGGCTGCGAAGCGGGCTACTCCAACAGCCGCACCTGCGAGATTGGCTTATCGGAACACAGCGGCATCGAGTATCAATCCATCGTCTATCTGGTAGATCAATTGTCTGAGTCCTCGTCAGCCTAGTCTGTCATGCGTATCAAGAGGACGTTTTGCTTGCGTCACTGACATCGTCAGCGCAAAACGTCTGCTTGAACCGCTTGAGCATGTCGTCATGTCGACACTATTGTTCATTTAGCGAATGTCACCAAATCAATATCTCACGGATATTTGCACATAAGTGTTTTTGGGTAATTGACTCTGATATAGCGGTTACAAGATCAACATCTCGCGGATGTTTGCGCTTTAGCGCCGGAGCGAGAGTTGATCTGGTAACAGCGTTACTGCGGACTACTGCTGCACGAAGGTCGAGCGCAAGTCATGCGGACTAAAGCATGAACGTCGAGTACAAGCCAAATCCGCAGACGATGAGCAGTGCCCAGCCGACGAATTGGAAGAAGACGGGAGTTTCTGCTTTTTGAATACGGTTGTGTAGCTTTTGGCCAAATACATGACCAATCAAGGCGCAAGGTAGTAACCAAAGTTGATGGATGAGTTGTAAATCGATGCCAGCGATGAGGAAGGACACCATTTTGATCATCACCAGAATAAACCAGAGCACGAACAAGGTATCGCGCAGTTGATGGCGGGGAACTTTGGTGGCGAAGACGGAGACGATAAGCGGTGCGCCGATTAAGGAAGTGCCACTTACGTAGCCGCCAAGCATAAGAAAGATGGTATCGAGGAATTTGTTGTTGGTATAAAACGGTTTATTCAGGATGTAAGACACAGCAAAGACAGCAACAATGACAAATATCACGCCAGTGACTATGTTGCCCGGTAAGGTTAATAAACCAAATACGCCGATTAGTTTCGGCACTATCATGATGCCGAGGGCTTTTTTTAAATAACCCCAAGCGATATTGCCTTGTGCTTCTTGTGGCGCTTCGCCTCGTTCTGCTGCGAGTATGGCTTGTTGTTTGGTGGCTCTCGATCCTTGCCATGCAATCCAGCTGGAAAACACTAACAGATGAATGGAAATAATTGGCAAAAATAATAGCGGGTCGTTTTTTACCAATAATAGGAAAGGCAAAGCCAGTACTGCGCCGCCAAATCCTAAACCACTGCGAACAAAGCCGCTCCATATAAAAATGGCGCCGATTAAGGCGTATTGCCACCAGAATAAGTTTTCCATGGTTGTCCTTCGTGTTAAGAAATGAGATTGAATGGTGTGAAATTATTGTACGTTAGTTTAATCAAAGTTCCCTTTTTAGGCTAAGGGCTTGGATGAAACCAAGTTTGTTGGTGAAGAAATTTCGTCATCTCCTCTTTCAAGAGCTTTGCTCTGGCTGATAAGCTGCGTCGATAAGGCCAGACTAAAAAAATCTCTCTATTTTGACCGCGCCATTCAGGCAATACCCGAATAAGCTCGCCAGTTTCAAGGGCGCCATGCACCATGCTCATGGGAATTAAGGCAATTCCAGCGCCCGCTTTCGCTAGGTTGAGTGTGATTGTCATGTCATTACTAATATGCCGGTGCTCTTTGTTTAACGGGCGCCGATCTTCTTGATTATTAATCAGTAACCAATCGGCAAACATGTTGGACGCAATGCTCGGCGCATGTTGTAAGTCTTCTATCGTTTTAGGCAGTGGGAATGCCATGTTAGGCGATGCGACTAGAATAGGCTCAATGTGACCTAGTTTCTTTTGAATCAATGATGAGCTGGGTTGATTCCCCGAGCGCAAGGCGATGTCGGCGCGGGTGTCTCTGATGTCTTGCAGTGTGTTGCTCAGTTCTATGTTTAGTTCGATGTCTGGGTACAGTTGAACAAAATCTTGCCAAAATGCGTCTAGAGGTCCACTGCCCAAATTTACCGGAGCAAGTACTTTCAAATCACCTTTTAGACTGTTTAGGGTTTGGTCTAGGTTGGAAATTCGCTGATCTAACGCATCGATGAATTCCGCGCATTCGCGATAGTAGCTTTCTCCCACTGGTGTGAGTGTTAGTCCTTTTGTTGAACGATGTAGTAACTCACAGCCAAGTTTTTGCTCAAGGGCACTGATACGGCGAGATACCGTAGCGATAGTCATATCAAGATGTTGAGCGGCGGCAGTCAGACTATTTTTATTGGCAGCAGTAATAAAAATCTTTAGATCATCAAGCATTTTTCATTTTCGTAAATTTGTTTTTAAAAAATCAGTATATTTACAAATATTGTTGTTTGCTAGTATGTATTCAGAGTTTGAGTCGTTTACTTACTTTTCGTCTGGGGCACTCTATTTATAGAGAAGACGGTAAGTTCATTAGGAGAGAAACATGAAACACAGAATTATTTTTGCCGTATTAATGTCGTTTACCTTGTCGTTGTTTATGTCCGCATGGATTACGTATCTGAATATTGGGTTACATCCAAATTTCGTCTCTTTCTGGATGGGAGCTTGGGTATTGGCTTGGCCTGCTGCGGGTATTATTTCTTTTATCGCAGGGCCATTTTTGCATGCTTTAGCGCATAAATTGGCAGTGAAAATGTAGCGTTTGAGATAAGGCTTTATTAAGCATGAAACCAGAAATAAAAAACCCGCTTCGCTGCGGGTTTTTTATCTTTAAAATCAGGCTAAGCCTACATTAAATTAGCAAGAACGAAACTAGCAAGAACGACTTATTTGCTTGGTTTTTCGTCCCAAACACTAAGGTCGATATCGTCACGAACTTCTGGGTAGTCGTCGGAATTGAATACTGGAGTGTGGGTTTTTAATTGCGTGAAATAGTCTTTGGTTAATTTCACTACCAAACCAGATAACATCATGATCGCAATCAGGTTAATAGTTGCCATTAGACCCATCGCTGCATCAGCCGCATTGAATACCATCGCCACACTTTCATAAGCGCCCCAAGGAATCATGCCAAGCGCTAAGATACGTAGAATGAAAATCCCTGGTTTATTGGCCCATTTTAGGTAAGTTAGCGCATTTTCTGCATAACTGTAGTTACCGATAATGGAGGTGAAAGCGAAGAAGAAAATCGCAATAGCAACAAAGTAATGACCCGCACTACCGATGTGAGTCGTTAGCGCCGTTTGCGTTAAGGCAATGCCTGTTTGACCGTTACCCAATGCACCAGATAATAGAATCATCAAGGCCGTTGCAGTACAAATCAGCAGTGTATCAATGAAAACACCTAATGATTGAACCATGCCTTGGGATGCTGGGTGATGAGGGTTTGGCGTAGCAACCGCAGCAATGTTTGGCGCAGAACCCATACCAGCTTCGTTGGAAAACAAGCCACGTTTGACACCGTTTAGCATGGCACCTAAAACGCCGCCTGCTGCTTGCTCAATACCAAATGCGCTCTTAAAGATTAACGCGAATGCCGCTGGTACGTCAGAGATATTGGCGAAGATCACATACAAGGCTAGTAGTAGATATAAAACTGCCATGAATGGCACAACGATTTCAGCAAAACGTGCGATTTTCTTGATACCACCGAAGATAACAATTGCTGCTAGCAGCATGATCACGATGCCAGTCACACTGGTGTCGATACCAAATGCGCCTTCCATTGCACCAGCAATTGAGTTGGCTTGCACCGCATTGAATACCAAACCAAACGCCAAGATAAGCGCAAGCGAAAATACCGCACCAGCCCAAGGTGCTTTTAAGCCTTTACTGATGTAAAACGCTGGGCCGCCACGTAATTGTCCATTTTGATCGCGCATTTTGTAGAGCTGAGCCAAGGTGCTTTCAGCGTAGGCGGTTGCCATACCGATAATTGCCACCACCCACATCCAAAAAATAGCCCCTGGGCCACCTAAATATAATGCGACAGCAACACCTGTCATGTTGCCTGTTCCTACTCGAGAAGCGAGGCTAGTACATAGTGCTTGGAAAGGAGAGATACCGCCACGATCCGATTGTGGGGCTTTAAGAACAGTTCGGATGAATTCTGGAAAACGACGGACCTGAATAAAACCTAGACGTAAAGTGAAATATACGCCTACGGCTAGTAGTCCATAGATGAGGATATACCCCCAGAAAATAGTATTTAAAAAGTCTATGATGGCTGCCATGTAGGGCACTCCCTTTATTCGATAGGATTATCGTTTTATTGTTCGTGGGTTGAATGTTAGGAATGCTTTTTTGGATAAAAAAGGCACCCTAAAAAACGCGCAGAAGCTTAAAAAAGTGTGCAAGGGTAGCGATTTTATGGAAAACCGCAAGAAAAAAACCACTTTCACGCACATAAAAAGTGCATAAAAGTGGTTTGGTTTTGTAAGTTTGTTGTCTGTTGGGCTAGTTGGCTAAGTAGTTATGTCCTTGATTCAACGACAAATAAATCTTGTTTCGTAACTCGTTGGCAAGGCTTGTTGGCACACTTCGAGTTGGATGCCGTAAATTGATTCGTAAAAGTAAATTAACCTGCGTTGATGTCATTCCTAATCTTTCTACGGCGGATTTTGGTAATTGTTGGTATTCCGTTCGTGATAAAAGTTGAAGTTCTTCTAGCCAGTGAGCTTGTTCTCCTAAAGTTAGGCGAACTTGATCACCAATAATGTCCATATCTGTGTCTCGGTTCACCACAATCGAAATATCACGTTCGGCTTTAGGTTGTCGCGAGACAGGTCGCCAAGGTGATAAATCGAGCATTTGCTGTTGGATTCGCGGATCTGGGTCCCGAAGCAGTCGAATATCAGGAATGCCTTTGCGTAGCATCAATACTCTATCTAAGCCTAATCCGATGGCGATACCGGTGTAGTCATTGCTTGACCAACCGTTTCTGGTTAATAAGTCTGGATCTATGTTGCCGCACTCGCCTACTTCAATCAGATTTTGCCCTTCAATAGCATCAAGTTGAACACCATTTATTGTATAGGGGTGCGGTGACTTGGATTGCTGTACCACATGATTGGGCAATAGGGTTTTCATCAGTGCCGCAATGGACTCATTCAAAATCTCTATATCTTCTTCAGCTTGAGTTTTGGGCATGACAATCCAGATGTCCAATTGATGAGGTTCTGCACAATGCCAGCGATCAATACAGTCACGACGGTAAACCAAACCGTGACTTATCATTCCTATCGAGTTCGGTCGTAGACTTTGCCAACTGCTCAACCAGGTTGGTACTGCGCTGGATGTTTGAGTGCGAAGCATCAAACTATCTGAAACATAGCGGCTGTAGCGAACGTCTCGCGACGCACCATCGGCAGGATAACCGAGCGCATCGTAGTTTTCGTAAACGGGCACAATAGGATTGGCATTGATACGTTGCAGGTAACAGGACCATAAGGCAGAAAGCGCTGTTTCCGCTTCAGTGATGAGTTGTTGCATGGCATGAATGCCGTGCTTTGGGTTGGTTAAATCACGCAAAGAAAGCGCGCTGAGTAATTGTTCGTGGGTAAGATAATTGTGTTTAGACATTATAAAGCTCCATAAATCCAAGATAAAAATCAGGCCATCTGTTTGGATTCCTCCGAGTCAGGACTCGGAGAGAGCTTGTCTTTGAAAGGTTATTTCAGAAAGAACAAAGCCGCCGCGTCCAGTTTAGGGACTCGGAGGCTGATAAATCGATGTGATCGTGCGAGTAAGATGTTCATGATTTCGATCCTAGCAGGCTATCTCTTACGGAACAAGATCCGATTTACTTGATCTTGTCCCAACGTTATTACACTGCGTTCGGCGCCTTGGGTTCTGGGTAGTTTTGGCTCTGAATCGGGTCTTTTTGCACTTCTCCCCAATGTCTTTCTAAAGGCATGACGCCAGCCCAAACAGGCCAGTCGTTATCGGCTGGATCATCGACTGGAGGCTCGGCGCGCATTTTGACTGAGGCTTCGTCGATTTTGATCCGCACGACGCCAGTGGCTTTGATTTCTTGCTCGTTTACTGGGCGTAGTGTTTCCCAGCGCCCAGGGCTGACTTTGTCTAAGAAAAGTTTGAACTGGCGTACCTTTTCTTCTTTATTCTCAATGAGTTCTGGCACACCAAATAAGGTGACAGAACGATAATTCACAGAATGATGCATGGCTGAACGAGCCAACACTAAGCCATCTAATAAACTGACATTAATGCACACCTTTTCAGGTTCGTCGATGGGGCCTTTGACATTACGAGCTTTGGAGTGAGCGTGCCAGTAGAAATAATCGCCTTCGCGCCAATGACTGGTTGGCGTAATGAAGACTTGGCCATCTTTGGTTTGCCCGACATGGCACATTAGCGCCGCATCAATAATGTCTAACGCTAGGTCTTTGTCATAAGAGGCACGGTTCGGCCCTCTTTTTACTTTGCTTAATGTTGTTTCTTCTAGTGACTGGCTCATGCATTCTCTCCTTGTGTATCAATGGCTGATTGGCTATAACGCAACTTTAGAGAAAACTGGCTTTTTTAAAAATAGCCAGAATAAAGATAAAAAAGCAGGCCAGATTATGAAGCACGCCATTGCCAGTTTGCGTTTCTCTTTAGAGGACGGCGAACCCTATTACAAACAATTGATGGAGCAAATCCAGCAAGGCATTGTGTCGGGTGAACTATCAGTTGGTGACAAACTACCCTCTTCGCGTTTTTTAGCTGGCTCGTTGGGTGTTTCTCGCAGTACCACGTCGAGGGCTTATGATCAGTTAATTGCGGAAGGCATTTTAACCAGCGAAGAAAAGCGCGGTGTGTTTGTTGCGGCTTTGCCTATGGTGAGTCATCGCTCGGCGAAACAATCCAGTTCGGACCTCCTATCTCGCAGCGAAACATCTCCAAAGTGGGCATTTGATTCCGGTGCGGATGTGACCGTTTTTCCTACCAAGGAATGGGCGGCAAGCATGCGACGTAGTTGGCTCAATCCAGATTTGACGGTGTTGGAAGGTGGATATACAACGGGTTATCCCGATTTAAAAGTCGCGATAGTCGACTATTTGTATCGTGTTCGTAGTCTTGAATGCTCAGCCGAACAAATTATTGTTACGGCTGGCAGTCGGGATTCGCTGCTTTTATTGCAGCATGCAATCACTTCCATAGGTGATTCCGAATATTCGCCAATGAAATGGTGGTTAGAAGAACCTACTTATTCGCCAATACGCGAGGTAATTCCTTCTCATGCAAAGGCTGGCGCTCTTTTTATTGACGAAGATGGACCTGGTTTTCCAGACAGTGAACATACTTCGAATGTGGCAATTGTAACGCCGAATCGGCAATACCCCCTTGGCGTTAGCATCAGTGCAGCGCGACGACAGCAATGGTTGCTAGCATTACAGGAAAATTCACCAAGCTGGTGGCTGGTAGAAGACGATTACGACAATGAGTTTGTTTATCAGGGACGAAGCAATGTGCCTTTTATGCAAACGGCGAGCGTGCATGACCAAGCCCGAGACCGAGTATTCTTTGTAGGGAGTTTTTCGAAAGTGCTATTTCGTGGCTTGCGGCTTGGCTTTATCGTCGCGCCGATGAAGCATATTGCGACATTACAAAAAAGTCAGCGAGTGTTGGGGTCATCTGCATCCTTGCCAATACAGCCTGCCGTGGCAGATTTTATGCTTCAAGGCCATTTTGATCGTCATGTGAATCGAATGCGTCGGCATTATCGGCTCAAGCGAGACTTTTTATTGGCGTTATTAGATCAGCATTTGGCTCCTTGGTTTGACTGGAAAAAGCCTCGTGGTGGAATGCATGTATTGATAGCATTAAAACCAGATTGCCTTTTTACGATGGAAGTGGATGTCGCTCTAGATCAACAGATTGCTCAAGAGCTTATTGATAGCGATGGAGTATGCCTTTCTCCCTTGTCCGTGCATTATGCAAATAACCTGGGCGAGAAAAGCCAATTTGGCTTTTTATTAGGTTTTAGTGGGCCTAGTGAAGAAACAATGGTGCATATTATTGTCGCATTGAAGCATTGGTTTGTGAAAAAACTGGAGTAAAGTAAGATTTACATACTGTAAGGAAATCGTCTTATAAGGGCGTTACTCTTGGGGTGAAGGGTAAATATTAGGGATTTCCTTACACTTAGAATGTGAATTTTTATAAAAAGACAGTGAAGCAAAGAGGAACAAAGGCTAAACTACGCTTTGTGTGGTTGCTTAAATTTTGCTATATTTCGCCCACGTAAATTCGTATGAAGCGAGTAAAAACGGTATTTTCACTTTTGTTTTTATGAATCGGATGAATAAATTGAACAATTTTCAAGACATTTTGCGTCATTGCATGCATTCTATATCCAGCGTCTTGGCGGAAACCTTACGCGTTGCTGTTGCTGTGTCTTGCTTGTTTGTTAGTTTTTTTGTACTTATTACTACTCTTTCCTCTGTTGATAGCCTAAGTGTTATCAGTATCGACCCTATTATTAAAGCGGGGCTACTTCTTAGCGTCGTTTTTACCACCCTATTATTGGTTAGTTATTGGTCCGTTATGACCAATATCAACCCTGCTCGCCAGAAACTGGCCTTCTCTTTGTTTCATGTGTTTGCTCCTAATGAGCAAGCTAGTCGTGCTGAGGCGCGATGCATGATGAGTTGTGGAGCTCCCTTTTTCAGATTTAGGTGATCCAAAAGAATCATTACTGCGTTAATGTCATTAATGCAGTAATGATTTTTACACTGTTTTTACAGTGCGGTGATCTTTACTGAAATACCCGGCATTTGCCGGATTTTCGTTCTGTTGCTTGATGTTCAAGTGGCAGTTTTGTGAACCTCGGGGTTAGAGGATGATTCTCTTGTTAACTCGTATCCTAAGTAAAGTCGCTTTGGCGCTAATGGTGGGCTTGCTCGCCGGTTGTCAGGGTGGTGTGCTCGATCCTAAAGGGCAAGTTGGTATTGAAGAGAAGCAACTAATTATTGTTGCTACTTTGTTGATGCTGGTTGTTGTAATTCCTGTCATCTTCATGACACTGTATTTCGCTTGGAAATACCGTGAAGGTCGTGACGAGATTTACGAGCCAAAATGGTCACACTCCACAAAAATAGAAACAGTTGTTTGGGCTATCCCAGTCATTATCGTCATTATTCTTGGCGTGATTACTTGGAAATCAACTCACGCACTGGATCCTTACAAGCCTTTGAAATCCGATAAAGATCATATCAATGTTCAGGTCGTTTCGATGAACTGGAAATGGTTGTTTATTTATCCGGATCTTGGCATCGCATCTGTGAACGAATTGAGATTTCCTGAAAACGTTCCTGTTGCTTTCCAAATTTCATCTGAAGGCACGATGAACTCATTCTTCATTCCTCAATTGGGTAGCCAAATTTACTCAATGGCAGGCATGGTGACTAAGCTTCACTTGATCGCGAATGAACCTGGTACATTTGATGGTTATTCTGCGAACTACAGTGGACCTGGCTTTACCAATATGAAGTTCAAAGCGATCGCTACAGAAACGCAAGCCGATTTTGATGCTTGGGTTGCAGGTGTGAAAGCTGAGTCTATTGCTGGATCAACCAACAATGGCATATTGGATCAAGCTTCATACGACAAGCTTGCTGAATATGATTTGCATGCTCCTGTGCATGAAGCAACGCCTGTTCAGTATTACGGTTCTATTAAGCCTGGAATCTTTAATGATAACGTTATGAAATTCATGAAAGACCACGGCAAAGTTGAGCTGCTTAAAGGCACAACATTTGATTCGAATATGATCCAAGGCAATTCAAACCATGGTGAAATGAATCATGGCGAGATGAATCACGGCGAAATGGAAATGAATCATGAGTCGTCTGAACACTCATCGGATGATATGCATACGGAGGCTGAAAAATAATGTCTGCACTCTTAGGCAAACTATCGTGGGACGCTCTTCCGTACGACCCGATTGTTATCGGCACATTGTGTGTCGTTGCGATCGCTGGTTGTGTACTTGCTTTCCTACTTATTAAGCACAAATTGCTTGGTGTACTCTGGAATGACTGGTTAACGTCTGTTGACCATAAAAAACTGGGTATCATGTATATCGTTCTAGCATTGGTAATGCTTATTCGTGGTTTCGCGGATGCCATTATGATGCGTTTGCAGCTCGCGCTTGCAACGAGCGGTGACCCTGGCTATTTACCTCCAAGCCACTATGACCAAATTTTTACGGCTCACGGTGTCATTATGATCATCTTTATGGCAATGCCATTTATGATAGGTCTGATGAACATTGTTGTGCCGCTACAGATTGGTGCTCGTGACGTGGCTTTTCCGTTCCTAAACAACTTAAGTTTTTGGCTAGCTGTTTCTGGTGCGGTATTGGTGAATATTTCCTTAGGCCTTGGCGAATTTGCTAAAACTGGTTGGGTGGCTTATCCACCTTTATCAGGGTTGGAATACAGTCCAGGTGTAGGGGTCGACTATTATATTTGGGCATTGCAGATATCAGGTATTGGTACGACATTAACCGCAGTTAACTTCTTGGCGACTGTGTTTAAAATGCGTACACCTGGTATGAAATTGATGGATATGCCGATCTTTACTTGGACCTGTACTTGGGCCAATATTTTGATCGCTGCATCCTTCCCAATTTTGACTGCTGTACTGGCAATGTTGACGCTTGACCGTTACCTAGATTTCCACTTCTTTACGAATGATGGCGGCGGTAACTCAATGATGTATATCAACTTGTTCTGGGCATGGGGTCACCCTGAGGTGTACATCCTTGTTCTTCCAGCATTTGGTATATTCTCTGAAATTGTGTCTACCTTTACTGGTAAGCGTTTGTTCGGCTACAAATCTATGGTTTGGGCGACAGCTTCGATTTCCATTCTTGGTTTCATCGTATGGCTTCACCATTTCTTTACCATGGGTTCAAGTGCGAACGTAAATGCCTTCTTTGGTGTGATGACAATGATCATCGCTGTACCGACTGGTGTGAAACTATTTAACTGGTTGTTCACTATGTACCGTGGTCGCCTTCGTGTGACTGTTCCGGTTCTTTGGACACTTGGTTTCATGGTGACTTTCACCGTAGGTGGTATGACAGGTGTACTTCTTGCTGTACCTGGTGCTAACTATGTATTGCATAACAGCTTGTTCTTGATTGCCCATTTCCATAACACCATCATTGGTGGTGCGGTATTTGGTTATCTAGCTGGTTTTGCTTTCTGGTTCCCTAAAGCGATGGGCTTCCATCTTAACGTTAAGCTTGGTAAAGCGGCTTTCTGGTGTTGGTTAGTTGGTTTCTTCCTAGCCTTCATGCCTCTTTATGTATTGGGCTTCTTGGGTATGACTCGCCGTCTAAACCATACAGATAATCCTGATTGGAACATCTGGTTGTACATCGCTCTTGTTGGTGCACTGGTTATCTTGGCGGGGATTATCTGTCAGTTCCTACAGCTATACGTAAGCTTCCGTGACCGTGCACAAAACTTGGACACTACTGGTGATCCATGGAATGGTCATACGCTTGAGTGGTCTACGGCTTCTCCGCCGCAGTACTACAACTTTGCAGAGCTACCAGTTGTATCTGATATCGATGCTTTCACGGATATGAAAGAAAAAGGTACGGCTTACGTTCGTAAAGAAAGCTATGCGCCTATCCATATGCCTAAGAATACTAAGGCGGGTATCATCATTGGTGCACTTATTACGGCATTCGGTTTTGCAATGATCTGGCATATTTGGTGGCTGGCAATCGTTGGTCTAGTAGGCTCTATCGTGACATTTATTGCCCGTGCCTACACCTCTGATGTTGATTACTATGTACAGCCTGATGAAATCGCTCAGATCGAAAATGAGCATCTAGATAACGTGGCTAAGGGGTAATCATGAGCACTACACATATGAATACGCACGACGCTCACGAAGCTGGTGCACATCACGACGAACACCATGATACAGGTGGAAACACTGTATTTGGGTTCTGGCTGTACCTAATGACAGACTGCTTGTTGTTTGCATCTGTCTTCGCTACCTACGCTGTGCTCTTTATGAACACAGCAGGTGGTGTCTCCGGTAAAGATATTTTTGATCTTGAGTTAATCCTTGCGGGCACGGCTGCGCTACTTGTTTCAAGTATCACATTCGGTTTTGCAATGATTTGTGCTCATAACAAAAACCGTTCTGGTACGTTAATGTGGTTGCTGGCGACCTTTATTTTTGGTGGCGTGTTTATAGCCCTAGAAATATATGAGTTTCAGCATCTGATCCATAACGGCAATGGCCCTCAAGCTAGCGCTTTCTTGTCAGCGTTTTTTAGTCTTGTTGGCTTGCATGGATTGCACGTTACAGCAGGTTTGATTTGGATGGTTATTTTAGCTGTTGAAATCATGATGACAGGGTTGACTGGTCGATCATTGACTCGTCTGGCTTGTCTAAGCTTGTTCTGGCACTTTTTGGATATAATCTGGATCTGTGTTTTCACCGTTGTTTATCTGATGGGGGCGATCTAATGAGCGATCATTCTTCTGAAGCGCATTCACACGGTAGCGTGAAGTCTTACTTGGTTGGTTTTATCTGGTCTGTTATTTTGACTGGTATTCCATTCTGGATGGTAATGACGGAAGCGTTCGATAAGGGTCCAACTTACATAACAATCGTATTGTTAGCCATTGTTCAGATTTTTGTTCATTTGAAGTATTTCCTTCATTTGGACTTCTCTGAACAAGGTAAGTTGGATACTTATTCATTCATATTCTCTGCCGTAATTATTGTGATGGTTGTCGCGTTATCCGTTTGGATTATCTACGCTTCCAACGCAATGATGATGTAAGCAGAGTTATTTGATGATTATGCGGACTTCTTTCATTACAAGTAATGTGTGTCCGACGGGAGCCTGTAAAGATGTTTAAGCGTTATCTTCAGGTGACAAAGCCTGGCATCATTATGGGTAACCTCATCTCTGTTGCGGGGGGCTTCTTTTTAGCCTCCCGTGGCGAGATTGACTGGATTCTTATGCTAGCGACAGTGGTTGGCTTGTCGTTGGTGGTTGCTTCTGGCTGTGCCATTAACAACTATATTGATAGAGATATTGATGCAAAAATGCAGCGCACACGTAATCGTGTGACGGTGAATGGTGAGATGTCAGGTAAAGCGGCGTTTTTCCACGGTATTGTGTTAGGTGTTATTGGTTTTGCTTTGCTGTCATATTTCACTAATTGGGTTGCGGTCGCCTTTGCCGTATTTGGTTACGTGGTTTATGTCGGTTTATACACTATGTATTTCAAGCGCAAGTCCGTATATGGGACTTTTGTTGGTAGTTTATCTGGTGCTGTTCCACCGGTTGTGGGGTATTGCGCCGCAGCAGGTCAGTTCGATGCTGGTGCCGCTATCTTGCTTACAATGTTTTGTATTTGGCAAATGCCACACTCTTATGCAATCGCTATTTTTCGCTATAAAGATTACGAAGCGGCAGGGATTCCTGTCTTGCCTGTGTCACAAGGTATCGCGAAAGCAAAACGCCATATAATTCTACATATTGCTGCCTTTGCAGTCGTCGCAGCACTTTTACCGCTGACTGGCTATGTTGGAATTGGTTTTATGGTTGTTGCTCTGGCTACCAGTCTTTGGTGGCTTGCTATGGCGTTACGAGGCTACCGTCCGGGTATTGATGTGAATGGTTGGGCGCGACAAGTGTTCTTCTTCTCTATCATCACTGTTACGGCACTTAGTGTGACCATGGCATTGGATTTTAATGAAGTTTCACCCAATTTATTGGTGTTTGCTGCCCATTAATCCATGCTTTACAAAACGGGCTTTCTGAGCCCGTTTTTTATTTCCTTTCTGTTTAGCTCGATAACTTTCTATTTATCTCATTATTCGTTATTTTGAATGCTTGCCCGTTGAATCCCATAGCAAAAGAGCATTCCCAACATTGCCTCAGTCATTGTCTTTAAAGCTGCTGCCATCGTTTGGATAATTTTTTGATTTGACACCAAAAATCAAACAGGATGATGTGAATGAAAACGCTTTTAACCTATCTGATGCCGATTTTTGTACTTTTCTTTTTCGGTAGCAGCAGCGCCTACGCTGTCAATTGTAAGGCGTTAGCCCAAAAAGCACCTGAAGGTGTAGTAATTAAAACCACGATGATGGGTCGAGATAAAGAGGTTAGAAGCACCTATTGCTTGGTTTCGGGTGTCATGTCACAACGTATGGGGGTTGATAGTAAGTTTTATTCGATTCAATTTGAGCTACGGTTACCTAACTTTTGGCAAGGGCGTTTTGGATATCAGTTTAATGGCGGAAATGATGGTGAAGTTAAGCCTGCGTTAGGTGCGATAACGGGACTTCTTAGTTCTCAGTATGCGATCAACCAAGGCTTCGCAGTGGTTTCAAGTAATGGCGGTCATGATGCTCAAGCCAATCCAGAAGCTGGTTTAGCAGGTCCTGCGGTATTTGGTCATGATCCTGAAGCGCGCCGTGATTATGGCTATGGTGCGGTACAAAAGTTAAATCCTGTTGCTCGTTCTTTGATTGAAAATTATTACGAGTCACCTATTAAATATTCATATGGTCTTGGCCAGTCAAATGGTGGGCGAATGGCAATGGTCGCCGCGTCGCGCTTCCCAGATATGTTTGATGGTTTATTAGTGGGTTATCCAGGCTTTAATTTACCTAGAGCTGCGTTACAGCATGCTTGGGACATTCAGGCGTTGCATCGAGTAAACGATGATATTAGCCAATCGTTAACGCCACGTGATTTAAAAGTATTTGCAAAACGTATCTTGGATCAATGCGATACTTTAGACGGTATTAGCGATGACATGATATTTGCAGCTGACGCTTGCCAAAAAGTCTTTAATCCCAAAGCGCTCGTTTGTAAAAGTAATTTTGATCGCGACTGTTTGCCGTTAAACAAAGTCGCTGCTCTGATGCGTATGCAAATGGGACCACATGATTCAAAGAATCAAGCTTTATACACCGACTGGGCCTATGATACGGGGATTAGCTCTGATAACTGGCGCATGTGGAAAGTTGAAAGCACTATTTCAGATTGGAGTAATAAGCCTATAAGTGTCGTGATGGGGGCCGCTTCATTAGCGCATATTTTCACCACGCCTTTTTCCAATGTTGCAGGTGATATTTACTCATTAGAAAATTATCTGCTTAAGTTTGATTTTGATAAAGACGCGCCCAAAATCTATGGGACGAATAATCAATTCAAAGAATCCGCGATGACGACCATGACAACACCAGATGCCGCCAAACCTAAATTAACTGAGTTTAAGCAGCATGGTGGGAAGATGATTATTTTCCATGGCAATAGCGACCCTGTTTTTTCTGTGAAAGACACTATGCGTTGGTATGATTTTCTTAATTTCACGCTTGAAGGCAGAGCATCAGAGTTTGTGCGTTTATATCGTGTTCCTGGTATGCCTCACGGACAAGGTGGACCATCAACAGATCAATTCGATATGCTGCAGCCATTGATTTCATGGGTAGAGAAAAAGAAAGTTCCCCAAAGTATTGTCGCTGCTACTCGCGCGAAAAACCCAGAAATTACGGCTCGTATGGTGGATATGCAGCGCCCATTGTGCCCTTATCCATCTTACGCAAAATACAATAAGGGCGATTTTCTTAAGGCTAGCTCTTTTCAATGTGTGGTCGCTAAATAGTCTTGCTGACTTAGCGGCCACCACCGACGTCAATAAAGCCTCCAGTTGAATAGCTGGATTTGTCGCTGAGTAACCAGAGGATCGCTTCTGCGACTTCTTCTGGTTGTCCACCACGTTGTAGCGGCAAGTTAGGCCCAATACGATCCACTCGCCCCGCTTCGCCTCCATCAGCGTGCATATCAGTATAAATCAAACCAGGGCGCACCACGTTAACGCGAATGCCGTCACCAGCCACCTCTAAGGCAAAGCCTTTTGAGAAAGAGTCAACAGCGCCTTTGCTTGCTGCATAATCTACATACTCATTTGGCGAACCATAAACAGAAGCTAGAGAAGATACGTTCACGATAGCACCACCTTGGCCGCCACGGCTCAGCGCCATGTCTTGAAAGGCTTCTTGGCAACATTGCATAGTGCCGAAAACATTGGTTTGAAAGATGCGTTGCCAGCGATCGGGCTGGGTATCAACAAAACGAGCTTGTTGATCTAACACACCGGCGCTATTAACCAATGCTTTAATTGGTCCCCAATTACGTCTAATCGTTGAGAACATTTCTGTGACTTGTTTAACATCGCTTACGTCTGCTTGTAGGCAATGAGCCAAGCCACCTGAAGCGATAATATCGGCAACGATTTTTTCAGCTGATGAGGCATCTTTTCGATAGTTAATAACTACTTGATAGCCTTGCTGAGCGGCAAGCTTCGCTGTTGCCGCGCCAATCCCTCTCCCGCCGCCAGTAATCAAAAGTATTGGTGATTCCACACTACTCTCCTTGTTGTTTTTTATAATTCTTAACAATAACGTGCTAGAACAAGCAAAACCAGTCGAAAAATCATCAAAAATTACGCATGAATAGTGTAATAAATGCCCTGATTTTGCGTTTTATCTATCCTCCTTTATCGATCAATGAAGACATAAGCTAGTACTGTCTAAAGCCACACGTTATCATGCAGGTTATCTGGGAATTTGATTTGGCACGTTTTGTTTGGAGGCCGCTATGAGCGCATTAGATCGACACTTTATTTTGGGCTATGGCAGCCTAATTAATGGTGAAAGCCGTGCGAAAACAGGCGAAACTGGCAAGGTTTGGCCAGTTAAATTACATGGATTTGAGCGTCATTGGTCGGTAATGTCGGTTGAGTATGGCATGAGTTCTGTTGCCGTGATCCATGCACCAGAGAAAACCTGTAATGGTGTATTGGTCGAAGTACCTTATGATCAATTTCCCTTATTTGATGAGCGAGAGAAAGGCTATCAAAGAGCCGTAATCGACGCCAAGCAATTAACAACGTATCAAGACCATCCTTTGCCGGAAGGCACTTATTGGGTTTATCACACGGATGATGTGATTGAACCTCACCATGAGTGTCCCATTGCACTAAGTTACCTAGATGTTATTTTGTCTGGTTGCTTAGAACACGGTGATGATTTTGCGCAAGACTTTCTAACCTTAACCAAAGGCTGGGCATCGCCTTTGCTCAATGACCGAAAAGCACCTCGTTATCCGCGAGTGCAACCAGAACTTCCTACTGAGCGTTTGAATACTTTATTAGCGCCTGTAACCACCTTATCTATTAAAGAGCTATCTGTAACTTATGAATCTTAACTTGACGAGCCAATTGTTGGTGCGCAACGAAGAAGAATTGGTCGGCAAAATTTTATTTGCTAACCCTGAAGACACCTATCCACTTGATTTAAGCAAAAAAACGGATGTGTATGCTTGGTGCCAATCTAAAACCTTTTATGATGCTTTGTTGCGAGTCGGCTTTGCGGATGAAAAACTGTTCTTGTCCGAGCAATGGGCGTTAGAGAATGGCAGTGACTTCGATCACATTGTTATCTATCAGCCTAAAGCCAAAGAGTTATTGGATTATTTGCTTGCGTCAGTTTTACCTCTTTTAAAAGATGGCGGACAAATATGGCTAGTGGGTGACAATAAAAGCGGCGTTAAGTCCTCGATGAAGCGTCTAGAAGCGGGATTAGACGAGGTAGGTAAGCATGATGGTGCCAAACACTGTTTGCTTTACGCAGGCTACAAGCGTCGTCCTGCGAAGCCATTTGTATTTGAAGATTGGATTGTAACTTGGAAGCAAGAGGTTGCAGGTCAAACATTAACACTGTGCAGTTTGCCGGGTGTCTTTGGGCATGGCAAATTAGATAAAGGCACCGACATCTTATTAAACCAGCTAAACCAGCATCGTTTTATGAGTGATGTTGCTAGCGCTCGATTACTCGACTTTGGTTGTGGTGACGGCATTATCGCTCTTTGGCTGCATAACAAAACTGGCGCGCGTATTACCGCTTTAGATGATAGTGTCTTGGCGTTAAAAGCAACGGAATTAACCTTCGCTGCGAATCAAGTCAGCGACGCGGTGACTTTAATTGCTTCCAATGGCTTAGATGAAGTTAAAGGCCGCTTTAACTATGTCGTTACCAACCCACCATTCCACAGTGGCGTGAATACCGACTACAGTATTGCTGAAAGCTTCTTTATGACCGTTAAACAACACCTTACATTGAACGGCGAGCTGTTTGTAGTTGCGAACGACTTCTTGCGTTATCCACCAATTTTAGACGCGGCGCTGGGTTCTCACACGCGTTTGTATCGAGACCGAGGCTTCGCGATATATCACGGTCGCCAACCGAAGAAGAAATAATGTTTTAAACTTTTGCACAACGAAAACGCCCATTTGTGAAAATGGGCGTTTTTTTATTTTCTATAACATGAGTTTTAATGCAATTGATCAGGTGTCATAACGAGCCAATTGTGTGCAACCTCTTAGCGATCAGTAAATGCGAGCTTCATACCCAATAAAGCAAAACTTGCTGCAAAGGTTCGTTGCATATATTTTGCAACTTTAGAAGAGCCAATTAAGTATTGACGCGCTTTGCTTGCGAGTGTTCCATATAGAATAAAAACAATGAGCGTCATTGCCATAAAAATACCGCCAAGTAAAAGCATTTGACTGGTCGCTGAAGTTACATTTGAGTTAATAAATTGTGGTAAAAATGCTAAGAAAAAGATAGTCAGCTTTGGGTTTAAAACATTGATCAGGCAGCCTTTCAGAGCTACTTGAAATAAGTTGATGTTTTGCTCTTCTTTTTTCTCTAATGCTAATCCACCAGTTTCACGCCACATACACCAAGCCAGATAAAGCAAATAGGCAACACCGATAAATTTTACAACTTGAAAAGCCATTGCGCTGGTATTCAGAATAACAGCTAAGCCAAAAATACTGGCTAGCATTGAAGGCACTATTCCCAAAGTACAACCTAGCGCTGCAGAAAATGAAGCACGAGCTCCTTGAAACAGTCCTGTTGAAATCGTGTAAATCACTCCAGTGCCAGGAATGAGCACTAAAATTAATGAGGTAAATAAAAACTCTATGCTAATCATAATCCACGTCCTTCAATGCTTTTCGATAAAACCAGTTCTGTGACTTTAAGAGATTACAATAAAAGTATAACAACAAATATTATTATGTTTCAGGGGAGATGTATTTGATCATTATGCTCCAATCAGTAATCGGCTTTTCGAACCAAATAGACGCTTCAATTTCCCTATTAACCACACCGACCCATAGAACTGAAAGACGAACAAAAATACCGATGAAATAAGACTGTAGAGCACGGTATTGTTGGGTTCTATATAGCCTGCGTTAAGTAAAAAATATTTCGTATTTCCCCATATCATGCCCAATAATGGATGCAAAAAGAAAATTGCGAAGCTAATGGAGGCAAGCATGATTAAGTGTTTTCCAAGCGCTGACCAAACCCAATGCGAGCAAAAGCCAACCAGTAAAATACATAACCCCATTTTTTGAATAAACTGTAAATCGATACCACCCCATTCAAATGCCGTTTTGTGGAATCCCCCTGCATGAAATAAAACACCAGATTGCAGCCAGACTGTTGCGATCACCGTGATAACCGCAGCGACCAAAAAGTAGCTATAGTACTGCTTCATCCAATCTAAATATTGTGAGTACAGCATGCCCAATAAATAGAAGGGAGTGAAATACACCAATGACTGCAATACATTTACGTTATCTGCCGGGCGATGGATAACCACTGCAATAATAGTAAACGCTGCTAAAATAGAAAGCTGGGCAAATAATGGCAGTTTCAAATAGCGGAAATGCAGCCCTGAACATAAAAAAGTCGCCATAATGAAAGGAATGTACCAATGTGGGAACAATACGAATCCCTTTTGTAATACTTCCCAGCATAGGGCGAAGGCTTCTGGAACACTTGCCTGATCGACTAAGATAAAACCGAAGAAGTTTACGACAATAGCGAAAGCAGAAACTGCCAAAAATGGTACCAACACGTTCATCACTTTCTTCGACATAAAGCGGCGATAATCAAAGCGTTGGGCAAAGATGTGATGAAAGAAAAAGCCAGAAATAAATACAAAAACGCCTGTGCCACCACGAACGATGTTCTCTAACCAAACTGGGAAACCGTCATTGGTATTTGTTACAGAATGTCCTAACACAATCAATGCAATGGCCAATCCGCGTAGATAATCAAATTCTATAACCCGAACGACCTTCTTGGCTTTTGTTGGACTTGATTTATCGACTGAAGGTTTTTGGGAGGCCTCGATATCCATCAGTGTGGGTTTTTGCGTAATGTTCACTGGCTTACATCCATGAAAGTAAGAGATACAAGCTATTAAGTCGCCAGTTTTGTTTCTAATCAATATAGTTTGCAGACAGAATCTAGAATTTTACGATAATCATGCATTTTCGACGATATTCTTACGGATTTAGCGACAGATATAGGTAAATGCTTGCCAATCTGCTAGAGTCGCGCCTACTATTATTTATGCCCCCTAACACTAGGAAATCATTTTGAACAACAACGATATTTTACGCCGCCTTCGCTATACCTTTGACCTAAAAGAACTAGAGATAGTTGATATCTTTGCTGCAGCAGATGGCATTGCATCGCAAGAGCAAGTTACTAGCTGGCTAAAGAAAGAAGACGATGCAGGTTATGTCGAAATGATTGATGTAGAGATGGCAACATTTCTAAATGGTTTTATTAACACCAAGCGTGGTAAACGCGAAGGTCCGCAATCTGAACCTGAAAAGCGCCTAACCAATAACGCTATCTTCATGAAGTTGCGTATTGCGTTAAACCTGCAAGCGGAAGAAATCCTCGATATCATGTCGCTAGCAGAATTCAATCTAAGCAAGCATGAACTTAGCTCGTTCTTCCGTAAGCCAGACAATCGCCACTACTGCGAATGCAAAGACCAAATTTTGCGTAATTTCTTGATGGGACTGCAGAAGCAGTTTCGAGTTTAATTTAATATAGATACTTATCTATAACACTCCCGCCATAAAATAAAACTGCTCTCAAATCTGTTAGCAGTTTTTCTTAAAAATTAGCCTCTTTTAATTCTATTGCTCTTTTATTTGTTTTTTTTTGCACTTTATGTACAAAGTTTGCACTATTTGGCTATTTCATTACGCTGCTCTTTGCGATATTGGCTTCCCATAATAAATATAAATGAAAAATACAGGGCGGTATCAATATGCTAATGAAAAATAAAGTCGCGCAAGCTGTTATCGTTGCCAGCCTTTCCTCCCAAGGGTTTGCTCTGGAATTAGGTGATTTTAATGGCACTCAATTTAGCGTAGGCGGTTATCTTAAGGCCGAAGGTGTGTTTAATAACCCTGACGAAAGCAATAGTACTTTTGAAGGAAGCGCAAGCCAGTCTCGTTTGAATTTCACCGCTAGTCGTAAAGAGGGTGATCATAACCTGAAGGGGTTTATTGAAGGGGACTTCAGAGGTGCATCTTCAGTGTTTCGTTTACGCCACGCTACGATTACGGTTGATAACTTAACTATTGGTCAAACATGGACTGGACAATTCTTCGCTAATGCGCCGTTTGATACAGAAATGATTAATTTCTATGGAACTGGAATTGGTACTGTTTCGGGGAATGGCTCGGTTGTGAGACCTGATCTTGTTGTACATTATGCAAAAGACGGTATGCGTCTAACCTTACAAGATCCACTTTACAATGAAGCTCATTATCCTGATATGGTGGCAGCTTATACTCATCGTACATCAGGCGGTCATGCCTTAAACGTTGCAGTTACAGGCCGTGATGTTAGCTTGAATAATGGTGATTCTGAGTTTGGGGCAGCACTGTCATTGGCCGCAAAATTGAATTTTGGCGATACTAGTGTAACGCTGAGTGGTTTTTCTGGTGAAGGTGCTGCAATATATGCAGGCTGGGGTTATAACGGTGCTGCAGGAACTGCTGCTACATCAGAATTAGACGGCAATGGCGATTTAGTGACTGTCAGTGGCTTTTCAGCGGGCATTGGCCATAAGATAAGCGACAAACTTCGAGTTAACCTACGTTACGGCCAAGTAACTTCTGATGAAGTGAACTCATCTCTTGCCGATGACACTCTTAAAACAACAACAGCAAACATGATTTACACTTACCTTCCTGGACTTGAGCTTGGTGTAGAGCTACGTGATCAAAACGCAGCCTCCAATAGTGCTCCGAGCGGCAACATAGCAACTCGTCCAGCAGGTCAGCAAGTAGAAGTCATGGCGATGTATAAGTTTTAACAAAGAGCACTGACAAGAACAGACTGGGCTTTACCCTTTTGCCCAGTTTGTTTTTTTTAACTCTTAATCAATACGAAAAATCACGTAATGTTTGTGAAGGTAACTCCCCAATTTGCTCACGGTATTGAGCCGAAAATCTTCCTAAATTAGTAAAACCATACTTTAGTGCAACTTGTGTCACATTTTTAATACGCTCATTGTTTTTCAATTCAGAATGTATACTTTCTAATTTGAGACGACGAATGTAAGCAGAAGGTGTGAGTCCTGTCTCTCGTTCAAAAAGATTGTAGAGTGACTTACGACTGATTTGGCACAAATGGGCTAATTCATCGATTGCTATGTCAGTTGTAATATTATCCAACACATAATTGCGAATACGTTCGATATGGCGATGTAACGATTTGTTAGGAAGGGTGCTTGGGCCAACATTGCTATCAAACATATTTAAAATCCCACTGTTTAATAGTCTGCAATAATAAATCAATGCTCGTTCATAGAGCTCATCTTTATCTTGCTGCAATATGTCGTTTAGCAGATTAAACAAAGGCCCTGTCAGCGGGAATTGGCTTACTTTTGAATCGAACTGAATTGGATCTAAAGAAGATAAATAACCAAACTCTCGTGCTGTTTGATTTAAAAAATCAGTAGGAATTTTAACAATAAGCTTTCTACAGTCAGCTGAATCATTTGCCTCAAAACGGGTTTTTGGCATTATGAAAATAGAATCCCCCGCCTTAAGAATGCGCTTCCCATTTTGATGCTGCTCGACGCTATGACCCGCTAAAATCACGTGTAGAAAATAAGCGTTTTCTACATTGGAAGAACTAACGTGTGTAGCAAGGCCTACTGCATACTCTAAAATAGAAAGCGGTCCGAATTCTTTAAATCTCAAGGTAGTAAGCCTTTCTTGAGGCATACTTTGAATAAAATGATGCTCACCAAAACCCTTATCCAATAAAATACTAGCAAGAGTTTGTGCTGAAGCGTCTGCAACCTGAAGGTCGCAGGCAGAAAAATCAAACTTCATATTTACACACCAATGCATTAATTATTTTTATAAGTCAGCAATCTAGGTAAAACTTTGAATTCGTTTTACAGCGTCTATGAAGTGTAATACTTGGTGCTTTGAGTTAGTCATCCAATTTTGAGGTTAGCACATCAATTATTGATATAGTAAACAATATTAATATAAACAATGTTATGCGCCCTGATGAATCAGGCAGTAGATAGGTCATAGAAGAGGAGTAGTTAACGTGATCGCAAGAGAGTGGAAAGCCCGTTGCCCAATGGCTAAAAAAGAAGGTTTCATTGCTTACTTATATGAAACAGGTGTGAAAGACACATCTGCTACCGAAGGTTTTAAAGGGGCTCAAATTTTTGGTCGAGAAGTGGACGAGTTAACGTTCGAGGTAACTCTGATTACTTATTGGCCGACTCGTGAGTCTATTATTGCTTTCGCCGGTCAGGATATTGAAGTTGCCAAACTTTACCCAGAAGATGATGAATATGAGCTAGATCCAGATACCTTTGTTCGTCATTACGATGTGATAGAAAATCATTGGGTTTAACTCTGATCATAATGCCCACCAAGAGCGAAGATATAGATCTCTATTTCTAATAGAGAAGAACCGAAAATTCGACTTGGTCTCTTGAGCCAGCTTGGTCTATTAACGTGAGTTGATAGTTGCCGGATTTTAGGTCTTTTAATGTGGTTTTTCTTTGCTGGTCGGGTAGCAACACGCCGTTTAAAAACCAGTAAAAAGGCGCTTCTCCTCCTTTCGCAGAAATGGTGATTTCTCGGTTTTGTTGCTTTGGTAGCTGGAACGCATCTTGATTTGCAAGCCCGTAGATACGCACGGCAGATTGACTGACTAGATTGCCTGTTGTTTCACATCTAGGATCCCAGCTCGGTATCCGAGATGATCGGCGTTGTTCCAAGCTTAGCCAATTATCCAAGGGCGCAGGCCAAACGGTTACCTTATGACGTTTGGCGTTAACCTGACAGCTTATATTGACTCGTAATTTGGAATCATCTGCTTGCCAGAATTGAAATTCAGATTGGTTGAATGGCTGCTGTAGCGACGCAGTGTTATACCAAGTCTTAGGAATGGTGCCGTCAAGAATATAAGCACTGTGGCTCTCCTCACAAACCGTTTTAACTATGTCACCTTGTGGCCAGCATATGTCTACTTTAGACACGCTGTCGGGCATCAGAGGATCTGGGCGTCGATCATTGAGCCGTTGATAAATATTGTTTAATAACGGCACTGCGGTAACTTGACCGTAATGGCCGGGCATGGGAACACCATCGGGTCTGCCAATCCAAACGCCTAATGTATAATGTTGGCTCACCCCAATCGCCCACGCATCGCGGAATCCATAGCTTGTGCCGGTCTTAACCGCTAAGCCAGAAACAGAGTCTGGATTATCTAATAATATTTTGCGAATAATCCAAGCGGCGCCATTGCTCAACAGCGGTTGTTGTGATTGTTTATCCTCGGTACTAAAACGCAGATGCTGTGCTTGGCCTTTGTTTCCAAGGCTGGTGTAGGCATAGACAAGATCTTCTAAATCAGAGCCAACTCCACCGAGAGCCACTGCCAAATTAGGCTTTGCTCCGGTCGGGAGTTTCAACTCGATGCCTGCTTTTTTCATTTTTAAGAAAAAATAAATGGGCTTGAGCTGTTCCAATACTTGCACCGCTGGAATATTCAGGCTTTTTTGCAAGGCATGGGTGACGGATACTGGTCCACTGATGCCACCATTGAAGTTGTCGGGTTGATAGTCCCCGAACTTGAGTGGCACATCCATTAATAAACTTTCGCTATGAATTAAGCCTTCATCCAGTGCCATACCGTAAATAAAGGGTTTAAGTGTTGAACCTGGCGAGCGTGTGGCTTGCACCATATCCACATAAGCGAAACGGCTGCTGTCGTTGAAATCGGCTGATCCCGCGTAGACTTTCACCTTGCCTGTTTCGTTTTCGACAACCAATGCGGCTGCCGAAACTTTCTGACCAATACCATGGACATAATTTCTGAGCAAATTGCTGATCTGACCTTGCCATTGAGAGTGTATAAAAGTTTCTATCTGGGGCGACTTGTTGTGTGTCACTAACCTGCGAGCGAGCAAGGGTGCAGATTGATAGTCTTGTTTGGTTACAGCGGGAATGTCTTCGATTAACGCATCGTTTAAGCGCTCGGTAGACCATTCTTTCAGCGTTACTAAGCGGCGCATCAATTTATCTCGTGCTTGTTGGGCGCGTTCGTTATGTCGGTCTGGTCGGTAATAGCTGGGCGCTTGCGGCAAAACTGCCAAGAGAGCTGCTTGGGCGTCAGTCAGTTGTTTCACCGTATGACCAAAGTAGCCCAAAGAAGCGGCTTGAATGCCTTCATAGGTGCCACCAAAAGGTGCGTGATTGAGGTAATAAGTAAGGATGTCGGTTTTACTAAAGTGCCATTCTAATTGTAGAGCACGGACGATCTCTTTGAGTTTTCCCCATACGGTTCTGGCCTCTGGATAGCGAATGCGAGCAACTTGCATGGTTAATGTTGAGCCGCCAGAGACTATCTCGCCTGTGCTAATCCATTGCCAAGTGGCACGAATGAGAGCAAAAAAATTAACGCCGGGATGATGGTAAAAATATTGATCTTCGTAAGTGATGAGCGCTTCAAGGTAGTTTGAGGAAACATCGTCTAAGGTAACAGGAAATCGCCACACGCCGTTTTCATCAGCAAAATCACGTAAAATAGAACCATCCTCAGCAAGAACGGTTTGACTAAGTGAACGGGATTCTAAATCGACCGGTGCAACCCTGTTGAATATCAAGAAAGACAAAAACAACAGTATTCCGGCGATAGGCAAATAAGCCCATAGCCGGAATCGAGCCTTAAAGCGAGCCATTAACGAGGCAGTATTTCCAAAGTATTAATCGACGTACCAATGGCACGGTAATTAGGACGATACATATCTTCTACAAAGGGCGGTGCGACCTGATAAGTTCCCGGTGTGACAGCTCGGGCCAGATAGTAAAGCTTTTTCACCGAACGATTCATAAGACTTACGGAAGCCACAAAGCGATCATCCCGATATTCTTGGTACAGCAGGTTATTTTCGCGGAAGTAGCTACCAAGCGGTTTTTCGTCAATCATAATGCTATCCAAATCGACGCTGGCATTGCTGAGGTTTTGATTTTCTAATTCTAAACCTGCTGGTAAAAGGTCTACTACCAAGGCATCTGGGATACGTAAGTCATCACCAACCGTAGCAACATTTAATTCCACAATGACCAAATCTCCACTGGTTAGTCTTGTTGGCGTTGTCTGTTTGCCTGTCAGGTCGTAATACTGTCGACTAATGCGCAGCCCTTCGCTGTATGGCTCTGGGATGTTTTTAGGTGCGCCTTGATATTGTAGACTGATATACAATTTTTGGTTGTCTGCAGTAATACCTTGCAGCTTGCGCAACTGGTCTGCATCAAACATAGAGTTGAATGCCTTTTCTTTTACTAGTGACTGTTCGCCAGATGGTAATTGGATGGTAGCGCGCCATTCACTGTTTTTGTTAGCGTATTGGCGAGCTACTTTTAATAAAGCAATGCGCTCTTGTGTACTGAACCAGCGTTTGCTTTGTAGGCTCTCAATCATCTTATCGGCTAGATCTCCGTCGTCCAGCCCGAGCTCTAATGCCGCCGCAAGGCTAAGTGCTTGATCGCGCACAATAGAGCCATAATCTCGGTAATAAGCATACTGTTTGCGGTCAATTTTTAGAGCCAGTTCTAGTGCTTTTTGAGCTCTAGAGGTGTCATTTAACTGATGTAGAGCGCCCGCTAAATGCATCCAAGCAAGACCAGATTCATCTAAAAATGGTATTGATTTATCGTGGCCGGAAGCAATTACACCTTTGTTATTTGTCATTGCTTGATCATAGAGTCTACGAACGAAGCTCAAGCTAATAGCATCCGCTTTGGCTAAGACAAAGGCGGCATAAGCGCGATAAGAGAACTGATAATAATCAGAGCTTTCGCTCCACATGTCGCTTTCAGGGTTGTTGTTGACAAAGAAGGTCAATCTCTCGATGGCGCGTTTCAGCATGTCGTCATCGCCGACAATGCCTTGTTTACGCGCATCGATTAAAAATTCCGTAGCATAAACGGTTCCCCAGCGAGACTCCCAACTGCTCGAATCCCAATAGCCGAAGCCTCCATTGCTCAGCTGTTTAGCTTTAAGCTTTTCAATCCCGTTCTGGATTTGTTTTAGACGGAAGGCTTCGCTAAAAGGTTGTTTGAATTCTTGTTCAATACTGTCATTCAAATCGAGCTGACTGACCATGTCTTCATTTAACAATAGCCAAGGATAAGTCGAGCTGGTGGTTTGCTCTAAACATCCATAAGGATATTGTAATAAGTTTTCGAATTGACTTCTAAAGTTGATCGCAGGGCGATCAGAAATGGTGAGCATGGCCTGAATACTGCTGTCTCGCAATGAACTGATATCAAAGCTCGGCTTCCACTGTTCGCCTGGCTCAAGCGTTGCGCGTAATTGATTTGTTGCCCAAGGATAAGGACTACGCACGCCAAGTCGCCACGTTCGCGTGATATTGATGTCGTCGCCATTGGTGGCATTAAGTGTAATAACACCTTGGCCTTCCATGTCCGCGCCTGTTATCGGAATGGAAAGTACGGTTTTTTCTTTATCAGCAAGTTCTAGACTTTGCTGCAAACCTTCGCTAATGACGGCACCATCGACTTTCACGCTGACATCAAATGTTTGCTTGGCATCGGAAAGGTTATGTAGATCAATGCTGATTTGGCTCTTATCACCCATCGCAAGGAAACGCGGCATGGCAATTTGCGATACAAGCTTGTCAGCGACAATCATTTCCTTGTGAGCGCTGCCGTAACTGTGATCGCCATAGACCACAACCATCCACTCCAATTTGCCATTGAAATTAGGCAGATCAAAACTGACATCGGCTTCGCCATTGACAAGAGCAACCGGTTCACTCAGGAAGGAGATAATTTGCACATCAGATTTTGGCTTTTTACCGCCTCGGCTGAGCTCGGTATCCGATTCATTAAACGCGTCGCCACCAAATTTCTGGCGGATCATGTCATAACCTAGGTTATTAATGATTTTGCCATAGATGTCGAAATACGCCGACTCAAAACGACGCGGAGCATAAAAATACTGCTCAGGTTGAGGTGGTTTATAGCGTGTAATATTCAGCACGCCTTTATCAACTAGGGCGACCGTTGCGTAAAGCGGCTGATCTCCGAGTTTGGATAAATTCTTGATATTAATATGAGCTTTTACTACCTTGTTTGGCTGGACTTTTTCCTCAGTAGTAAGTTCTACGTCTGCGATTGCATCTGGGCGAATGATAGGTAAATGGGTAATCCCCAATGCTCGCTTAGGTGCCACTTCTGTGACTTGGTCCGCTGGCGTTAACACCATCGCCGTGACGTATAAGTCATGTCGATTCCAATTTTGTTGAATATCGATGCTAACTTCATTTGTGCCTTTTTCGATGTTTTTATGAAGGCTGTATTGAACGCCATTAGTGGATTCCACATTGATAATGCCATCGCCAGCCACTGGGCTGTTTAAACGCAGTGTTGCTTTATCGCCGAGCTCATAGTGGTCTTTATCCAACGACATTTGCAGCATGTCGGGTTTTAGATTGCTGCTGCTTTGGTTATCCCAACTCCATTCTGTCTCAAACTCAAAGGTGCTTTTTGCACCCGTTTCAGAAGTGACTTCCAAAATATACGTACCCCATTGCACAGGGAAATCAACGGTGACAGCGTCGCCTTTCACGTCAATATTTTCGTTACCAACTGTATAAATATGGCTCTGATAATTCCAGTACCAGCCGCGGGATTCGTTGTATTCCCAGAAGTATTCGCGGTAATTTCGAGACATGCGAACACTGAGCTTGTCAGCAACCTGTTTCCCTTTTTGATCGACACTTAGTAACTTAAATTGCAACGTTTCATTGGACGCTGGTCGATCTTTAAATAACGGCTGGATGCCAACCAATTTTTCGTAGCTTGGTAATTGTATGATGTTCTGATTGCGCGTCACCGGACGGCCGCCACTTTCGTAAACGCTGGCACTGACAAGGTAGCGCAATGGTACTGGAGTGTTAGCCCAATTATCTGGAACAGAAATCACTCCCTTGCCATCTTTATCCAACTTGATTGCGGCAGTTTTCAATGTTCTGCCATTGATTTTTTCTTTGGCATTGCCGAAATAGTAATCTTTTAGTGCTGGAAACGGCGTGGTCGAAGGCGAGACTGTAACAACGGCATCGGCATCATTGCTGGCTGCGGGAGCGCCATAGAGATAATCACCTTGAATGGGAACGTCAAAACTGCCTTTAGGAGCATAGCGAGTTTGATTAGGAACATCATCGTAAAAGGAAAGCGTCAGAGTTTCAGGTAAAAAGTCTTCAACCTGAAACCAGTAAGTATCAACATAGTCATTGTTAATGCTGACTTCAAGACGCCATTTTCCTGTTGGCGCGTTGCCGTCTAACTGGAAGCTGGTTTGATAAAGGTTGGTGCTGTCAGGCTGCCAAGTGAACTGTTTTTTACGTTCGCCACGAGCATCATAAAGCTTGGCTTGTAATGGCAAATTTGCGACTTTTTGGCCGTCATAATCGCGTAGTAATAAATTAATCGACACCTCTTCACCAGGACGATAAAGATCTCGTGGGCCGTACATAAACATCTGATAATTGCGATGTAGACTTGGCACATTCGGATAAGCGGATAAATCTAATTCACCTTCATCTAATTTTAAAAAGGTAATGCTATCGCCATGGCGAGCAAGTACTACTTTTGGCAAGTCGTTTGTCGACAGTTGATAGCTGCCATCTAGACCACTTGTAGCAGCTTGTTCGCGAGCCGCTTGTTTATCTGTTTTTGGCCATAAAAAGCGCAAGTTGACATTGGGCATGGGCTTGGCTGTGGTAATGGAATGGCTATAAATCACTAACGAATCTTTGTATTTTCTAGCGTGTAAACCTATGTCTGTAATGGTGAATACCGCCGTATCGTAGGCGTAGTCATAATCTCCCGGCTTACGGATAATAGCGACATAAATACCTGGTGAATTCTTTTCTAAGACAGGATCTAGATTTAAATTGTAGGTCTTACGTTGGTTGGCTTTTGCATCATTTTCATAACGAGCAGTGTGAACCAGATCTGCGTATTTTTTTAACCGATTGAGGCTGTAGTAATCATTCATTCCTTGCAAAGAGGTTTCGTCAATAAAGCGGTCTAAAGTGTCATCGCGAACACGAAATACATCTAAATCGACCGATTTTTGATTGATAACGGTAACAGGAATGCCGTTTTGAATATTGCCGACTAAGAAACTACCTTTGCCTGAAAAATTGGCGCCGGGAATGATTTCACGAGTTTTTACCGTGCGTTCAAAGTTATGAATATTACCTTCGCTGTCTTTTTCAGAGAGCGTTTTACCATCGACCGACTTAGGTTTAGTTTGCACTTTGACGGTGTATTCGGTACTAGGCTCAACAAATGGCAGTACCCATTGTCGGCCATTATTTTGAGGAATCCAGATATTACCAGTGGTGGGATTGGGTGCCACAGAAATGGATTTGCTTAGGTCGCTTTGAGGATCAATCGAATCGGTAAAGCGAATAACCAATGCGGGAGCGTTGTCTTGAGTGGTCTCGCTGACATCAGAGATATAAAAATCCGCTGCGTGGAGCGTGCTGGAAAGAAGCAACAAACTCATCCAAATGAGATGAAGACCTGATAGAACTGACCGCATGACAAGCATCCCTTTTGCGTTTATATGAAGTGGATTCTATTAGCTCATACTATGGGTTACAAGGTGAAATAGATGACGGCTTATCACATGAAAGAAGGGCGGGTATTAAAGTAGATAAAAAAACGCCCTTGCGGGCGTTATAGAAACTCACAAATATTGAATAGGTTCGCTTACGCCGCACCCACCGTAATGGCTTCAATACGGTTTTCTTCCACAGCGTGACACGCAATCATGTGGCCTTTTTCTTGCTCTGCCTGATCGTCTAATCGAAGCAATGGCGTTTCGGTTTTGCAGCGGTCGTTGGCGTAACTGCAGCGTCCGTGGAAAGCACAGCCAGATGGCGGATTCAACGGTGAAGGTAATTCGCCTTGCAGCTTAATGCGAACACGACGTTTATCCGGTGAAAGCTGCGGTGTACTAGACAGCAATGCTAAGGTATATGGGTGCTTCGGGTTCTCGAATAGTTGTTCGCGAGTACCTTGTTCAACCACTTTACCTAAATACATCACCATCACGTCATCGGCAATGTGTTCTACCACAGATAAGTCGTGGGAGATGAACACATAGCTCAAACCAAACTCTTCCTGCAAATCCATCATCAAGTTCAATACTTGCGCTTGAACCGACACATCCAATGCGGACACGGGTTCATCGGCAACGATGACATTTGGGTCGAGCATCAAGCCACGAGCGATGGCGATACGCTGACGTTGACCACCGGAAAACATATGCGGATACCGGTCGTAATGTTCGGCTTTTAAGCCTACTTTCGCCATGATAGCGAGAGCTTTTTCTTTACGTTCTGTTTTGGAAAGCTTGGTATTAATCACCAAAGGCTCTTCCAAAATAGCGCCGATCTTCTTGCGAGGATTCAGTGATCCATAAGGATTTTGGAAGATGATCTGAATCTTCTGGCGCAGCTTCGCTTGAGCGTCAGAACTCAATGTTAGTAAGTCTTCACCTAGGTGAGCCAAGCTACCACCCGTCGGTGTTTCAATCATAGTTAGCATGCGACCAAGGGTGGATTTACCACAACCGGATTCGCCTACTACCGCAAGGGTTTTGCCTTTTTCAAGATTGAAACTAATACCATCGACGGCTTTCACGACGGCGTCAGGTTTAAACAAACCTTGCTTGACGTGGTAATGCTGTTTTAGGTTTTCGGCTTTCAAAATTAATTGGCTATCGGATTGGTTCATGCGGTTGGTCTCCCTTCGCGGTCCAATGGCGTATGGCATTTTACTTGGCGATTAAGGTCGCCTTGGTTCGCAGGTTCAACCTCACGACAATGATCTGTCGCATAAGGGCAGCGCGGGCTTAGCAAACAACCCAGAGGGCGATCGTATTGACCCGGAACCACACCTGGTAAAGCTTTAAGACGCGCTTTACCAGAGGCTGACTCAGGCAAAGAAGCGAGCAAGGCTTGAGTGTATGGATGTCTTGGTGTGCTAAAAACTTCTGACGCTGGACCAGATTCGACTATTTGACCCGCATACATAACGATAACGCGATGAGCGACTTCGGCGACTAAGGCTAAATCGTGAGTGATCAGCACCAAGCCCATTTGTTTCTTGCGTTGTAACTCGATCAATAGATCAATGATCTGTGCTTGAATGGTCACATCTAGAGCGGTTGTCGGCTCGTCTGCGATCAATAGGCGCGGATCACAGGCAATCGACATAGCAATCATCACTCGCTGGCTCATACCGCCTGAAAGCTGATGAGGATAGTTTTCTAAACGAGATTCTGGTGCCGGTATGCCTACTTGCGTTAATAACTCAATAGCGCGCGCTTTTAGTTCTTTCTTGCTGCCGCCTTGATGTGTCTTTAACGCTTCAATGATCTGGTAACCCACAGTGAAACATGGGTTAAGGCTGGTCATCGGATCTTGGAAGATCATCGCAATGTCGGAGCCAGTTAGCTTACGACGTTGCTTTTCTGGCATGGCTTGCAGATCTTGACCATCGAAGGTCAACTGATCTGCGCTGACTTTTCCAGGGAAGTCGATCAAGCCCATGATAGACAATGAACTTACACTCTTTCCTGAGCCAGATTCCCCAACGATGCCGAGAACTTCCCCTTCTTCGACCTTGTAACTAATGTTATCTACGGCGCGAAAACTGCCGAAGGTAACGCTTAAATTTTCCAACTGTAACAGTGACATAACAACCTCTCTTACTGTTTCAACTTGGGATCAAGGGCATCACGCAAGCCATCACCCATGAGGTTAAACGCCAGTACTGTGATCAAAATCATCAAACCGGGGAAAGTAACCACCCACCAAGCGCGCTGAACAAACTGCAACGCATCGGCTAACATCGAACCCCATTCTGGGGTTGGTGGTTGTGCGCCAAGGCCAAGAAAGCCAAGGGCTGCCATATCTAGGATGGCGCTGGAGAAGCCTAACGTTGCTTGCACGATTAACGGTGCTAAACAGTTTGGCAAAATGCAGACAAACATCAAACGCAGCGGACTAGCGCCGATGACACGAGATGAGGTGACATAATCGCGAGACATTTCTGCCATGGTTGCTGCACGGGTTAAGCGTACATAATGTGGCAGCGAGACAATGGAAATCGCCAACGCCGCATTCACAATGCTTGGCCCTAAAATCGCTACGATCGCAATCGCCAACAATAAGCTTGGCATTGCCAACATGATATCGACGATACGCATGATGGCTGTGTCTATCATGCCTCTGAAATAACCTGCTACTAGACCAAGTAGAATGCCCATTATCAAAGACGCAGTTACCGCCACAAGGCCAACGGCAATAGAAAGACGTGAACCATAAATCAAGCGAGACAAGATATCTCGGCCCACATCGTCCGTACCCAAAACAAAAGACCAGTTACCGCCGTCTAACCAAGCGGGTGGCAATAACAGCGCATCACGATATTGGTCAGATGGGGAATGCGGCGCAACAAAGTTAGCAAATACCGCCATGAAGCAAATGATCGCAATAACGATCAAACCTGCCACCGCGCCTTTGTTGCTACTGAAATAATGCCAAAACTCTTGGAATGGCGTCATTGGCACAGGTGCGGTCAATGGAATGTCTGTCGTGGACGTTTTTGTAGATGTTGTCATAAACGCCTCCTTATCGGCTGTGTCGAATTCGTGGGTTAACAATGCCGTAAGTGATATCTACCAAGAGATTCACGACAATGATGATACAAGCGACAATCAAAATACCGCCTTGTACAACGGGGTAATCACGGCGTCCGATAGACTCGATTAACCATTTACCAATGCCCGGCCAAGCAAATACGGTTTCGGTTAGAATCGCACCAGATAACAAAATACCCACCTGCAAACCAATTACGGTAATCACTGGGATCAAGGCGTTACGTAACGCATGAATCACGATGACTCGCCAAGGAGCGATGCCTTTCGCTCGAGCGGTACGAATGTAATCTTCGCTCAATACTTCTAACATAGAAGAACGTGTCATACGGGCGATAACCGCCATAGGAATGGTGCCGAGAACGATACTTGGCAGGATCAGATGCGAAACGGCAGAAGAAAACGCGCCTTCTTCACCTGATAATAATGAATCAATTAACATGAAGCCGGTAACGTCGTCTATCCAATACACCACGTCGATCCGTCCGGATACCGGCGTCCAACCCAGGTTAACGGAAAATACCAACATCAATAACAGCGCCCACCAGAATATGGGCATTGAATAACCGGTGAGAGAAAACGTCATCACCGAATGATCAATCACAGTTCCCCGTTTAACCGCGGCAAAAATGCCCGCAGGCAAACCAATCAGAATCGCAAAAATAGCGGCACAAAATGCTAACTCAATGGTAGCTGGAAAAAGCGTTAGGAATTCTTTCATTACCGGTTCTCTGGTAATGAGGGAGTTGCCTAAATCACCTTGTAAAACGCCAGTGACATAGTGGTAATACTGAACATATAACGGCTGATCAAAGCCTAGTTGAGCACTTAATTCGGCGTGGCGTTCTGCACTCACTCCGCGTTCGCCGGCCATGACTTCAATTGGATCACCGGGGATTAAGCGAATAAGGGTAAAAGTCAGCAAGGTAATCCCGAGAAAGGTCGGAATGACGAGGCTTAAGCGACGGAAAATAAATTGGAACATAAAGGACTGGCTCTCTTGGGATGTTATGCGATCGAGCAATCTGCTCGGTCAGCAAAACACTTACTCACGTCCCAGCGAGTAAGTGTTTTGTTGTCCAAAGGACATATTTCTAAACGTTGGTTATTTGCTGACGTTGTAGAAGTAGTGACCGCCAAGTGGGTCAATTTTGTAGCCTTTAACTTCTTTACGAATTGGCTCGTAAACCACTGAATGAGCGATAGTGATCCATGGAGCTTCACGTTTGAAAACAACTTGAGACTCTTCGTACAACTTAGTACGTTCTGCTTTATCCGAAGTTTGTTTCGCTTTTAGAAGTAAGTTGTTGAACTCTTCGTTACACCACTGTGCACGGTTAGCACCACCAACAGCATCACAACCTAACAATACATATAGGAAGTTATCTGGGTCACCATTATCACCAGTCCAACCTAGCAACACGGTATCGTGCTCACCTTTCTTAGAACGGTTTAAGTATTCACCCCATTCGTAAGAAACGATTTCTGCTTTCACACCGATTTTGGACCAGTCTTCTTGCATGATTTCAGCCATACGACGCGCATTTGGGTTATATGGACGTTGTACTGGCATTGCCCAGATATTGGTTGAGAAACCATCTGGATAACCCGCTTCAGCAAGTAATTTTTTCGCTTTTACTGGATCGTATGGGTAATCAACAACGTTTTTGTTGTAAGACCACATAGTTGGTGGAATTGGGTTTTTAGCGACTTTACCAGCGCCTTGGAAAACAGCATCGATGATCGCGCTCTTGTCAGTAGCTAAGCTTAGTGCTTGGCGAACACGAGGATCAGTGAATGGTTTTTTCTGCGTGTTAAATGCCAAATAACCAACGTTCAAGCCTTCTTGGCTCATTAGGTTGATATTTGGATCCGCTTCCATTTGCTTAAGATCAGCTGGGTTTGGATACGGCATAACATCACATTCGCCCGCTTTCAATTTAGCGTAACGAACAGAAGCGTCTGGTGTGATAGAGAAAACAAGACGATCGATTTTTGCTTTACCTTGCCAGTAGTCTTTAAACGCTGTGTAGCGGATCAAAGAATCTTTTTGATACTGAACTTTTTGGAAAGGACCAGTAGCAACTGGATCAATGTCCAATTTTTCTGGTGTGCCGGCTTTCATGTAAGCGTCGGCTTGTTCTTTAGAGAAAATAGACGCAAAGTCCATTGCAAGGTTAGCAATGAAAGGCGCTTCTGGTTTCGTCAAAATGAATTTCACTGTGTAGTCGTCGACTTTCACCATCTCTTTAATCAAGGTATCCATGCCCATACCAGTGAAGTATTCGTAAGAGCCGCCTGACACACTGTGGTAAGGATTTTCTTTGTTGCCTTGACGGTCAAAAGTAAAGATTACGTCGTCGGCATTAAAATCACGTGTTGGTGTGAAGTCTTTAGAAGTGTGAAATTTCACGCCTTTACGCAAATGGAAAGTGTATTCAAGGCCATCGCTTGATACATCATAGCTTGTTGCTAAGCCTGGTTCAGTTTCTGTCGTACCCAATTTGAATTCGACTAAACGGTTGAACATGTTTTTCGATGTCGCATCGAAAGTAGTACCAGCAGTATAAAATGCCGGGTTAAAGCCCTCAGGGCTACCTTCTGAACAATAAACCAGTGTTGTTGCAGCGTGAGCGGAAGTGCTGATTGCTCCAGCGGCCATGAGTGCAAGCGTCAGTTTTGCTAACCCTTTTTTCATTGTAACTCTCCATTAGCATAATTATATTCGTGTCGAACACGTGGGAAGTCGAATCAAGGTATTCGTTACTTTTGTGATTATCTTGGCAGGGTTAAGAGCCATCTTTGTCGTTCGAGTCTTTTACAGTTTTAAAACAAACCCCATCCAAACTCCTAGTTCGAATGGGGTTGCTCTGCCTCGTCCCTGAGCCCCCTTTAGCTATAAATGATGAGCCTGAATAAACAGAAGCATCAAAAATAGCGTCTCTGAAGATTACTCAAGCCAATTTAAATAACCAATCGAAATAACGATATGGCCTATGCGTGTAATGAATACAGAATCTCTATAACGAAGGGGAAGCCTTGAGCACAAAGGTTTTGCAGGAAAAAACATAAGTAAGGAATGTGAAAGAAAAAGGACAATTTTTTATAAAAAAGTTTAAAAAGGAGATGAGACATGAGGTTGCCAACTAGTTTGTTGGCCTTTAGGAAGACCGTTTAATGCTCCATCACCGAAACATTAAACGACCTAAAACACTAAAATTAGGCTTTTTTATCGAGCGCTTTCACTAGAACAGAGGTGTCTTGACGACCACGACCTTCTGCTATTAGTGCTTGGTAATCCTGATCAACGGCCTGGGTTAATGGAATCTTGATGCCCATTTTTTCAGCTTGAGCAAGACACAGACCTAAATCCTTATGCATCCATTCAATGGCGAAACCAAAGTCAAACTCGTTTTTAGCCATGGTTTCACCGCGATTCTCTAACTGCCAAGAACCCGCTGCGCCATGTTTTAGCGTATCTACAAGCGTTGCAATGTCTAAGCCCGCTGTCTGGGCGAAACGAATACCTTCAGACAAACCAGACAATACGCCACCAATAAGAATCTGATTGACCATTTTGGCGATCTGACCGTTACCTACAGGCCCCATTAAGCTGGTGGCTTTTGCATAGCAATCCAACACCGACTGAGCTTTATCTAAGTCGCTTTGCGAACCACCGATCATTACGGTTAATACGCCATTTACTGCACCCGCTTGGCCACCAGAAACGGGAGCATCCATGAAGTAGAAACCACGTTCTTGAGCGGCTTGATGAAGCTCTTTTGCCACTTCTGCCGAAGCGGTCGTGTGATCAATAAAAAGCGTGCCGGCTTTTGCTTGTTGGAATGCGCCGTCTTGTCCTAAATATACGGCGCGTAAATCGTCGTCGTTACCCACGCAGGTTAATACAATGTCGGCGTCTTGCGCAGCAAGAGCAGGAGTCGTCGCAAAGGTGCCAGTGTATTCTTCACACCAGTTTTGGGCTTTTAGAGTAGATCGATTGAAAACCACAACTGCATGACCCGCTTTACTCACATGGCCTGCCATTGGGTAACCCATAGTTCCGAGTCCGATGAAGCTTACTTTCATTGCTTTTCTCCTTACTACGTTTGTTCAAGATATGGATCTGATAGACAAATTTAATAAACAGATCATACGGATTTGCTTAGCAATTACGAGGTACAAAAAACAAGGAAATGGAGCATACAGAAGCGGATTATTGCTATTTGGGTAGCATTTCAGGCGGTGTTTTGATAAAGGGCGCTCACTCACTCTTCCTGTGGATAACTTTGTGCAAGAAAATTTGAGTGAGCGATTATTTCGTAAAAAAGCGAGTATGAACAAAGAATCGTGCATATTTTATACGATTTCCATTCTTTCCTTTTGCGCTTATAGATCTTCCCTTCTTTGTCAATAGCTATAAGCGACTTAATCTGATTAAGTCCTCTTAATAATATTATCTAGTTGCGATTGGTTCGTTTTTATAGAAATTGCCTCATTTATAGAAATTTATTAAAAAATCAATATAAAACAAATGCTTAATCTCATATTTCCATTTTTATCAAAGAATATATCGAGTTTGCTAATTGCTCATTTGCTTGCGTGTCTAAGTGCACGCCATCAACGTCGCTTGGCTGTAAGACCCCAGCAGCATTGAGAAAAATACATTGGTTGCGAATGGCGATATCTTGGTAGTACTGATGAAAATGTTGTGATTTTTCAATGGCACCGTCAAAACTTTCGGCCATAGAGCCCGTTGGGGATAAAATATTTGGCGGAGCGATCACTACAAGGGTTGGGACTGGGAAATCGTGAGTATTTGGTATTCTTGACTTCTCGATCAGTTTTTCCACACCTTTTGCTGCTTCATAGGCTCCAATATGGAAGTGTCGCTTCAAATCATTAGTGCCCAACATCAATATTAAAATATCGACAGGGCCAAAGGTTTCTAATGCCGCTTGAAGGTACGCTAGGCCATTTCTACCTTCTAAGAAGGGATCATTCCAGATCGTCGTTCTGCCTGGCAATCCAAAGTTAATCACTTGATGTTGTTGGCCTAATAAGTCGTTTAGCATGGTTGGCCAGCGTAGGTGTTTTGGGTAACGTCCTCCGTTAGGTACTCGGCCCCAAGTAAGAGAATCTCCGTAGCATAAAATAGTCGCCATGATGTGCTCCTTGCATTCGTTATGAGTCATTAGATAGTGTAGTAAATAAGCGGCATTTGATCATAAAATAATAACGAGTGTTGAAGAGGCCATCATGAAAGTAACACCTGCTATTTTTTCTTCTAAAGACGACATCTACTCGGCATTATCTCGCCTGAAAAATGTGGCTCAGCAAAACCCCTTACCATCAGCTGAAGAGCGTCGACAATGTCTTACTCGTTTGCAAGCGGCGTTAATGGATCATGAAACCTCTTTATTAGACGCCTTGCAGAAAGATTTTGGACAGCGCGCTCATGAAGAATCTAGGTTACTTGAGCTTGTTCCTTTGCTTGGTGAAATAAAGCACGCGAAACGTCATCTTGTTAAATGGATGAAACCTTCAAAGCGCAAAGTCCACATCAGTACCTTGCCAGCTAGCGCTCAGGTGTTCTATCAGCCAAAAGGTGTGGTAGGTGTCATCTCACCTTGGAACTATCCCGTGTTGCTGTCTCTGGGGCCTTTGGTGGGCGCATTGTCTGCTGGGAATCGTGTGATGATGAAACTATCGGAGTTTTGTCCTGAAACTAATCAGGTGCTATGCGACATAGTGACTCACGCTTTGGGGGAGGATTGGGTGGAAGTGGTTGAAGGTGAGGCAGAGATAGCCAACGAGTTTAGTCTGTTGCCATTCGATCATCTTTTGTTTACTGGTTCGACGTCCGTGGGGCACATTATTATGCGCAACGCCGCCGAGCATTTAACGCCTATTACTTTGGAGCTAGGCGGTAAATCTCCTTTACTGGTCGCTCCGTCGGCGGATTTACGTGATACGGCTAAGAAGCTAGTGTTTGGAAAAGTGCTCAATGCAGGACAAACCTGTGTCGCACCAGATTACGTTATGTGCCATTCCGACCAAAAGCAGACCTTAATCGATTATATAAAGCAGGAACTTGCGGATTATTATCCAGAAGGTGTGTTGAGCCCTGATTACACGAGTTTAATTAACGTCCGCCAATTAGATCGCCTAAAAGGCTATTTAGAGCAAGCACGAACTGCTGGGGTCCAATGTGACAACTTGATGCCGCAAGGGCCAGAGGAAAGCGACGGTAAGCTGGCGTTGCATGCGCTGTATCAACCAAACGATGCTTTGAACGTGATGCAGGATGAGATTTTCGGGCCTTTGTTACCGATTCTCACCTATGCTGATATGTCAGAGGCCTTGTCTTACATTCAGCAACGACCTCGTCCTTTATCTATGTATTTATTTACGCAACAAAATGAAGATCAAAAGCGCTGCGAGGAAAGCATTGCCAGCGGCAGTTTGGTGATTAATCACACTCTGGTTCAAGTCGCACAAGCGGACTTGCCGTTTGGTGGTATTGGCGCATCGGGAATGGGCGCTTATCACGCTGAAGAAGGCTTTCGCACCTTTTCTCATAGCAAGTCGGTATTACACAAACGTGGGCCGAATGTTCTTGCCTTGCTGCGTCCACCGTATCGGCGTCGTATTCATCGGTTAGTCGCAAAATTTTGGACATTCCTGTAAACGTAAAAAATCCCACTCTAACTAATTAGCGTGGGATTTGTCGTTCTACTGTATTTTATGTATCTATTTCAAGGCATTGAGTCGATTGGCAATGGCATCGATCTCTTGACTCATACGGCTAAGATGACTTGAATCGCTGGCGTTGCTGCCAGTGAGTTCTTGTAATCGAGACACAAATTGACTCAAATCATGAGATACTTTTTGCTGTTCTCCAGCCGCCACCGAAATTTGTGTCGCCTGATCGGTGATTTGAGAGAAGGCGCTAACGACTTGCTGCAAGTGGCTAGCCGTTGACTCTGCTGTTGCTACTGCACGTATGGTTTCGCTATGGCCCAGTTCCATAGAGCTGACAGATTCTTTCGACGCGATTTGTAGACGCCCTAGGACTTGTTCAATTTCCACGGCAGAGCTCTCACTCTTAGCGGCAAGGTTACGTACTTCATCCGCAACCACTGCAAAGCCTCGACCTGTTTCCCCTGCCCGAGCTGCCTCAATGGCAGCATTTAGTGCCAAGAGGTTGGTTTGCTCGGCAATGGCTCGAATAACACCCAACATGCCGTTCGCACGGCGGCTATCTTCGTCTAACTGAAGAATGTTGGCTTGTGCTTGCGTCATAGCGCTGGTAAGAGAGCGCATTGTTTCGATAACGGCATTCATTTCATTACCGCTGTTGCGTACGTCTTTGTGGATGCGCTCAACAGTTTCTCTGGTTTCATTGGCGTACATGGCAACATCATGAGAGGTCGCGCCCAGCTCTTCTGTCGCTGCCGCCAATGTGGTGTTTTCATCACTTAGGCTGTTGGCTTTATTTAAAAAGTCATTGCTAAATGTGCTTAAGCGACCAGCATCTTTCACCAGGTTGGCAGATTCAATATGAATCTGTTCTAGTAATTTTTTCAGCTTATCGCCATAGGCATTAACTGCCTGACGTAAATCGCCTAGCTCATTTAATTTGCCGACTTCAAGTTCTTGGGTGCTGCCGCCATCGGCCAGCTCTTGAATTTGCTGAGTAGTTTGGTTGATCTGACCAAGCAAGCTGCGGAAGTAAGAAATGGCAATGATGCTAACGACGACTAATAAAGCACCAATGACAATCATCAGGAACAAGCCCATGCTTTGAGCGATTTCTGTCATGCGTGCTTTAGGAACGACTAAGCCGATCGTCCAGCCCGTTTGTGGGTGCTTAAAAAGATCGACGTAGGCCGCTCCATTTAATATGTCATCATGATCGAGCGTGATTACTTGCTGCGAGCCACTGATTTTATCTAATGCTGACTTTAACCAAGGTAACTGATTGCCAAGCTCAGCCGCAGTCAACATACTGCCATCGTTTTTGACTAAATTGGCTTTGCCTTTAGGGAAACTCAGCATTTGCCCAGCTTGATCAATGGCAAATACATAGCCTTGGTTTTCGGCGCCGTATTGTTCAAGGGTGTTGGTGATGCCATCTAGCATCATATCCACCGTGGTTACACCCGTGAACGTATTTTTTTCTTTCATTGGAATGGTACAGGTCACCATTGGAATTTTGGTGACTGGATCAATGTAAGCCTCAGACCAAGTGCAACGATTAACGGGAGCTGTTTTGCCAACGGTGTACCAGCCTTCATTTTGATAACCAGAACCTGCAGGGTCATTATAATCGTCCAGATAGCTCATCTTAGAACCATCGCGGCCCCAGAAAAAACTACGACGCTGCGTTCCTTGAGTAAAAGCAGAAGGTTCTGGCCAGATACCACCACCGGCGATACTTTTGTCGTCATGGTTATTAATAATGCTCGGGAATACTTTTTTAAATAAGGCTTCGTCTTTAGGAAGCTCAGAACTGGCCAAAGCCAAAGTACTAGTCAGCAATTGAATTTTTTCTAACTTCGCACTGAGTAATTCACTCAGACCTTTTTGATTAACGGAAATTTGTTGTTGGCGTTCTGCAGTTAAGTCGGGTTTCACTTTCGTTTCTATAACAAGATAAATACTGGCAAGAGCGAGTAAGAGAATAACCACTAAACCAATATTAATCTGCTGTCGAATTCTAATAGGTGATTTCATAACAACCTCAATTCTTTGCGACGTGGGGGTAACTAAGACAATAGTCTTATATAAAGACTGAGATCAAGCGCATTTTTTACACAATTTATACAAAGGTGCTTTTATTTTAACCTCGTTATTGTTAATACAATATTTCAACGCCTTGATAACTTAGCGAGCTGAGTAAAGAAGAAGACGGTTTTTGGTCGGTAATTACACAATCATAATCGCTCATTTTTCCCCATAAACATCGGGATTCAGTATCAAACTTTGTACTGTCGATAACTAAAACTCGATAATGGCAATGTTCAACCAAGGCTTCTCGCGCCATGACCTCATCGTCAGTAAAATCAAATAAATGTCCCTGTTTGTTCACCGCTGCGACAGAAAAAATACCAATGTCCGCTCGGTAGCGCTGGAAAAAACGCATGGCGTCGCCACCTATGACATCTTGATCGCGCATTCTTACTCGACCACCTGATATGGTGAGCTCGCAGTCCGGGTGCTCACACAAATTACGTGCGGCATGAAGGTTAGTGGTCATCACTTGTAAGCCCTGAAAGAGCGAAAGCTGGTTGGCGACTTCTGCCACGGTTGAACCACTGCCAAGAAAGATTGATTGATAGTCCGCCAACTTGCTCACACAAAGGTCGGCAATGTGCTTTTTTCCGGCCGCATGGCGGATTCGTCTTTGATCAAAACTAATGTTCTCGCGATGAGGAAAAGGGATCACTTCACCATGGCTGCGCAATACCAAGCCTTTTTCGGCTAATAGCCTAATATCCGATCGAACGGTTTGCACTGAGACCGAAAATTCGTCGGCGACGGCCTGTAATGTTTGGCGTCCTTGCTTATTCACCCATTGCACGATGTCATAGTGCCTTTTGTTCATAGTGATTCAGTCCTTTTTATGAAGCTTTTTAAATGAAGATCGTCGAAACGAAAGCAAACCAGCATTAAACGAAATTTTTTCGTCACTATAGTGTCAAATTATGTCGGTATTGTTGCAGCTCACTTATCAAAAAGAGAGTTTCACCATGACCGTTAAGAAGACCTTGTTGCTATGTGCTGCGGCACTTGCTTTTCCTCTTTCCGTACAAGCTCAAGATGTTTTGACCTTGTATACCAGTCAGCCAAACCAAGATGCGCAAATGACGGTGGATGCGTTTGAAGCGGCCAATCCAGATATAAAAGTGGAGTGGGTGCGTGACGGAACGACCAAATTAATAACGAAATTGCGCGCGGAATTATCCTCTGGCGTGGTGAAACCCGATGTACTGCTTATTGCTGACAGCGTGACCATGGAATCTATGGTGTCTGATGGCTATTTGTATTCCTACATGAGCCCTAATCGCGATCAATACGAAGATAGTTTGTACAGCAAAGATGGCTATTATTACGGCACGAAACTGATTACTACAGGCATTGTCCGTCATAAACAAGCGCCGCAACATCCAACGGATTGGGCTGATTTGGTCAAGCCTGAATACAAAAACCAAGTAGCGATGCCAAGCCCTTTGTATTCTGGTGCTGCGCTGATTCATCTTGCGACGCTAACTGCTGACAAATCACTAGGCTGGAATTATTTTGAGCAATTACATGCCAACCAAGCGATGGCGCAAGGAGGCAATGGCGGTGTACTAAAAGCGGTGGCATCAGGTACTAAGCCTTACGGTGTGATTGTGGATTTCCTAGCGATTCGTGAAGCGGCGAAGGGCTCACCGATTGAATTTATCTTTCCTAAAACGGGCGTCACCATGGTGACTGAGCCAGTGGCGATCATGAAAGAAGCTAAAAACAAAGCTGCAGCAAAGCGCTTTGTAGACTTTCTCTTATCAAAAGAAGGCCAAGCCTTAGTATTAGAGCAGGGCTACTTACCGGCTCGTAGTGACATTGGTGTGCCAGAAGGTTTCCCTAAGCGTACAGATATTCGTTTGATGCCATTCGATGCGGCAAAAACATTGCGCGACAACGAAGCGAACAAAGAGCGCTTTAGCAAAATCTTTGAAGGTTAAGAAAGATGACACCTTCGTTATTAAAAAGACGTTTTATGGATGGAGCCTCCATGGATAGCCAGTTACGCTGGTTGTCCATTGGACTCTTCTTATTGATTGCTGCGTTAAGTGTATTACCCAGCCTGCGTTTATTGGTAGAGGCTTTGAGTCATACGGCCTTTTCTAACTCCTCACCTATGGCAGAAGTACTACGAAGTGAACGTACTTGGACTGCTTTACGCAATAGTTTCTATACCTCAGGGTTAGGGACGCTCATCGCGGTGATTTTAGGTTGCGGCTTTGGCTTTGTGGTGACTTTAACAAATATTCGTGGTCGTGCCATTTGGGTGTTTTGTTTTATGTTGCCGATGATGATTCCGCCACAAGTGACAGCGTTGAGTTGGTTACAACTGTTTGGTCCAGCAAGCCCAATTTTAAATACATTAGGTATAGCGCCAGCGTTGGGCAGCCCACAACCAATGTATTCGGCGGAAGGCATAGCCTTGTTGTTAGGCATACAAAGTGCGCCCTTGGTATTTCTGGCTTTGCGTACTCAGCTTATTTCATTGCCGCAGGATTTATTAGAAGCAGCTCAACTATCTCGTGCTTCTCAGTTTCGAATTTGGGTCGATATCATTCTACCTTTGTGTCGCAGTGCGATTATCGCTGGCGCCGCGTTAGCCTTTGTTTCTTCTTTGGGTAATTTTGGTATTCCTGCGATGTTAGGGATTCCTGCAGGCTACATCGTTTTACCAACTTTGATTTATCAGCAAATGGCAGGATTTGGTAACGATATGCTGAGCCAAGTGGCGGGCTTGTCGATGATTATTGCGTTGTTAGTGCTAGCGGGAATGTTGTTACAACAATGGCTACAGCAACGCAGTTGTTATGCCTTGTTAGGTCATACCGCGCAGTCGCTGTCTTTTCGTCTTAAGCAATGGCGTTTGCCTCTCGAAATCCTTTTGGCATTGATGTTGTGTTTTATTTTGGTGGCACCGCTATTTGCTTTGATTGTGAGCTCATTGGTGCCTGCTCTTGGTATGCCATTGAACGCGGATACCATTACCTTTTCCGCGTTTTACGAAATGATAGGGCGGCAAGGCGTTACTTCCCGAGCCTTCGAAAACAGCGCGTTTTTGGCTTTTTTCAGTGCTTTAGTCTTGATGCTGGTGTCTTTGCCATTGGGCTACTTGTTGATGCGTTTACCAATGCGCACCAGAGCTGTGATCGCCAGTTTGATTGAAGTGCCTTACGCCATCCCTGGTATCGTCTTAGCCATCGCTTTTATTTTGTTGTTCGCCAAGCCTTTGCCTTTTATTGAGGTCAGCTTGTACGGCACGTTGGGCATTATTTTCTTGGCGTATCTTTCTTGTTTTTTGAGTGTGTGTTTGAAGCCGGTATTAAGCGCCATGTCTCAGCTTGACCCCGCTTTAGAAGAAGCGGCACAGCTTGCAGGTGCAAGGCCGATACAGCGCTTGATAGACATTATTTTACCTCTCACTGCACCCGCCTTTTTCGCTGGTGGATTATTAGTGTTTTTGATCTCAATTAATGAACTGACGGTGTCCGCTTTGTTATGGAGTGCGGGCAATGAAACCCTCGGTGTGTTGATTTTTAATCTCGATGAAAGTGGCGACAGTGTTTTGGCCTCGGCCATTGCTGTGCTGGTGGTTTTTCTGGTCGCAGGGTTAATGAGTTTATTGAGTCTGTTTACCCCTCGTCTGCCCAAAGGAGTGATTCCATGGCACGGTTAATATTGGATGGCGTTGAAAAATCTTTTCATGGTGCGCCGGTTGTAAAAGGTTTGAATTTAACGATTGAGCCGGGTGAGTTTGTTGCCTTACTTGGGCCAAGTGGTTGTGGTAAATCGACCATTTTAAGAATGCTGGCAGGATTTGAGAAGGTTTCAGGTGGTCAAATCATTCATGGCGATGACTGTCTTTCTAGTTCGACGCGTCATGTGCCAACAGAAGAAAGAAACTTCGGCATGGTGTTTCAATCGTATGCACTTTGGCCGCACATGACGGTGAAAGAAAACGTCGGCTATCCGCTTAAAGTACAGAAAACGCCGGTGGCAGAACGCAACAAACGAATTAAAGACGCTCTGGAAATTGTTCAGTTAGAAGAATACGCAGATCGATTGCCAGCGCAACTAAGTGGCGGTCAGCGTCAGCGAGTGGCGTTGGCGCGTAGTTTGGTCACCGAGCCAGATGTGGTGTTGTTTGACGAACCGCTCGCTAACTTAGATAGACATTTGCGAGCGACGATGGAAGAAACCTTCCGCGCCTTTCACAAACGTACTGGCGCGACTATGGTTTATGTCACCCATGATCAATCCGAAGCCATGTCATTGGCTGATAAAATTGCTGTGCTGAATAAAGGGCAATTGGTGCAATGGGGAACACCTCAGGAACTGTATGCAAGACCAAGAAACACTTGGCTAGCGAATTTTATTGGTCGAGGTTCTGTGTTGTCGGTGGCTGCGGTTGCTCCTTCGCAATACGTGAGCGGTACAAATTTGACTGAGTTGATTTGCCAGCATTCACCAGATAAAGCGGCTAGCTCTGTGCTCGTGCGTCCACAAGATATTCATTTCGTCAGCGCGGACGATTCAGCACTGGCTGTAAGCGTTCACAGCTGTATTTTTCGTGGCGAGCGTTACGATATTGAATTGACGCTAAAAGATGGCCAGCGCTTACTCGCGTACAGCGATGTACCTATGACGCTAGAAAGCCAGCATCAGGTTCGTCTTGGGCAAGCTTGGTCGCTTGAGAGTGAGCCATGAGAGTCAGCATTGATATTTTAAGTGGCGCAGGAAGGAAAACTGCTGCCGCGATTTTGGTGACCTACGAAGCGGACAATCAGTCAAAACCGGTTCGTTTTTTACTCGACGCGGGCGGCGCGTTAGAGGTGGGCGAAGACAAAGGCTGGACGCAACCGGATCACTTAGATGCGATTTTCATTTCCCATGATCATCAAGATCATATGGGCGGTTTGATCGATATTGATAGCCAAGTTCCCGTTTACGCGACTTCGCCCGTTCAGCAGCAATTGCCAACGCATTTGAACCTTCATACATTGCCTATTTGTGGCTCGACGAATGTGTCTGGCATTAAGGTGACAACAGGTTCGGCAGGGCATTCTTTTGGCGGTGTGTGGCTGCATCTTGATATGGGTGAGGGCGTATTTTACAGCGGCGATTTTAGCCTAGAATCCGGCTTGTATCCTTTTACCATGCCTCCGCACGCCAGTGTTGCTTTACTCGATGCGTCTTACGGCTTGTACGATAATTCATTAAAGCAATGTAAAAACGCCTTGCTGCATTATCTGAAAGACGAGCGCGCCTTGCTGATGCCAGTTCCTCAAACTGGACGAGCGTTAGAAATGGCCTGCTGGTTAACTTCACTAGGGTTTCATGATTGGACTCTAGGAGAAGATTGCATTGCGCCTGAAACTGTTTTGGCTGGGCCTAAAGATAGTGTGTGCAGCGAGATTAGACCTGTCCTGGAAAATATGAAAAGCCAACCGTTCAATCCCAATGCCAAAGTGGTGCTGTGTGGTGATCCTGATGGATTGAGTGGCGAAGCGGCTGTTTTATTGCAACAACCAGAGCGATATTTGCCGGTTTATACCGGACATTTGCCGGAACATGCTCGTCAGGCCGTGAGCGAAGACAGAGCGCATTTTGAACGCTGGAATGTGCATCCGCGTAAGCAAGATTTGAAACGGCTGGTAGATCATCTTGGCTGCCGTATTTGTGTTCCATTGTTTTATACCATGAAAGATCTAAGTGAGTGGCGACAGGCCCTTGGCCCAAGCGTTACTGCTGATTCTTATATTGAGTTAGATTATGACCTTAATACCTAAACCTTTTGTCTTTGCGCGTCATGCGCAGAGCGAGTTTAACGCCGCGTTTCGTATAGGTGGTTTTACCGATAGTCCGTTAAGTGAAACCGGAATTCAGCAAGCCAAAGATGCAGCGCCAATATTAAGCGCCATTGATTGGAGTGTTGTGGCAACCAGTACGTTACAACGCACGCAAGAGACCGCATTTCATGCGGTGCCAAAACAAACCATTATGGCTTATGAGCAACTTAAAGAACGCAATTGGGGCGACTTAGAAGGCTGCCCGATAGAACAGCAGCTGCCTTATGACGTGACGCCGCCTAATGGTGAATCTTGGCGAGACTTCGAGACTCGAGTGCTAGGCGCATTGAATGAGATCCTCAGCGAGCATTCGTGGCCTCTGATCATCGCGCATTCTGGTGTTTATCGAGTGCTAAACAATGTTATCAACGGCACGCCGTATTGCCCAAGAATCGGCAACGTTACTCCTATTTCTTTTGTGCCTAGCCAAGACGAAAACGGCTGGGAAATTACCCCTTTTAAAGGAAGCTTTACATGTTACCAAATGCCGTAATTGTTGATTTAGATGGCACTCTTGCTGAGTTCGATCACACTGAAGTAGCCCATTGGGTGCTTGGTGCAGAAAAGCATTGGGACCCTTTTTTTGAACACATGAAACATGCACCAGTGATCGAAAATGTGCTGCGTTTGGTCAATATTCTCAAGCAACAAGGCCAACATATTTTAATTTGCAGTGGCCGTCCTGAGTCCCATAAACAGCACTCGGTTGAATGGATTCAAAAACACCAAATTCCGTGCGATGGCATTTATCTACGCCCAGACAATGCTGATGCCTTGCCAGACGAGGATGTTAAAAAAGCCTTGTTGGAGAAAATCCACGAAGATGGTTTTACGCCTTGGTTGGTATTGGACGACCGCGACGCTGTGGTTCAAGGCTGGCGTAACTTAGGACTGACTTGCCTACAGTGTGCGCCAGGGGATTTTTAAATAGAATTATTACCAGAACGACTCAACGGAGCGACAAGCAACATTGAATAAATAGCAGATTTTATCCTCATGGCTAGCCTTGTTATCTAGCTCGCGCTAGCATGAGGAAATTTTATTCGGAGCTTGGCCTATGTTTAAACTTGTTCTTCTTAGTAATCAACATCATATCGATGTAGCAAATCTGTCTCTATCCGCAGAATTAATGGGCTTACCGAAAGATATTCCGATTAGTGTGCAGCAGACGTGTCTTATGGGTGGCAAGCAAACTGGCTCACGTTTGATCACGTTGACCGTGGGCGATTCTGTGGTTCGTGTTGTACCGACTCGTGGCATGGCGGTTCTTGATGTTGTTAGGAAAGATACGACAGGAAAAGAAGTACGATTTGGTTGGGATTCACCAGTTAAAGAAGTCGTACATCCAAGCTTTGTTAACCAAGAAGCGTCCGGCGGTATTGGTTGGTTAGATGGTTTTAACGAGATGATAGTGCGTTGTGGTTACCAATGGGCTGGGCATCCCGGTCAAGACGGCGACGAGTTTTTAACATTACACGGTCGTATCCAAAACACACCCGCAGACGAAGTGGTTTTAGAGGTCGAGCAGGTACCGCCTTATCGTGTGACTTTACGTGGTCGAGTCGATGAAAAACGTTTTAAATTCACTAACTTTGAACTGCAAACGGTATTGTCATTAACGCCAGATGAGCCTTATTTATTGGTTGAAGATACCTTAACCAATAAAGGTAGTTATCCGCGCGAATACCAAGCTATTTATCACAACAACTTTGCCCAACCGATTCTTGAAGATGGCGCGCAGTTACACGTTCCTATGGCGGAACTATCGCCTTTTAACGACTATGCTGCTGGTGGTTTGAACGATTGGAATCAGATGCCAGCGCCAACTAAAGACTTTGACGAAATGGTGTTTAATATTCGTCCGATTAGTGACGAGAAAGGTTTTTCTTATGCGTTATTACATAACGCCAACGCGAGCTGTGGCATAGAAGTCAGCTATCAAACGGACACCTTGCCAGTGCTTACCGTATGGAAAAATACGGACACACTGGAACAAGGTTACGTGGTGGGAATCGAGCCGGGCACTAGCTTTGCTTATAACCGTTCTTATCAGCGCGACTTAGGTTTGGTGCCGACAATTGGTGCTGGTGAATCGAAGCACTTTGTGGTGCGTTTTGGCTTGTTAACGGATGAAGATCAAGTCCAAGCAAGTGTGGCGAATATCGCTCAATTACAAAGTGATCAAACGGCTCAAGTGGTATCTACACCGATTGTGCGCCTTGGTGAGGCATAGAGGTTCGGGAATAACGCTCCCAGTCGCCCGCTTCCATATATGGAGCGTGGTCTAGGGATTTGTTGTATACGTAAATCCAGCCACGGCCGTAGGGTGAAAAAACACGTTTTCTAATGTACAAGGAGCTTTCTGGCATCTTTGGGTCATAACCTTCAAGTTGATCCAAAGACGCGAGTATTTCGTCTGATACGTCATACCATTCAACGCGTATCCGACCGCCGTTTTCATGGGTTGATACAATACCCGGAAATTCTCCAAGATTGTGCATGCGAAACCCTGTCAGCCAACCAAGGCCGATGCGTTTGCATTCGGCAAGAAGTTTGTGATTATTCAGCCCCTCACGAAGCGTCCCATATACAGCAACAATGTTTGTAGGCATGTTGAATTCCATCTAATTACAATCAAAGTGTAGAAGATGAACTGGCTTAACAGTCATTTCAAGCCTTGTAGCGGGAAATTACGTTGCCATGACACAACCTTGATGCATTCATGAAACTACTGGCACTCTAGCGCTTGATCTCAGCTTTTTTCGAGGTTTTGACTTTCGAGGCTTTGATTTTCTAAGTATTGACTATGCGATTTTTCATGATCAAGTAGCCAGCGTTTTCGCTCTAATCCGCCAGCGTAACCGGTTAAACTGCCGTCTTTGCCGATCACTCTATGACAAGGAATAACAATGGCAACACGATTCATGCCGTTAGCTCTGGCGACCGCTCGAACAGCCTTTGGGTTATTTAACCGCGTGGCTTGTTCTTGGTAGCTGGCTGTTTCTCCAAATGGAATCGTTCCAAGGGCTTGCCAGACAGCATTTTGGAAGTCGGTTCCTGGCGTATGAAGCGGTACGCTGAATTCGCTGCGTTTGCCTGCAAAGTATTCTTCTAATTCTATTTTTAGCTGTTTCATGTGGGCGTTTTCTCCCGCAACAATCGGCGCTTTTAAACGGCGTTGTAAGTCTTCAAACTCTGTTTCTAACATGCGTCGGTCGACAAATTCCAACAGACAAATTCCTTCGTCAGTGGCGCAGACAAACATAGGGCCAATGGGCGTTGTCAGCCTATCGATTAAAATCACAGCATTCTCCAAATTTAGGGTCGGTGCATGACCGAGTAACTTTTTAAAAGTGTAACCGAAACCACTCAAAGAATCGTAGCCTGAATCTAACGCAGTATTGGTGGCGCTTTTGCCTGTCTTTAATTCTTGAAACGCATAATTGATACGATACATGCGCTGAAAGGTTTGAAACGTCATGCCGTAATGTTGATTAAACCAACGACGCACAAAGATGGGTCGTATTCCAGATTCTCTCAAGTCTTGGTCGTTGATTTTCGCCTTAGTACAGTCTCGCACAAGGTTCATTGCCGCTTGCACTTCATAAGGTGCTTCATGAGCGTTTTCAGTGGGGCGACAGACTTTACAGGGGCGAAAACCTGCGTCCATGGCGTCTTTGAAATGAGTGTAAAACTCAACGTTCTCACGTTTTGGTTTGCGTGCTCGACAAGTTGCAATGCAGAAAATAGAGGTTGTTTTGACGCCGACAAAAAATACGCCTACATAACTAGGTTCTCGGTTTAGTAAGGCTTGATAATAACCATCGGCTTGTTTTTTATCTGTTATTAACATGCGTTTGTCCGTTGTTTGAATAATGGCTGAGATCGTGTGTATTTAGGTGTTGTTTGTTGAGTTAGGTTAGCTTGATTGCCAACGAAGCAACAACCGAAAACTGGACGAGTATTTTTTATTATTTTGAATAGGGTTATCGATTATTTCCAAATACGAAATAGAAGCTTAAGGAATAGCTTATATATCTTGTTTTTGTAGAAGGATAGAGTATTCATCATACTATTAAGTGATGATTAATAAGGATTCCTCATGTCTAGTACTGTTGTGATACAAGAACCTAATTCGCCGACGCGTTTATTTTTATTATTTCACGGTGTTGGCGCCACACCACAGAGCTTGGCGCCTTTGGGTTATGTTCTCGCTAAATCTTTCCCTAAGGCTATTGTAGTGTCGCTACAAGCGCCCGATGCGTCTGATTTTGGACAAGGCTATCAATGGTTTTCAGTGCAAGGTGTGACAGAAGAAAATCGCGTGGGACGCATTGAAGCGGCGATGCCAGCCTTTGTTGAAACAGTGAAAGATTGGCAGCAAAAAAGTGGATTGAACGCAGAACAAACGACGTTAATCGGTTTTTCCCAAGGGGCAATTATGTCTTTGTCTTCGACACAAATGGTTGATGAAAAACTAGCGGAGAAAATCGTGTCGTTATCTGGGCGCTTTGCCTTACTACCAAAGAGAGATCCAAAGAAAGATCTCGTGAATACGCAAATACATTTTATCCATGGTAATCAAGATAATGTGATTGACTATCGCCTGTCTAAATCAGCGTATGATGCCTTGATAGACTCTGGTGCAATGACGACTTATGATCTTATTCCTCATCTCGCTCACAGCGTGAACCAAGCGGTGGTGGATTGTTTATTGCAGCGTTTGTGAGTTCGTTGAATAGCGCGATAAAAATTGAAAACATGGCATAGCAAATGCTTATATATTTCTTTCATCTCCATGTTAGGTCCACACTTATGAAGTTCACTGCGTCGTTTTTATTACTAGCGTCCACTATGGCTTACAGCACTATCGCGCAAGCCGATCGTTTAGAAGACATTCAAAAACAAGGCTATATCACTGTTGGAACCACAGGCGATTACAAGCCTTTTTCGTATTACGATGGCAGTACATTTTCGGGCTACGATATTGATGTGGCTAAGTACTTTGCGACAGAGATGGGCGTGGAAGTGAAGTTTGTGCAAACGACGTGGAAGGACTTATTAAAAGGTTTGGATGATGACAAATATGACATCGCCATGGGCGGTATTACTCGTCGAATTTCTCGCCAAATGGCAGCGGAACAAAGCCAAGGCTATATGACATTTGGTAAATGTTTTCTTGTTACTCAAGGTAGCGAATCCTTGTTTGATACGCTAGAAAAAGTGAATAAGCCAGAAGTGAAAGTAGGCGTAAATATTGGCGGCACCAATGAAAAATTTGCCGATCAGTATCTTAGCAAAGCAACTATCGTTCGTTTTGAAAATAATCTAGATGTACCGAAAGCGGTCGAAACAGGCACAGTTGATGTGATGGTAACAGAAACGCCAGAAGCTCTTTATTATCAAGTCATTAACAAAAATTTAGACGCGGTACGTGAAGAAAATCCGTTTACCAAAAGTCAATTTGGTTATTTGATTCCAGAGGGTGAGCAGCGCTTGTTGAATACCGTTAATTTCATGATGGATGAGATGAAATTAAAAGGTGTTGATGAAACCTTGATGGCAAACAATTCTCTTAAATAAGTCATTTTCTATCCGCTCAACTTTTTCTTAGATGAGGAAGTTGAGCCAGTTTCATCTTCCTCTCCTTAATAATCTTTTGTCAGATTGCCTAATTCTCCTTATTATTCGTTTCCTCTTTTTATTCTCTTCCGACTCGCTCAAGAGTCAATTAAGGATGATGTTATGGATTACAGTTTATTCACTGTTTCGCTTTTGATCGGTACAGGTTTTCTTGCTGGCATTATTAATACTTTGGCGGGCGGTGGTTCTAACCTGACTTTACCGGCTTTGATGGTCATGGGGATGCCGGCTGACATCGCTAATGCGACCAATCGTGTTGGGGTATTTTTACAAAACGTGGCAGCGACATTTGGCTTTCGTAAAGCCAAAAAGTTGGATAACGCTGACATCCTGCCGGTGATGATTCCATCCTTGCTGGGCGGCGTAGTGGGGGCTTTCGCAGCCAGTTATGCACCAGAAACCTGGCTCAAGCCGCTATTGTTAAGCGCCATGATAGGCATGACGTTAATTATGATTGTCCGACCTACCATGATAGCGCCACCAGAAGGCACTGTGCCGTTTAAAGTCTCGGAAAAACCGAGTGCATGGATTGCCCTATTTATCGCTGGTGTGTACGGCGGTTTTGTTCAAGCGGGTGTCGGTTTTATCCTGATTGCTGCATTGGCTGGTACTTTACGTTATGACCTAGTACACACCAATGCGCTAAAAATGGTGTGTACGCTGGGTTTTACTGGCTTGGCATTAGGCGTATTTATTTGGAATGACCAGATCCTATGGATTCCTGGATTGATCCTTGCTTCTGGCACCATGCTAGGTTCATTCCTTGCTGTAAAAATGGCCATAAAAGCCAACCCGAGCCATCTAAAATGGTTCCTTTTCATCATGACAGTTTGTGGTAGTGCTGCAGCCCTTTTAAGTGATTAAAGAACTAAAGGATCCATTCATCCGGCTTATAAAAAAAACAGTGATTTATTAAAAATAAAACATCGTTTTAATTTATTGTCTTTCCTGATAGTCTATTCTCCTATATAGAGAGCACTGCCATAGCGTGTTCTCTATATTCTTGCCAATAAAAATAAAAATGCGATTTGAAAATACGCATAGCGAGTCTTCTTAATCTGCTTATTTTCAATATCTTTGGAGAATAAAATGAATAGAAAAATTTTAGCGGCGTCTTGTTTGGCGGCCAGCTTAATTGCCGGATGTTCAGCTGTAAGCACGGATAACTCGTCACAGAAGCTGTCAAATACTGGAAAGAATAGTATGTCGCAAGATATGACGCGTGCTGTTCTTTCTCACAACGATGGCTGGGCTGCTGCCGAAGGTCAAGTTACGGGTGGATCAGATGCGCTTGATGCACATATTTACACCGTCAGTAGTCGGAAAGCCTTTGTTGATGCGCTAAAAGAAGCCGGCAACTCGCCTAAGATTATTCGAATTAGTGGCACGATTAACTTGTCATCTAATGATCAAGGCCGTGAACTGACCGAAGCAGACTATCGTGTTGCGCCTTATAATTTCGAAGATTATAAAAATGCTTATGCACCTGCTGTTTGGAACATACAGCCACTTATCAAAAAACGTCCAAATAGAGATTTAACCGGCCCTCAGGAAGAAGCTCGTTTAGCCTCGGCTAAAAAACAAAAAGATCAAATTGTCATTGATGTCCCTTCTAATACCAGCATCATTGGTTTAGGTAAGAACGCAAAAATCATTAAAGGCACTTTGCAAATTAGTGCAGACGTCGAAAATGTCATCATTCGAAATATTGCCTTTGAAGACGCATTTGACTATTTCCCAGGTTGGGATCCAGGTGACAGTTTCAAAATCGATCCAAACTATCCCGGCTGTATGGGGGAATACGTTAATGCCAATCAAGGACCACAGAAGTGTCCGGGCGGACGTTGGAATTCTGAATACGACCTGATCTCCATCAACGGCGGTAAGCGCGTCTGGATCGATCACAGCACTTTCTCAGATGGGGATCGCCCAGACTCCATGTTCCCGCCCGTCTATCCGTTCCCACAGAATGAAATCACACAAAAAGTTCAGCATCATGATGGCTTGGTTGATATTACCAATCAGGCGGATCTAGTGACGATTTCTAACAGCTATTTCCATGATCATGATAAGGCTTTCTTGATTGGTAACAGTGATGGCAAAACCGCAGACACTGGCTATTTACGAGTTACCTTGCATGGAAATTACTTTAAAAATGTCGGTCAGCGTATGCCGCGTGTTCGTTATGGCAAGGTGCATGTGTATAACAACTATTTTGTCGGTAATGCACAAGGTGACGGCGTTGGCGCCAATGCTTATGAGCGCCATGTGGATTCTTTGATTAACAAACCTAAACATAATATTGTTCGTCAAGTTTTGGGTGCGGGTAAAGAGTCAGCGATATACTCAGAAGCCAACGTGTTTGAAATTGAAAACGGTAATCCATCCCATGCGATTGGCAATATGAAAGGTAAGGTTGCTTATGATCAAGGCTCTATGTTCAACGGTAAAATGATCGATATCGTTGAAGAAGCAAACAAAGCCAGTGGCAAGCCACTTTCTAAAGATGTGGGCTGGACACCAACCTTATATGGCCCAACGCCAGTATTGCCTGCTAGTGAAGTCATTGACTACGTCAAAGAAAATGCAGGAGCTGGTAAACTTTAGATCTGAAATATAGAGTGTTTTCTTTTATGCCGATGCCATTTTATCTAAATGCATCGGCATTTTTTGTTCATCTTTTCTCAAAAAAGCAGTTTGTTTCTCCCAATAAATCGTGCCTTACACAGCTAAACCATTATTTACATTATATTTATTCTTTTTCTTAATAAGTTCGTTTACTCTTCAATAAAGGGACGATGTAGGCACATCTTTTGCTGGAGTGCTAATTAGTTACGCTAAAATTAGCACTCTACAATTACGTAAGGAATGACTTATTTTTAAAGATAGAGGTCTACTTAGTGGTATCGCTTTTAGAAAGGTGGTTTGGTACTCAACATACGCATCCTGATTTTCGTTTTCGAGGATTTTTGTTTTCAGCCTTGCTGTTTATCTCTTCTAGTTTCGTTTTCTTCATTTATTATAATTTGGTCATAGACTATTTTCCGCCAATGTTAATAGCGAACTCTGTGTCGTTGTTCTTTTGTATCATTGGTGGATATTACCTGCTGATAAAAAAACGTCCCAAAGTTGCTGCGACTATTCTTCAACTTATTGTTTCTATTGATACTTTTATACTTATCTTAATCGATGGTAATGAAGAATTTGCACTCGTTTTTGCATTTCTAACGCCGGTGATGGGGGTTTTTCTTCTAGGTTATCGTAATGGGTCGATACTCAGCCTTGTGTACTTTGCTGGTATTTTCTATTTTTGTTTTACGCAAATGGATACTTGGCAACCCGAGATATTTCTTCCTATCAGCTTGATACACTTTTCTTTTATTTATTCGTTACTGCTAATCGTGTCTTTTTTCTATGATTCTAGCCGTCGAAAAGCTTACCAAATGATGGAAGAGACTAATCGCCAGCTACAAGAGTTGGCCACCACAGACGTATTAACTAAGCTGCGTAATCGGCGCTACATGGAAGATCAATTACTAAATGCTATAGGCAATCATTATATCGCCATGCTGGATGTAGATGATTTCAAAAAAGTGAATGATCAGTTTGGTCATGATCAGGGCGATAAAGTACTGATGAAGCTGGCTGAAGTTTTAATGCATAATATTGACCTATTGGATACCGTGGGTCGTTGGGGCGGTGAAGAGTTCATTATTATTTTTGCAGAACAAAACCTTGCCCAATTAGAGGAAAAGCTAAAGCAACTAAATTTTAGTGTTGCGCATACTGATTTTGGTATTGGACGGCCGATCACTATTAGTATTGGATTGGCGAATCACTATGCTAATAGGCATCGAGACTGCATACGAGCTATGGATCAAGCACTTTATGATGCGAAAGCCAACGGAAAAAATACCTATAGTATCGCTAGTTAACACATATGGTAAGGGGCATCTAAGTGTATACACCAAAGCATTTTGAAGTAAACGATCTCCAGGAGCAGTTAGCCTTTGTTAAAACCTTTCCCTTCGCGACGTTAGTTTCGAATGGTGATGACGGTTTGAATGCCGAGCATATTCCTATGTTGGTTCATGTCGATGCAGAGAATAGGGTTGTCTTGCAAGCCCATATCGCCAAGGCCAATAAGCTTTGGCAGAACCTAGCGAATCAAGCGGATGTATTGGTTATTTTCCAAGGTGAGAATGCCTACATCACGCCAAACTGGTATCCCTCTAAAAAAGTAGATGGCAAAGTGGTTCCAACGTGGAACTATCGCGCCGTTCACATTAAAGGCACGATAGATTTTATGCATGAAGCTGAATGGAAACTATCGTTACTGGAAAAACTCACCAATACTCACGAACAAAAACAACCTGCTCCTTGGTCAATTTCTGATGCACCGCAGGAATACATCGATAGACTGCAAGCCGCTATTGTAGGTGTTGAAATCACCGTGACTGATATTCAGGCTAAATTCAAACTTAGCCAAAACCAAAGTGCCGAAAACAAAAACGGCGTACGAGATGGCTTAGCTGAAGTGCAGCATCCTATGGTTGATGTAATGCAAAAGATATCTAGTTAAATGTTTTACTTATAAAAGTGATTAGGCTATATCGCTGGTTGTAACGTTTTTCCATTTGACTTGGTTTTTTCCTTCATATTTCGCAAGGTATAAAGCTTCATCTGCGGCAGCGAATAAAGACTCAAATTTAAAGCCATCGTTAGGAATGATAGAAGAGACTCCAGCACTAATAGTGACAACATTGTCGTTTTCTTTTTTACAGGTAATGGCCATTTCTTGAACTTCACTAATGCATTTATTAAGACGTTGCAAAGCTTCTTTTTTTGAAGTTCTGGGCATGATTGCCACAAATTCTTCTCCACCATATCGTGCTACTAGATTGCTATTATGTTTAAAGTTATTAGCTAGAATAGCCGCTACTTTTTGTAAAACTTTATCGCCTGCAGCATGTCCATAAAAGTCGTTATATTGTTTAAAATTATCAATGTCGATAACGGCTAAGGATAAAGTTTCATTAATTTCTTCCATTAATTTCCATTCAGACCGGATTGTTTCTTCATACTTCCGACGATTTGCTAAAGAGGTTAATGGGTCTATGGTACTTAAGCGTTCAAGTATACGGTGTTGATTTATTAATTTAAGGTGCAAGGCTACTCTAGCTTTTATGATTGAAGCGTGTATTGGTTTTTGAATATAATCACTTGCTCCAAGTAAGAGCCCTTTTTCTTCATTTTTTATGTCATCTAAGGCCGTTATAAAGATGACAGGAATATCACATGTCCGTGAATCTTGGCTCAGCTTTTCCATGGTCTCGAAGCCATCCATATCAGGCATCATAACGTCGAGTAAAATTAGGTCTGGTGAAAGCTCTAACGCTTTACGGACACCTTGTTCTCCGCTTTTTGCCATTATAATGTCGACTTCGCTACGTAAGATATCACTGATGATCTGTAAGTTTATGATTTCATCATCGATAATAAGGACACTAAATGAATTGGGCATTCTAGCTACCTGGTAATTTTACTAAAAGTTGACGAACAAGCTTTGCCGCCTGCTCATACTCAATATCGGTAATATTTTGTATTATTTGAGTAATATCCTCACTATATTGAGTGTTCATGGATTTATGATGTAATGCATGAAAATAATTTTCTACTTTAAAGTCACTTTGCTCCAGCAATGGCAGTACCTTTCTAAGCGTGCTTTTAAGATTGATTCTTGAATCAATATCCTTGTACTCAATTTGATCAAAGACAAGATTTAGCGCTGTCAAAAGGATCGATAGTTTGCTGATCACAGCATCTAACAGTGAACCATCAACATACTCATTTTTTAGTAATTTTCGTTCAATGACTACGCAATCTTTAAATATATCTTGAGCGCCAATGTAAGCCGCATTTGATTTCAAAGAGTGTATGTCGTTTAGTAAGTTGCGATTGTCTAAGGTTAAAAATCGAGTATTAGGGTCTTCTAAAAGCGATGTATATTGCGTCCAGAAAGATCTCACTATTTTTAGGTAAATTGATGTGTCATTTTTTAGAGAATCAATAGCTTTTCCAGCTTCTAGACTACTTATCTTGAAAAGCATAGATAATTTATCGTTTAAAGCTGGTTTTACGGGCAATAGCTCAGCGTCAGCCTTTCTATTTTTTTTATTACTTATTAAGTAGTTACTCAGTGTTTTATAAAGTAAGTCAGATGGAATAGGTTTAGGGATATGATTATTCATTCCCGCAGAGAGGCTTTTCTCTTTGTCTTCTGGAGAAGTGTGAGCTGTCATGGCAATAATCGGAAGTTCATAACCAAGATCCATGCCACGAATGATAGCTGATGCGGTTAATCCATCCATAACCGGCATTTGGATATCCATAAGGATAAGGTCATACTGAGTACCTTTTATCTTATCAATGGCGATTTTTCCGTTTTCAGCGCAATCTACTTGAACCCCAGTGCTTTTTAAGTACCCCAATGCTACTTGCTGATTAATTAGATTATCTTCAACAAGTAAAATATGAAAATCCGATAGCTGAGGTATCGGAGCTATTTTTTTATTCGATATTGCTATTTTCTCAATATTAAAAAACTGATTTATTGCATCGAATAGTGTTGATTTACCAATAGGCTTCTCTATAAACTGCCGAATAATACCTGTGTCCAAGTGAGGCTGGATATGATGCTTTTCATAGGCTGATATCATCAAGATAGGCGGCGCTAATTCTTTGAATAAATTTTTTATCTTTTTTGAAGTTTCTATTCCGTCTATACCTGGCATTTGCCAATCCATGAAAACTACATCGAATGCAACGCCGGATTGATCTGATTGGTGAATAGCATCGATGGCTTCCCAGCCGCTCCCCACACACGTGCTTTCTATACCAAAGCTGGCTAATAGTTTGGCTAGAATGTCTCTAGATAACGGATGATCATCCACTACTAGAGCTTTAAGCATATTTGCAGAGTCGATTGCTGCATTTTTTGGCTGCAGAGTGGGGACTTTTAAAGGCAATAAGACGGTGAAGGTTGAACCTTTGCCAACATCACTTTCGACTTTGATTTCCCCATTCATTAATTCACATAACTGACGAGTTATTGTTAATCCTAATCCAGTTCCACCATAGACGCGTGTGACACTATTGTCTGCCTGTGTGAAGGGGCAAAATAGCTGTTCGAGTTGAGTGGATGAGATACCTATACCTGAGTCAGTGACCTCGCACTGCAGCAAAATATTCTCACCATCTAACTTATTGCAACGTAATCGAATAACAATGCTCCCGCTTTCTGTGAACTTAATCGCGTTGCTCACTAAGTTGACCAATATCTGTTGAATACGGAGCGGGTCCCCTAATAAGTATTCAGGAATGTCATCAGCGATGTCTGTTACTAACTCGAGCTTTTTCGCATAGGCTCCAAATACATTCATATTGACTGTGGTTCGAATTAATTTCTCCGTTGAAAAACGCACTGACTCAGCGGTTAATTTACCTGCTTCTATTTTGGAAAAGTCCAAGACATTGTTGACTAAACTGAGCAAAATATCGCCGGAGTCTCGTATCTTTTGTAGGTAGTCTTGCTGTTCTTTATGATTGGGGGAAGTATTGAGAGCTAGGTCACTTAGGCCGATAACCGCGTTAATAGGCGTACGGATTTCGTGACTCATTCTCGCGACAAATGATGACTTCGCTTCTAGCGCCTCTTCCAGCTCCGCTTTAGCGAGTTCCAGTGCGGCTGTTCGTTCCCTGACTTTTGCATCAAGGTTGTCATTGATTTGTTTCAGCCCAACATTGTATTCCTTCAGCTTTTCTCCTGCTTCAACGGCCATTTTTTCGGCGGTTTTGATTTTGGTCGTTTCATGGCTGATACCGCAAATAAAGGCAGGATTGTCTTGCTCATCAAATATAGGCACTAACAAGGTGTTGTAGAATAAATCCTTTCCATCATTTACGGTATATTGCTCTATTGAAATAGGCTTTCTACTGGTGATGGCTTCCCGATAAGTACTGTAAAAACCTTCGACAATCTCTTCAGGAAACATATCGCGAATGCGGTTGCGATGATAAATTTTGTTTGGCTCAATCCCCATCGCAATCCGAGAAGCTGAATTGTTATCATAAAGAGAAAATTCGCCATTCTCTTCGACAGCAACGATAAACATGAGATCGTCAGAATGACTCCATAACTGAAAAAGACATTCTTTAATCATAAAGTCATGTTCTTCTTGATCAAAAAGCTCATTAAATTTCATGACACCTCCATGTTAATAATAAAAATTTGACGATTATCGGTTGAGTTTGGCGCGTTAGATGTCTTCTTTCGTTAGCAGCTTGTCTAAAGACTCATATGATCCGTAGTAGCCAAATTGCTTTGCCAGAGCAGAAAAGACTTCTTGGTTTTCATTTTTGAGTGTTTCTGGGGCCGGTAAACTAAATAAATACACTTCTTGCCCCTCTACGACGTCTTCTACTGAAAGGCCATGCCATCCTGAAAGTGATGTATCAGCCTCTTCTTTCTCTATGCCACTGAGTGAGCTTAAACCAGCCAGAATATCATCTTTAATCGTCTCGTCTAATTTACCTAGCATGCAAATTGAATCAGGACAGATAGTCAGAGGATGATCTTTATCTTTGTCCCAAATGAGTAAGTTTTCATTTTGGTTAATGACAATTAGCTCTCTTACTCGGCCGCTAACCGTTTGAGTAAAAGATAATTTATTAAAATCAAACCCACCCTGAGAAACACTGTCTTTGCTTTTAAGAATAAAAGGTGAGTTGGTCTCAGATAAAGAGTATAGGGATATATTTAGTGTGTTTAAAAACACAGCAAGGTCATGGATAATGTTCTTATCATCGACTTTGAATTTATTCAGTTGTTCTCCAATGCTCTGCGCCATTGAGATTGTATTTGATACAAGTGCTGACTTTGCTTGATTGCCATTCATGATCCAGCCTGAAATAGCACCTACACCGTCAAAACTGCCTTCAGACGATAAAATAGGCCTAACCATATTTTCAACGATACTGGCTTGAGCTTTCTTCTTCGTTGCTTCACCTAGGTCCCCGTCACTAATTTGGGGCAAGTTTAAAACGATATCACCTTCAACAAGTACCTCTCCATGGGGGGCATTTAGTACGACAAATGGCGTGATGTTTATTTTGGAGCTATAGCTCAAGCAGGATAAGGTCGGTACTGAACGTCCCGCACCATCAGCATCAATAACAAGAGCTGGATCTAGCGTTTTTGCTGCCGCTAGCATAGCGACAAAAATATTTGATCCAGTTTCAACAGAAATGGTGAAATTGATTCTCTTTGATTTGTTTAGGTCTTGCATGACCTCAACCGCTCTTTTTTCTGCGCCTTGTAAGCCTATTTTTTCAAAGCTTTCAGGAGACCCCATTGCACCAACTACCACACCAAAATCACTGTGTTTCATCGAACCGGGTGAGCACAGTGTAATAGATTTTTTCGTTTCTACTATTTGGTTAACAAACGAGTAGGCCGTTTTAATCGAACCACCGCCGCCACTTGCTAATAATGTTGAACCATTGACGATATTGAAAAGTGCTTCTGTTGTTAAGATAGTCATTAGGTTAAGTCCTTTTAAATCGACTGATATTGATGAGTAATTGATATTTTCTTTATATCAATTTGAAAATGCATAATTATGACGAACCGATACTAAACTTATACATTAAATATATTCTTGTATGCCATAGCTCCCTTGGCGCCGTCTTATGCTTTAAGGTTATTTTTTGTATTCGGCCCAGAGGGAATGTAAAGTAAATAGAGTGTTGGCTCTATGCGTGATGTCGGAAGCAAGCATGGGCAAGGCAGCAAATTATGGTAGATAGGGCACTGCATTATTGAGCATAAGACAGTTTTTTAAAGTGATCTTAATCAAGAAGGACGTAAACAGATATGGTTGAAAAAAATGACCTCTTGTAAGGCGGTCCATATGCAAGAAAAAGAGTAATTAGGAAGTTGCCATTGCGGTAATGTTCAATTCAAAATTGTCACCGAAAGAACGTCTTGATGGTTAAAGTGCATGAGAGCAAGTTCCAACTCATCAAGGGTGAGGACAGTCTTACGGAATATCAATTCCATACTAAAACCGCGCGCCATTTCTTCTGTAAAAGCTGCGATATTTATCCTTTCCACCGCAAACGCGTCTGACTTTTTCGGCATCAATGTTTGTTGCTTAGAAGACTTCAGCACCGAAGGTATTCCGGTGCGAGCAACGATTGGCGCGGGGATGGCGTGATAGGTTTAATTTTCTCCAACCCCTCAAACTTCCCTTGCATTCAGCAGCATACCTTGTGGGCTGGTGTTGAATAACAAGACCCGATTCAAATCGACCGACATCGAGATATGCTCTTGGCGTGCTCACCGTATACAAGCTACCGTTGTACAGCATTAGACCTTTTTAATTCTTCACGCTTTAGTTAAAGGTCGATCAATCCTTCATTTTGTCGACCATTTCGACGAATCTCGCGACACCAGATGAAATCTCAGTAAGGCCTCGTGATACTTCGTTGATACTTTCTTTGCCATGAAGAGCAATGCCTGTTACCGAGCGTAACATGTCATCCATTTCATTAATTAGGTTGTGATTCTTTTCTACAACCGAGCCAATTTCTGCTGTCGCTGTGGCGGTATTGCTGGCAAGTTTGCGAACTTCATCGGCTACCACTGAGAAACCACGACCTGCATCGCCTGCGCGTGCGGCTTCTATTGCGGCATTAAGTGCGAGCAAGTTAGTTTGATCGGCAATAGAACGAATGGTCACAACGATGTCTGAAATGCTTTTGGATTGTGATTTAAGTAAATCACCTATTTCTGCTGCGTCTTTTACTTTGTCTGCAATTTCATTGGAGGTTTGAACGGATGTATTTAGAATTTCGACCGCATTCGCTGACACTTGGTTGGTTTGTTCGGACGTCGCGGCGGCAAGTTCTACAGCATTTAACGCATTGTTAACGCGTTCTGTGATGTCGGATGCAAACTTGATGACCTTATAGACACGGCCTTTCTCGTCAAAGATGGGATTATAGGTCGCCTCTAGCCAAATGACCTTTCCATCACCATCAAAACGCTGAAAACGGCCTGAAAAATACTTTCCGTGAGTTAAATCGGACCAGAAATTAGGATGTTCTTTGTAAAATTTTTCATTGCAAAACATTTTATGATGTTTACCAACAATGTCTTGTAGATCGTATTTCATTGCTCTTAAAAAATTACTGTTGGCGTGCAGTATTTTACCTGAAGGGTCAAATTCTATGGCGGCTAGAGAAAGGTCTAGAGCATTGAGTATCGCATTTTTACTTTCTAATGATTCTTCAACCTCCGTTATATCACTGGCTATTTTTAGTATTTTAATAACGTTTCCATTGTCATCTGATACAGGAAAATAGTTTGCCGCTAAATAGACTGATTGTTTATTTTTCTTGAATCGCAAGAAAGTGCCGCTGAAGCTTTTTCCTGACTTAAGACCATCCCAAAAAAATTTATAATCGGACGATTTTGTATATTCAGTGTCGCAAAATATTCTGTGATGTTTACCGATCACTTCTTCTAAGTTGTATCCGACTACTTCTAAAAAATTATCGTTGGCATCTAAAATGATACCATCAGTAGAAAAACTAATATTTGCAGTGATTTTTTTAATAGCATCTAGTTCATTTTTACGCTGTGAATTTAAAATGGCTTCTTGTTTGTATTTTTGTTCTATATCTTTTTTTTGTGAAGTGAAAAGCATGGTATGCCTCCATACTAAACGAACATTCTTATTTTTCTAACTAAATTCTAGAATGTTAACGCAAGTAAATTTTTAAGTAAGGTTCAAATCATTTTTTTGAACCGCATGATCAGTCACGATTTATAAATATGATTCTTTCGTTGTATGCTTTTAGTACTAATCCAAAGAATAAAGACGAAATATTAATGGAGTATTAAGACTACCGCTTAAAAATGTTAGTTAACGTTATGAACTGTAATGGAAGAATAAAAACTGAAAGTGTCATTTACATTATGTTTCTGAATTTATATTTTTTGTATTTTAAGAATGGCTTTTGTCTAATCTTTCATTTTGTCTACCATTTCGACGAATCTCGCGACGCCAGATGAGATTTCAGTAAGACCTCGAGCCACTTCGTTAATACTTTCTTTGCCATGAAGTGCTGTGCCTGTCACTGAGTTCAGCATTTCATCCATTTCATTGATCAGGTTGTGATTCTTTTCTACAACTGAGGCAATTTCTGCTGTCGCTGTGGCGGTATTGCTGGCAAGTTTGCGAACTTCATCGGCTACCACTGAGAAACCACGACCTGCATCGCCTGCGCGTGCGGCTTCTATTGCGGCATTAAGTGCGAGCAAGTTAGTTTGATCGGCAATAGAGCGAATGGTGACAACGATGTCTGAAATACTTTTAGATTGGATTTTCAGTAAACCACCTATATCGGCAGCGCTTTTTACCTTTTCAGCAATATCATTGGACGTTTGTACTGATGCATTCAGAATGCCGACGGCATTAGATGATACTTGGCTGGTTTGTTCCGAGGTGGCTGCGGCCAGTTCAATCGCGTTCATCGCATTATTAACACGTTCTGAAATGTCAGAGGCGAATTTAATGACTTTATAGACTCGGCCCTTTTCATCAAAGATGGGGTTATAAGTGGCTTCTAGCCAAATAACTTTGCCATTACCATCAAAACGCTGAAAACGTCCTGAAGAATGTTGCCCATGCGCTAAATTAGACCAAAAGCTTGGGTTATCTCGGTAGAATTTTTCATCGCAAAACATTTTATGATGTTTGCCAACAATGTCTTGTAGATCGTATTTCATTGCTCTTAAAAAATTACTGTTGGCGTGAAGTATGTTGCCTTCAGGATCAAATTCAATAACAGCGAGCGAGCGGTCTAACGCCGTTAATACGGCATTTTTGTTTGCCAGTGATTCCTGCATCTCGGTGATGTCGTTGGCGATTTTAAGAATCTTTGTGACCTTGCCACTTTCATCGGAGACAGGAAAGTAGCTGGCTTCTAGGTGAATAGGTTGCTTGTTTTGCTTAAAGCGTAGAAAGGTACCGTGGAAAGATTTGCCTGCTTTGAGGTCATCCCAAAATGCTTTGTATTCAGCTGACTTTGTGTATTCTGCATCACAAAATATACGATGATGTTTACCGACGATTTGCTCTAGTGTGTAGCCCACCGCTTCTAAGAAAATCGGATTGGCATCTAAGACAATGCCGTCTACATCAAAGCTGATACAGGCGGTATTTTGCTTAATGGCGCTTAACTCATCGTGACACTGTTTTAGTTTTTGGTTTTCTGGGTTCGAAGTCGATGGCTTGTCTTTTCTTTTGCTAAAAATCATCTAGGCTTATCCTTAAACTATCGCAGAAGGGGAGCTGCCTCATTGGCAATAAATAAACATTAGATGAATTATGGTTGATGAAATTAAAAAACGCCTCATTAAATAACTGTTTTTTTAACCTACTTTATTCCGTTGCGGCCTAACAAACCCCTTCCTCGCTTTATCAATTTCCTCCCGCAGAAAACAGTCTTCCGCATGGTCGTTGATGAGTCCCATGGATTGCATAAAAGCATACATTGTCGTTGGGCCGACGAATTGCCAGCCACGTTTTTTGAGCTCTTTGGAAAGGGCGATAGATTCAGCGCAAGTGGTTTGGGTTTCTGGTGGAGGAAGGGTGTTTTCGTCGGGTTCGTAGCGCCAAATGAAGGCGGCTAATGAACCTTCTTTTTCGACCATTTCTAAAGCGCGTTTGGCGTTGTTAATCACCGCGAGGATTTTGCGCTTGTTACGCACTATACCCTCGTTGTTGAGTAATTCTGCTATTTCTTTCTCACCAAATAATGCCACTTTATGAAAATCGAATTGCTGGAAAGCGAGGCGAAAGTTTTCTCTCTTAGTCAAAATAGTTCGCCAGCTCAAGCCTGATTGAAAGGTCTCTAAACAGAGTTTTTCAAACAAACGCTGGTCGTCATCAACCGGAAAGCCCCATTCGTTATCATGGTATTCAGGAAAGTCAGGTGCGGAACTGGCCCACGCGCAGCGGGTTTTATCATCGGGAAGCATGCTTTGTGTCCGGTGGAAGCTGAGTTTGTATCTCTAATTTACGTATCAATGCGTCGTAAAAATCTTTGGCGAGGCCTGATAACGGACTCAAGTTAGAGGTCAGTACTTCAAGGGGCTCAACAATGCTGGGATAGAAGGGTTTTAGCACGACGTTGGGCAATTGAAAGACTTTGTCAAAGTAGCGGAAGTTCAGTATGTCGACCAAGGTGGCGCCCATTCCCAAGTTAACAAAGGAAAGGCCATGAATGGTCGTATGGACTTCTAGGGTTCGATTCAATGGCAATCCCATTTCAGCATAAATGCGTTTTAATGCTTTTGTAGTAGCGTTTTCTGAATCCAGAGTAATCCAGCTAAGATCCAATAAATCATTAGGGTGAATAACGTCTAGCTGGGCAGCTGGGTGATCTTTTGGTACCGCGCAATAACAAGGTAAGTCGAAGGCGACTGAGTCGTGCTTTGAGGAACTTTGGGCTTTATCAACCAAGCCGATTTGATATTGTCCTGATGCGATACCTTGTCGAATGGCCGAGCAGCCGGAGAGGTGTAAACTCACATCTACGCCAGGGTTTGCTTTCATATACTCGGCAATGAGTTCAGGTAAAAATTGATAGGACGGACCGAAAATGGTGGCGATGCGTAATCTGCCTGTTTTGCTGTTTTTTGCTCGTTTTATGCTGTCTTCTAGATGGTTTACGCCTTGCAAGATGCCATAGACCTCTTCGTGCAAGTAGAGCGCTTCATCTGTCGGAATGAGCTTGCCGTTGTTACGCACAAACAATTTATAGCCAATTTCATCTTCAAAATTCGCTAGCATTTTACTGGCCGCTGGTTGGCTGACATAGCTCCGCTCTGCGGCTCTAGTGATGCTGCCAGTAACAAAGACCTCGTGAAATATACGCAATTTATTGATGTTCATCGGCATAACCTAAAGTTATTAGACTATTAAAAATATTCAGTGTGATTATAGAAAATCTTCACATAAGATCCTAACTGTTAGTTGTTTGATCTGCATCAAAAGATTTAATAAAACGATGGGATCGCGGACTCGATTCATAATAAAAATGAGTTCGAATAAAAAGAAATTACAAAATCAACAGCATATGAAAGGAACGAACAATGAAGAAATTTTCTCTAGCGTTAGCAGCAACCACCACGCTTCTAGCGGCAAACAGTTATGCAGCCGATGTCACTTCTACCCTAGATGCGGTAAAAGAACGTGGTTATGTAAACTGTGTAATTGGTAACTCTTTTCCAGGTTTTTACAGCTTAAACAAGGCTGGCGAATGGCAGGGCATGGACATTGATATGTGTCGTGGCGTGGCTTCCGCGGTTTTTGGTGATGCCTCTAAAGTAAAATTCCTGCCGGTACAGTGGGCGCAAAGCTTCACTTCTATTAAGAGTGGTAAAGGTGACATTTTATCAAAAGGCATGACGTGGACACTTTCCCGTGATTCAGCACAGGGCTTAGATTTCCTTGATACGTATTTTTATGACGGCCAAGGTTTCATGGTGCGTAAAGATTTGGGCGTGAAATCTGTAAAAGAGCTAAATGGTGCAACGGTTTGTGTATTGACCGGAACTTCTAGCGAATTGAACATCGCGGATTACAGCCGTGCGAATAATTTAGATATTAAAACCGTCGTATTTGACGACTCTTCCGTCCGTAACACTGCCTTTTTTAACAACAATTGTGACGCATTAACCAATGATAAATCGGGTTTAGCAGCGCAACGTTCTGCAGCACCGAATCCAAATGATTACGTTATTTTGCCTGAAACTATTTCCAAAGAAGCCTTATCGTTTGCAGTGAAACAAAACGACAGCGAATGGGCGAACGTTGTGAAATGGAGCTTTGCTGCCATGGTTGCAGCAGAAGAATTTGGTGTGAACTCACAAAACGTTGAGAAAATGCGCGCAGAAAGTCAAAGCCCAGTGATTCGCCGCTTACTTGGTGTTGAAGGCGATCTGAATACAGGTCTAGGACTTCCTCAGGATTGGGCATATCAAGTTATTAAAAATGTTGGTAACTACGGTGAAGTGTACGAACGTAACGTAGGAACTGATAGTGTTTTGGGTTTAGATCGTGAAGGTACATTGAATGAATTGTGGACTAAGGGCGGGTTGATGTACGCAAAATCATTCCGTTAATACACGATTATTGTGATCGAAACATCGTGTAAAGGTCTCTATATATGAATAGATAGGTCTCTTGGCCTATCTATTGCAATTTTAGTTTTCCTCCTTCGTTCGGTATATAGATATGATTCAGTCCTCTACGAGTAAACCACAGAAAAGTCCTACTAAGGGTACTGGTTTGCCTTCGTCTACGACACAGAAATGGATGTCTCTGCTTAATAATGATTCAAGTAGAGCGGTGATCCTACAAGCGATTGTCTTAGTGCTAGTGTTGTTCGGCTTGTGGTTTTTATTCGCCAATGCCAGTGAGAATTTAAACCGTTTAGGCATGACGTTTGGCTTTGATTTTCTGCAAGTGACGGCAGGATTTAATATTAGCTGGAGTTTGATCCCTTACGACCCAGGTATGACTTACTGGCGTGTATTTTTAGTCGGTATTGTGAACACGCTGATTTTGTCTTTCTGCGTGATTGTTGTCGGCACCCTCATTGGTACAGTGGTGGGAATTTTAAGACTATCCGACAACCCTTTGGTTTCTCAACTTGCGCGCTGGTATGTAGAAGTTGTGCGTAATGTGCCTTTATTAATCCAAATTATCTTTTGGTTTACCGTGGTGTTTTCGACCTTGCCTGCGCCTCGCCAAAGTTATCATCTTGGCGAATGGCTTTTTCTGAATAATCGTGGCCTTTATGTGATGACAATGGAAAGCACCTTGTCATGGGGATGGGTTGTTACGCTTGTGGTTGCCTTAATCGCTGCTCTTTACGCTTTGTTCCGTTGGTCTAAACCTTATTACACCTTGTCTGGCTCTCGCTCTACAGGATTCTATATTGGTTTGGTTGTGTGGGCGTTAGTTGCTTGTTGGGCTATCTGGACCTTTTCAAATTCGACGAGTTTGTCTGTTCCAACACTACAAGGCTTTAACTACAGCGGCGGTGCGTTTCTTCCAGCGTCATTCGGTGCGGCGTTCGTTGCCATGACGGTGTATCGATCTGCGGCTATCGCAGAAACGGTTCGTGCAGGCATGCAATCTATCGACCGAGGACAACATGAAGCGGCGTTTACCATTGGTTTCTCGCGCGTTCAGTCGCTGCGTTTGATTCTAATTCCTCAAGCGATTCGGTCCATTATTCCACCAATGACCAACTCTTGGTTGGCAGCGACAAAAGACTCGTCACTGGCGGTAGCGATTGGTTTCCCGGAATTGGTGTCTGTTTTCATGCAAACTTCCATGAACCAAACCGGACGCGCTATCGAGATCATCTTTATGGTCATGGGTTTTTATATCTTCATCAGTTTGCTGATCTCTTACTTGCTTAACAAGTACAACGATAGTGTGCAGTATAAGGTGCGATAAATGGACGATTTGAATGTGAAAAACCAACCTGTTTTAAAGCAATTTGTCCCGACGCCACCTCGTCCGCCACGTAAAAGTGAAAGAGGTATTTTCGGCACAATTCGTCATCGTTGTTTTAACAGTATTGGCAACAGCTTGCTGACCTTGTGTGTGGCGACTGTACTGTTTTATTTAGCGAAACATGTGTTGGATTGGGCGGTATTTAATGCGGTTTTTATCGCGGATAATCGTCGTCAATGTATGGATATCAGCCCAGACGGCGCCTGTTGGGCCGGTGTTATTAGCTGGTTTAATGGCTTAATTTACGGGCGCTTTCCGATGGACGAGCAATGGCGCGTCAATATCGGCGTCTTGCTCGGATTGGTTTGGTTATTGCCGCTGATGTCGAAGCGTATTCCATTACGCAATTTTATATTGTTGTCTTGGATTGGCTTGTATCCTTTTGTGGGCGGTTATCTTTTCTTAGGCGGCCGTTTTGGCGAGGAATTAGGCTTGGTACATGGCGCGATGACTTGTCTTGCCTTGGCTTTCCTAGCCATTATCTACGCAAACTGGATCTTGTCGGCGCTGGGGAAGAAAGGCTTAAACGAACTTTTTGTGCCGCTGGTATCACGCTTGGTTGAGCGCCGTATTCATCTGTTGAGCTTTGTTGCTGTTTGGCTGCTTGTTGCATTGGTGATCGCTCTTGGCCTTAGCCAAGTATCACTTGAGCCAGTGCCTATTGAGCGTTGGGGCGGTTTGTTCCTAACCTTCATTATTGCTGGTTTTGCCATTACCATGGCGATTCCTGTTGGTGTGATTTTAGCGCTAGGTCGACGTTCTAAATTGCCAGTGATTCATTGGTTGTCGATGACAGTGATCGAGCTAGTTCGTTCTGTACCCTTGATAACAGTCTTATTTATGGCGGTGACCTTGCTGCCCATCTTTTTGCCTGCGGATATGGAGTTTAACAAGCTCACACAAGTGTTGGTCGCGGTGTGTTTATTTGCTGGTGCTTATATGGCAGAAAACATTCGCGGTGGCTTGCAGGCGATTCCAAAAGGGCAGTACGAAGCGGCCGCTACGCTTGGTTTAGGGTATTTGCACACCATGGTGCTGGTCATTCTGCCACAGGCGCTAAGAATGATGATTCCAAACATCATGACCTCATTTATCAGTTTGCTGAAAGACACCACGCTGGTTTCCATCATTGGCTTATTCGACATCATGTTGATGGCGCGCAACATTGCCAACGACAAAGACTGGTTGGGAATGCACACTGAGCCATTGGTGATGATTTCCGTGCTCTTCTTTATCTTGTGCTACAGCATGTCTCAATACAGTTTGAATCTTGAAAAACGTTTAAAGGTGGATCGCTAATGACGACGTCATCAGGAAATTTAGCCCAAAAAGCCGTGACTGAAACGGCGATTAAAATCGACAACCTGAACAAGTGGTACGGAGATCATCACGTTCTTAAAGACGTTTCTCTAGACATTAGTGAAGGCGAAATCATGGTGGTTTGTGGGCCGTCGGGCTCAGGTAAATCGACCTTGATTCGTTCGTTGAACCATCTTGAAGAATACCAAGAAGGTGTGGTTTCCGTGTTTGGCCAGCGGCTTTCTCGGGATCGTCAAAGCCATAAGATCATTCACCAAACCATGGGCATGGTGTTTCAGAACTTTAACTTATTCCCTCACCTTACTGTTTTGCAGAACTGTACCTTGGGTTTGACTTGGCTGCGCAAGATGTCAGAACGTGACGCCGACAAAATGGCGATGCGTTTGTTGGATCGCGTCGGGATTGCCCATCTTGCGACACGTTATCCAGGGCAATTATCAGGCGGTCAACAGCAGCGCGTAGCGATTTCCCGATCCCTCGCCATGGAACCCAAAATCATGCTGTTCGATGAACCAACATCCGCACTCGATCCAGAGATGGTCAAAGAAGTATTGGACGTGATGATCGACCTCGCCAAAACCGGCATGACTATGGTGTGTGTTACTCATGAAATGCAGTTTGCTCGACAAGTTGCTGATCGCGTGGTGTTCATGGCCGATGGAGAAATCATTGAAGTCGGGCCACCAGAACAGGTGTTGGCGAATCCCCAGTGGGATAGGACGAGAGAGTTTTTACAACACGTACTTTGATGACTGATTTGCTCGCGACATCGTTCATACGATTTAAGTTGGCTGTTAAAGAAAAGTACGAACTTACCCTTATTTTTATGGAATGAAATCGATATGTTGGCAAAAAATATATCGACGTATACCAACATGCCTTTTTGGCTGGCAGATACGTCTTTGGCGAGCAAAATACACACAAATGCACGCTTTGAAATCCCACAAAAAGTCGACGCTGTGATTGTTGGTGGCGGCTTTACTGGAATCTCTGCGGCTATCACCTTGGCACGAGCAGGACTCAAAGTGGTTCTACTGGAAGCTGGGCATTTAGGCGAAGGCGCGAGCTGTCGAAATGGTGGTTTGCTTGGGCCAAGCTTCAGCAAATTAGGCGTCGATGGACTCGAACGCCAGTATGGTCGTGACAATGTTCATGAGACCATTCGTGAAAGCTTAGTAGCCTTTAATTGGCTGGTGGATTTTATCAAGGAAGAGGGAATTGATTGTGATTTGTCCTTGTGTGGCCGCTTCCGTGGTGCCAGTCACCCTAGTCATTACGCAGGCTTGATCGAGCAAGCGGAAGAGCTCGCGAAAGTCGTGGATTTCCCCGCTATTGCCGTGAGCCGTCAGGATCAATTCGAAGAAGTAGGTTCTAACGCGTATCACGGTGGTGTGATTTATCCGACCGATGGTACCTTACAGCCCGCCAAGTTACATCGTGGACTTTGCCAAATTGCTCAGCAAGCCGGTGTGTTAATGCTAGAGCACACCAAGGTGCGTGATGTTAGTAAACAGGGTGCTAGCTACAAGGTTCAGTACGATGGTGGTGTTATCGATGCCGATCAAGTGATTATCGCCACAAATGGCTACACAGGTGGCGAGTTTGATAAATTCAAACGTCGCATCATTCCTATTCGTTCTGCGATGATTGCCACTGAAGAATTACCTGAATCTGTGATTCGTTCCGTGAGCCCGAAATTACGCGCTCATGGTGGCACCGAGCGTTTGGTTGCCTATTATCGACCTTCGCCTGATGGCAAACGCATCTTGTTTGGCGGACGAGCATTTGGTCGTGGCGATCAGCCACAGCTGTATTCGAAATACCTACAGGACTTTATGATTCGTACTTTTCCTCAGCTTGAAGAGGCAAAAATAGATTACGCTTGGTCGGGCTATGTTGCCTACACCTTTGACCATGTGCCACACATCGGCAAAATGGACGACATGCATTATGCCATGGGCTATTGTGGTTCTGGTGTCGGTCGTGCGAATTATTTTGGTCGCAAAATCGCGCAGCAAGTGCTTAACCAAGTGGAAGGAAAAACGTCTTTTGACCAGTTCCCGTTTAATACTCGTCCACTTTACACTGGCAAGCCCTGGTTCTTGCCAGCGATCATGAGATGGCATGACTTCGCCGACCGTCGGGGTTGGTAAAAGCATCAATTAGAAACGCCTGATTTCAACCTCTCAAAACCTCAGTTAACGACTGGGGTTTTATGATTTAAATCCTTGTCTTAGAAAAGGTGTCGACTTTTGCCACAAGAAGAGTGTGTTCATTTATTATTGTATTTCTAGCAAGCGGTATCAAATTGTTTGTCCAATCGAATACAGGCGTTTTTATAAGTGAAATACTGCAGAGGGCTTAGTCTGTATGTTGTTTTTTTAGTCTTCATAAACAGAAGCCGTCTAAAATAGTTATTTGAGACGGCTTCTAGGAGCTTTAAATAGGCGGTGTTAGCTTATTGCAGGCTACTTTCTGCTTGCTGAGGCGTTTCAACGGCACTGATACCTTGTTTAAGCAAGGCTAGACGCTCAATTTGAGAAAGAGAAGTAAGGTGGGAATAAAGCGGCGCTAAATAACCTTTTGCTTTAATTTCAAGGAATTTCTTATCAGAAAGGTTATTTAGACGCTCTTCATTGATCACGTAGCAACCGGTAACGTTTTTGATCTGATCGGCGGCTTTAACACGCATGTTTAGTGGCGTGAACAAGTTGTTCTCAGCTAAAAAGTGGCAAAAGGCTATAGTAAACACTTCCATTTGTTGTAGTTCGCCTAAATAGCGTTTTACATTTTCAATAACTTCCGTTGGCTCCCCTTGATCATTGAACAGTGGTTGACCGTCTTCTGTGCCCACATACTTACTGTCTTCATCAATGCATACAGTAAAGCTGTCTTGATCGGGATTTTTAGCCAAAGCGAATGGGTAGCGACGAATGATCGCAGGAACGTAAGACGCTTGCCATTTGCCATCTTCACCAATGAACAGGTTTTCGCCAGCATCTAGGCTAAGTAAAGCAACAGGTTTAAATTCATCCTGAGACTTGTCTTCTAAAAAAACAATCGGATATACCGATGCCGCTTTAACAAACTCATGCACCATTACCGACGCGATATGAAATTTGCTGGCAAAATCGAAATTTTCAATGGCCTTCACTTTTAAGTTAGCGTGCTGTTCTTTATTTATTGGTGTCAATTTAGTGAACATCGCATTAAGTCCTTTAGTATTCTTTTTAAAATTAGCAAGAGGAATTAGCATTAGTGTATTTTTATTAGGTTAATCTAACTTTATTTGAAAAGCGATAGAATAGACAATTGGTCTAAAGGCATATGCAATCATGTTCGGTAGTTTTGCCATTTTTTCACAACGAAACAATATGATGGAGTCCTATTTAGTGGTATTCAACCAGGTTATTTCCTTGCGATTCGTCTTATCTGATTGATTCAACATAAAACTCAGCTTTCACAGTAAAATATTACTTATTTGGCGTGTGTCTCGTTAAGCGTTTTTAGGATGTAATTTTTTAAATCTGTTGTGGAAATGTTTGCCGTTCGAGGAGCATATAAAACAGCAATGTGGTCTTTTTCTAAGCGCAGACTCAGCGCATTCCAACGTTCGCTGCCTTGCCACTCTTCGCCACAAACAACTGTGTTAACGTTGAGCGATTTTATCCATTGAGCGGCGGCTTCGGTTTGAGACATGGGCGCGCTAACCAGATGGACTTCATCAACAACTGATAGTGCGCTGAGTATTGCCATGCGGTCTTGTTCAGACATGACCGGAGCATAGCCCTTACTTTGCTTGCCAAACGCATCAGGAGCGACACCAACCACCAGTGTATCGCCCTGTTGTTTGGCATGATTAAGATAATTGAGATGTCCCTGATGGAACAAATCGAAGTAACCTAATGCAAGTACTCGTGATGGCTGGGTTAGCTTGGTTGCCTGAGTCAGGCGCTCTGCGATGTCTGTCAGCATCGGATCGTCTGTTTGATGTCGTCGCAAGGTAGCCAGTATGCCAAGGGCTTTCTGTGTGTTGCCTTTACTCCATTCACCGTAAAGTCTTGAGTAGCCATAGCATAACGCGAGCCAAGAAAAGTGCCGTAAGTTAGCCGCTGATACGATAGTGTCAAAGTAGGGGTCTGGGACTCGCCAGTTTTCACCATACAATATTGCTAGAAATGCATCGGGTGCGCTTAGGTGCCATATTTCGCCTGCGGGAGAGCGTTTGCTGCTGAGTTTTATGGGAGGAAAGTAAGTAATGCGATTCCAATCAAAAGGAACTTGATCCATCCAAAGCCCTGAAATGGTTTCACCTGAGAGCGTTTCTGTTCCATAGCCACAAATATCCATGATGATGCCAGAGGCTCGATGTTTGAAACAGCGGGGATTGATTAAACCATAAGAATGAGACACTTCCTGCCAGCCCAATGTCGTTAATACCTTGATGGCGTTGGACATTTGTAACCAGTCGATACCAATATCAATATCTTTATCGTTTTCTAACAATTGTCCTGTGCGTTCAAGGCCGAGTAAGGTACCCGCGGTGGCAAAGGCGTGAATCCCCTGCCGCTTTAGTTCTGCGAGTGTTGACCATAGTAATTCCTCGGCTTTGATACGATCAAACCCTACGAATGTTTTGACTTGTTTAGGAAGCACGGAAGTAGCAGCAGATGGTTGAAAACAAAGCGCCCCAAGAGCCTGATAAAACGCCTGTGATGCTTGGGGTAGCAAGCGGTTTTGTTGATAACACAGGCCTAATGTGTGATAGGCCTCGTGCATGAAGGGCTTTTTACGCAATAACGTTTCGAGTCTCTGGATCCATACACTTCCGGTACCGTCCAACACAGCCAGCTGGGCTAAGTAAATCTGTGGAATCACAAACTCGGGAGCGTGCTCATAAACACGTTGAAAAAGTGTTTTGGCGTCTTGATATTGCTCTGCTCGAAAATGCTGAAGGGCAAGTTTTATCGTGTCGTCAATCTTCATGTTTTTCCTATGAGAGGTGATGTCTTATCTGTTTTTAGAGCCAGTGCCTTGTTTCCAAGAAGGCATTGCTTGGAAGGGATCATGTAAAGATCTTAAGGCAATATTTTTAATAAGCAAACTACACGTTCTATTTCGTTAAAACCAAGTTGTTTGTGAAGGTTGACGCTTTTTTTGTTGGAGATCGGGGCGTCGCTGCCAAGTTCCTGAAAGCCTTTTTGCTTTGCCCATTCTTCGGCAGCGTGAATCAAAGCTTTGCCGATACCTTGCCCTTGGCAATCCGGTGAAACAAACCATGCTTCGATGTAAGGTGTGGTTTGCTGGCTACTGCCGGGGACATTTTCGCGAAGATCCAGCTCTATAAAACCGACCATCTTTTGTGAGTTATCAAGCGCAATCAGCACCTCTTGTAGATTGGAAATGTTTTTTTGATCTGAATCGCAGCCTTGGAAAAAGGCGTCAACTTCCGCTTGGCTGATGTCTTTAATTTCTGGAAGAAACTCGATTCTTAGGGCTGACCAAGCGGCGGCGTCTGTTGCTTGTATGGTGCGGATCTCGATTGTCATGTGAGTAACCTTTTTAGTGGCAGCCTTGATTAGTCGTCTTTGGCGGCTTGTAACCGATTCAAATCTGCACTGGCGATGGCGTCTAAGTGTTGGGTGATTTTCTCGGCGCTCCAATCCCACCAAGCAATGTCTTGTAATGCTTGAATGGTTTGCTCGTCAAAACGGTATTTGATGACCTTGGCTGGATTGCCACCGACTACGCTGTAAGCTGGCACGTCTGATGTTACGACGGATTTGCTGGCAATGATGGCACCGTTACCTATTTTCACGCCTGGCATGATGGTGGCGTCGTAGCCAATCCATACATCGCTACCTATATTCGTATCGCCTTTGTAGGGTAAATCTCCTGCCTTTGGCGCCGCTTTTTCCCAACCATTACCAAAGATGTAAAACGGATAGGTTGAGAACCCCGCATTAGCATGGTTCGCCCCATTCATAATGAATGTGACGTCTTTTGCGATGGCGCAAAATTTGCCGATAATGAGCTTATCGCCAATAAAATCAAAGTGATAAAGCACATTGTCTTCAAAACGTTCTGGCCCTTCAGGGTCGTCGTAATAGGTGTAGTCGCCAACGATGATATTGTCGCGGGTAATAAAGTTTTTAAGATAACCTACTTGTGGGAAGCCCTTCATCGGCTCTTTGTTATCTGGATTGGGTCCTTTCATATTGTCTCCTTGTTAAGTATTTCGATGGCAGATTGTCACATAACTGTCATTTATATGCTTTTTACTGTGTGTATAGTCAAAGGGAAAGTAATAAGGGAAAAACGTTATGGCTTCAACCCCAGTAGTGTCTTCGTTACAAGAGCATGTGTCTTTTCTCTTGCATGAGGTCGAAACACACTGCCATCTTGTGGAGCTTTTTTTCACTTCCAGTTCAACAGCGTTGCTGTCGAGTATTCGCGGTCGTCGTGGCTATGTGCAAGCGCTACGCGAAAAAGCCGATATTGAAACCGCACGTTTATTAGAGCGCCGCAAAACCAATACCACCTTTCATGCTCAAGTAAGTGGCATGCATGCTCTGGTTATCGCGCTTGAGATGCTGACCAAGCATTGCTTCGATTGTATTCGAGAAGGTACGTTGTATGAGCCTTATAAACATCCAACAGGGCAAGAATGCCGCAAGCTGGTGAAACGTATCAGGCGTGCTTTACGTCTTGTGAAAGTTGGCGTGAGCGACAATCGTCGTCGTACTGGTATTAAATTAGGTCGACGCACTCACAAGTTGCTCGCCAGTTATAACGAGCTGCAAGCGCTCACTTTGCAAGCAAAGTTCGATTTGAGCGATGACCAGCTGCGTGCGGCGATTTTGAGCAATGTCAGTCTGAAACGCTTGATAGAGCAATTAGGCGTTGTGGCGGAAGCCTTGATTAAAGCGGATCTTGGCCAAGTCGCCACGTTGCAAAATTATCCTCATTTATTAGACAGTGCGACGAACCTGAATTACGACCTACGAGACTTAAGAGTACGACGTTTGGCGTTAACTCGATCTGGCAGTGCTATTGCTGCGATTACTCACAAAGATGAGTCTGGCAATGATGTGCTTGCAGTTTATAAAGAAGGTGATCGTTCCAAAATTGAAGAAGAAGTGGCTGGCGTGAATCAATGGCGCGATATTGACCCTCGGCTCGCCCCAAGCGTTCTTTGTCAGACAGGCACATCTCAAATCAATGGGAAGAGCGATGATAGCAATGAACAATCGTCTTTATTGATCGAACATATTCCGGGAAAAACCTTGGAAGCTCTGTTGCTTGCTGGCGATCAAGTCGGCACAAAAGCCGCGTTGAAAGCCTTATTTAAAACCCTGAACCAGACATGGAAAGCCACTTTGACACCTGAGTCTTGTGCGGCGAATTTCATGGGGCAACTGCAAAAGCGTATTGGCGACAGTCGTAAAGTTCACCCTGAGTTTTTTAAAGACGAAGAACGCATTTGTGGCTACACCAGTCTAAGCTTTGATGAGTTAGTCCGTCGCGTCGCGATACAAGAAACTCAGAGGCGAGCACCGTTTTCCGTGCTGACTCATGGGGATTTTAACGTCGATAATCTGATTTATGATGACGCAGAAAAGCGTGTCTATTTTATCGATCTGCATCGAGCGTCTTACTTTGATTATGTGCAGGACTTGTCGGTGTTAATGGTCTCGATTTACCGCTTGCAGGTATTAAGTGGTGAGACGCGAACACAAATGATGGAAAGTGCCAAAGAGGTGTATCGCTTTGGTCGACGCTTTGCTTCTCGTCAACAAGATGTCACCTTTGAAGTGCGCTTAGCTGCAGGTCTTGCTCGCTCGTTTGCCACTTCCACACGCTTTATTTTTGATAAAAAACTGGCTTCTCGAATGCATTTACGCGCTCGATATTTGCTGGAGCGTTTAGCAAAGCTGTCGTCAGAAGAACGCACCACAGAACAAGCCCAAACATTTACTTTACCACTTAAGGAGCTTTACGTTGAATAAGTTGAAAATCGGGGTGGTTGGTATCCCTGGAAAATGGTCCACAGAAGTATTGGCGGATCGTCTTGAAGAACGTACAGGCTTTCGTGCCGTGATTGATATGAGCCAAGTGGAATTACGCTTAGACACCAATCAGCTGATGTTCCAAGACTTAGATTTGATGACGCTGGATGGTTTGATCATCAAGAAGATCAGCGAAGTGTATTCGCCAGCGACGGAAGATCGCATTCATCTGCTGTCTTATGCCGAGCGCGCAGGCGTCAAACTGTTTAGCCCAACGGCAAGCGTCGGTAACTTGGTGAATCGTTTGAGCGGCACCTTGGCTCTGCAGAGGGGCAATATTCCCATGCCGAAAACACGCATCACCGAAAGCCCAGAGCAAGCGTTTGCCACGGTGCGTGAGTTTGGTTCAGCAATTCTAAAACCGCTGTATTCCACCAAAGCTCGCGGCATGGTCATGTTAACCAAAGACGACAGTGACGAATTTGTCCATAACGCTTTGGAAGAGTATCGTCAGAGTCAGTCCATTTATTATATTCAGCAAACCGTGAAATTGGATGGTCGAGATTTGGGTATGGTATTTGTTGGCGGTGAATACCTGTGTACTTACGCGCGTGTTGGCAATAAAGACTCTTGGAACACCACGATTAATAGTGGTGGAAAGTATGAAATGTTTGAGCCTGATGCCACGCTGATTGAATTAGGTCGTCGAGCACAATCTTGCTACGACCTGAGTTTTACCACGGTGGATATTGCCTTGACGGATCAAGGTCCTGTTGTATTTGAAGTATCGGCCTTTGGCGGTTTTAAAGGCGCGTTAGAAGGCTGTGATATAGATGCAGCCAGTGTTTACGCGGACTATATTTTAAAGGAATGTGTTTCACAAGAAGGTGTTTCACAAGAATGCACTCTAAAGGAGACTACATCATGATTAAAACCTTATTAAATTTGCCTCATGTGGATGAAGCATTAAGTCATTGTAGCGAAACAATTCGCCTTCACTTTGCCGATTTGTCGGTTATCGTGCATTCCAATGAAGCCATGTTGTTGGCTGGTATTGCTGATTATTATCGTAGTTATTTGAAGGTCGAGGCTCACACGACAACGTCTTTGAACTTGTATGTGATGGAGCAAAACGTCGTTGGCGATGAGCTAGATTGGTTAAATGTGCCACGCGAAGCAGGCAAGCAAGGCCGTAAAGAAGGTTATCTTGATGTGGCTGGTGGACGTTGGATTAAAAAATTCAAAACCGGTATGGCGTTTTTACAACGGCCTGATCATACGGTTGCTGTTGGTCCTTGTGCGTCTAACTTGGCACAAATCGTCAACTTTATTAACAACCAGTTTTTGAATCATTATTTACGCCAAGGCTTTACCTTGGGTCATGCCTCAGCGTTTTGTGTGAACGGCGAAGTAACGGCAATTGCCGCTGGGTCTGGCGGTGGCAAATCTACCCTGATGCTACGTTGTCTTGAAAATCCCGAACGTGATTTTCTCACTAACGACCGACTGTTACTAAAAAATACAGGGCCAAAAAAAACAGAATTGAAGAAAACCGAGCAAGGTACGCAAACTATCGGCTTGGCAAAACTGCCGCGAGTAAACCCTGGCACCTTGTTACATGCCGAGCGATTACGTCACATCTTGCCAGAAGATCGTCAACAAGCGTTACGTCAAACGCCGCAAAGTGAGCTGTGGTCTTTGGAAGAAAAATACGATGTACAGATCGAAGATGAATACGGCCCAAACCGTATTCGTTTAGCCGGAAATCTGTCGCGTCTTATTATGTTGGACTGGTCATTAGACAGCGCTGAACCGACGCAATTAGAGCCGGTTGATTTGTCTTCTCAGCCTGAAGCGATCGAAGGACTACGTAAACGTCCTGGGCCTTTTTATCAAGATAAATCTGGTGCTTTTGCAGATCTCAACGCCATTGATTCCGTAGAGCATTATTGCAGTGAGTTAGCGAATGTGAAGGTTTATCGACTCACTGGCAGGATTGATTTTGATCGAGCTTATGAGCTTATAGACACTTTAAAATAAAGAAATCGAGGAGCTTTATGACAGCTTTCATCTTACTGTCATAAAGCTTTGTCACAGTAAAAGGCTTAGTCTATTTTCGGGCAGCCTGTTTTGTTTGAATTTTCTGACGAAAACCATCAACCAAAAGGTAATCATTTCTTATGCCGAATCCTATTTTGAGCCCTATTCCAGCCATAACGGATCGCCCCCATCACTCCGATATCATTGCGCGTTTACCGAGTGAATGGACGGCTTGGCCTCGAGATGAAAGCTCGGTAAACAGTCACGTTTTAGAGCCGAATGAAATTCCGTCTTTGTTCAAAAAGAGTAAGCTGCGCTGGCCAAAGCGTTCTGTGGTGTTTATTTCTGACCCTCATGCCGATGCGGTGGCTTTTGAAGATTCCTTGATTGCTGCTGGCGTAGCTGAACGCAAGAAAAAATCGGGCTTGGGACATCTTTCCCTGACGAAAAAAGGCAAACAGTCGGAAATTATTGTCGGTGGTGATTGTTTGGATAAAGGGCCGAGCAATCTCAAATTACTGCGCAGTGTTAAACAGCTTTATAAACTTAAAGCACGCGTAACCTTGTTGGCTGGCAACCACGACTTGCGCTTGTTGATGGGATTGTTAGCATTGGCGCGCAAGAAGGACGTGGGCAACCAACACTTTTTCGTACGCATGGGTAAAAAAGTCGTGCCGTTGTTTCGTGAAGTCTTCGATGAATATTTAGCGGATACCCATTGGGATAAGAAAATTCCCGATGAAGAAACGTGTCGAGATCTACTTTTCCCCGGCGACGATTGGTTTAAAGAGTTTCCGTTTCATGCGGCAGGCTTTTTGACTGTGGAAGGTATTGATCGCGAAGTGCGCAAAATGGAATCTAAGAATCACAGTTTCGAGAAGCATTGCTTGTCAGCAGGATTGAGCTTGCGACAAGTGTATGCGACGTCGTTGAAATGCCAGCAGTTGTTTTTGCATAAGAAAGGCGAATTTAATTGGTTTTTCCGCAGAATGGAGTTGGTCGCCAAGCGTGGCTCCTTCTTGTTTTTGCATGCTGGTTTGGACGACAGTATGGGGCAAATGTTGCTGAAAAGCGGCACTAAGTACGCGAACAAAGCCTTCCACCGCAATTTAAAACGTCGCGATTTATTCAGCTTTTACTACAGTTCGATTGCCAATACGTTTCGGACAAAATACCGCGATGCCGATCTTCCGTTAACTGAGCGCGGCGTAAATGCGATTCACAAAGCCGGTATTCACGTTGTTGTACAAGGTCACATCAACCGTCAGCAAGGCCAGCGTATTACCATCAAAAAAGGCTTGGTGCATGTGGAAGCGGATATCACCTTGGACTGCCATTCTCGTACCGCGGAAGGTTTAAAGGGCCACGGTATCGGTGCAACCTTGATCGGCAAGGACACTGGCATTGTCGGACTAAGTTGCGATTATCCAACCGTAAAAGTAATGACTGCTACTGAATTACAAGGAATCTACGGATAAACATTATGAAATCGAAAACAGAATTCAAATATGAAGCCTTATTGGATGCCGACGATATTCAAGACGTACTAAAAGCGCTGTCGAAAGGCTTGTCTAAAGGCAAACTGGAATTTAGTGAAGAAAAAGAAGGTTCCTTAACTCTCGATCCAAAGGGGCTAATGCGTCTAAAAGTCAGTGCCTCAGAAGACGAAGACAGTCAGCAGTTTGAAGTCAAAGTGCGTTGGGAAAAACGCCCCAAGCGTCTTAATAAAACTGTTCCTAATATTTTGTCTTGATGTTTTTGCTGCTGATGAAAATGATAAAAAAAGCCGCCTTCCTTAATTTAAACAGTCAGGCGGCGAAGTTGGGAGATAGTCGTTTAGATCAGTTAACACCTGTCATATTGTGAAGAGAGCCTTTAATCCCTTTTGCCGATACTAAGATAGGATTGCCTTTAAGCAGACCTTCACCTGATAAAAAGTTATTGGTTGAGCCACCAGCTTCATCCACCATGATCAGGCCTGCTAAACAATCCCATGAGTTGATGTGAGGTTCGTAGTAGCCAATCAAACGACCAGCCGCCACGTAAGCCAACATGAGCGCACCAGAACCGTTGCGAATAAACATGCCACCTTGGTTTAACAGCTTATCGATGAAGTTCACACATAGCGATGCTGGAACTCGGTGAGACGTACCTAAGCCCATCACGCCTTCTTGTACTGAATTCACTGTTAATGTTGCGACGCTTTTGTCGTTTACAAAACAGCCCTTTCCAGCCACGGCGCTAAATAGTTCGTTACTGTTTGGGTCAAAGATCAGGCCACAGGCAATTTTATCGTTCACCATGAGCGCAACGGAAATACACCAAGAATGCATGCCATTGAGAAAACACGCGGTGCCGTCTATCGGGTCAATGACCCATAAATACTGGTTGTCGCCTTTGGTAATACCTTGCTCTTCACCAAGAAAGCCATCTTGCGGGAAGTGCTCTTGTAAGCCTTCAATAATGGTGACTTCCACATTGCGGTCAGCAATGCTGACCACGTCTTGTGGTTCCATTTTGGTTTCGACGATTAACTTTTCTCGATTTCGAAAATATTCCAACGCTTGAGCTCCAGCGATTTTGATTACTTTTTCTGCTTGATTAAATCGGTCGAGAACCGCTTGATCTATTAGGTTATGAGCTAAAAACATGAGGTGTACTCTCCACTCTAAGCCGTCTTAACTAATGCAAGACCGCGATTTGAAAACGCAATAGACACATCGGAACCGACGGGAATTGCTTGCTCAACACGATAGTCGACGACGAATAAGCTACCCACTTCGGAATCAACATCGTATTGCATTTGGTTGCCTAAGTAGGTAGCTCGTCTAACGGTGCCTGTAAGCCCAGTGGACTGCTGGTCTCGTAAGGATAAACGCACTGAACTTGGGTGCACCGCTAGCTGCACGCGGCCTTTGTCAAAGCCTCGTTGCGGTAAAGAACAGCGCAACGTGCCAACGGCAACGTCTGCGGTCTTTCCGTCTGTCGCGATGATGTCTGCTTCGATGAGATTGGCGTCACCAATAAAGTCTGCAATAAAGCTTGAGGCGGGCGCTTCGTAGAGTTCACGCGGACTGCCTTCTTGAGCAATTACCGAGCGATTCATCACGATAATACGATCTGATACAGCAAGTGCTTCTTCTTGATCGTGAGTAACATAAACAGCGGTTAAACCGATTTTTTGCTGAAGTTCGCGAATTTCTTCCCGAACATGGCGACGTAATTTTGCGTCTAGGTTTGATAGAGGCTCGTCAAGTAGCAGTACTTCAGGCTCTAGAACAAGTGCCCGAGCCACGGCAACACGTTGTTGCTGTCCGCCTGATAGCTCGCTGGGATAACGTTGCCCGTAGTCTGCTAAGCCAACCAGCTCCAATCCTTCTTCGCTCTTTTCCTTGGCTTCGATTTTATTAACGCCGCTGGCGTTTAAGCCGTAAGCAACGTTTTCGGCCACTGTCATGTGCGGAAACAAAGCATAAGATTGAAACACCATGCTGACGTCTCGGTCAGTGGCAGGTAGATGCGTAACGTCTTTATTGCCAATCATGATGCGGCCTGAGGTTGGGTGCTCTAACCCAGCCAACATGCGCAAAGTGGTGGTTTTCCCACAGCCGCTTGGCCCTAATAATGTGACAAGGTTGCCTGGCTCTATGGTGAAAGACACGTTATCAATGGCAGTGACATTGCCAAAGGTTTTAATGACGTTTTCGAAGCTCACTGAGCCTGGTTGATAATGAAGACTCATGCTTGTTTCTCCTTTAGAGAAGGACGGGAAAGAGAAGACGACTTGGTAGAATGAGAGATAGATGTCGTGCGTCTTAGACGGCGTTCTCCAACAAATAAATTAATAGCGATAATGGCTGTCAACATGACAAGAATCAGCACGCTACAGTACGCGATGGCAATACCAAATTCACCGTTTTCAACCAAGCCAATGATGTAAGACGTCGCCATATTGTGATCGGCACTGACGAGAAAGATCACCGCACTGACCGAGGTAATGGCGCGCACAAAGCTGTACACCAAAGCCGCGATGATGGCAGGACGTAGCAGAGGAAGTATCACGCGTCGGAAGGTCATTAAGCTGTTTGCACCTAAAGTAAGCGAGGCTTCGTCTAAGCTCTTGTCTAATTGACTCATGGCGGCAATACCACCACGTACACCAACGGGCATATTGCGGAAGACAAAACAGATAATCAGGATCACGCCTGTGCCAGTAAGCTCTAGCGGCGGCACGTTAAAGGCAAGGATATAGCTGATACCAATAACGGTGCCCGGAATTGCGAAGCTCAACATGGTGCCGAATTCAAAGGCATTTTTCCATTTGAACTGCTGGCGCACCAATAAGTAAGCGGTAAGCAAACCAACGATTGCCGTGAAAGGTGCTGCAATGGCGGAAATGCTTAGCGTCGTCCATAAGGAATCCCATGCTGCGCCTTCCCAGATCACACCAAACTCACCCCATCCGACAGAAAAAGCGTCTTGATAATGCTGCAAGGTAAAGCTGTTATCGTAGCCCCAGTTTTGTACAAAACCACCGAACATAATCATGCCGTAAATGACGATGGTTAATGCAGCCCAAGGCAAGGCCGTCATGTAGCAAGCTACTTTCATTCCGTGGTTTAAGCCCATGTAAGCACCGGAATCTGCTTTACCCGTTACCGTGGTATAGGATTTTTTACCGATCCAATGACGTTGAAGGAAGAACGCGCTTAAGGTGAAAATCAACAATAGAATGGCGAGGACAGCCGCATAACCTTGATCGTTTTGAGCACCGACAATGGCGAAAAATATCTCGGTGGAAAGCACGTCAAAGTCACCACCCAGTACCATTGGGTTACCAAAGTCGGCCAAACTTTCAATGAAGGCCAGTAAAAATGCATTGGCTAAACCGGGACGCATTAATGGCAGTGAAACATTGATAAAGGTGCGCCAGCGATCAGCGCGTAAGGTTTGCGATGCTTCTTCCATAGAAGGGCTAACGCCTTCCACCACGCCAATCAATACCAAAAAGGAAATCGGTGTAAAGGATAATACTTGAGCAAGTAATACGCCTGGCATGCCATACAGCCATCGACCTGGTTCAATATTAAAAGCATCGGCGAAGAATTGTGTCACTACGCCAGAACGTCCGAATAACAGAATCAGCGCTAAGCCAATTACAAAAGGAGGTGTGATAATAGGTAGAACAGTGAGCAGGCGTAAGGATCTTTTCCAGCGAAATCCTGTGCGGGTGACGACCAGCGCAAAAGACAAGCCTAGCAAGGTTGTTAATGTTGCTGTCAGAATTGCCAGCGTTAGGGAATTCCATGCAGTGCCGCAAGCGTAGCCGCCGCTGAGGCACGACAACGACCAAATATTATCGCTAAAGAACTTACCGAAAAACGCCGTTGGAGCAAACATGCCGTCGTTGTTCATGAAGGCGCTAATTAATACTTGGCTGACAGGGAAAAAGACAAATAAGCCAACCAACGCGACGATCAAACCAATGCTTCCGGTGACAAATACATCACCTTTCAAAAAGCCTGTAGCAGCAAGTCCAGTGGTTAAAAGTATCAGGAAGGACAAACCACATAGCATGGCACCATAGCCAAAACCATATTGTTGGTATTCTAGTTCGCCAAATAAGGACTCCAGTCCCGCAAATTGCCAACCACTGACGCCAATGGTGAAACCTTGGCCCATCATATAGATAAGGCCAAACGCACCAGAATAGATTAGATAGCGGCTGTATCTAGGGTCGCTTTTCGTTAATGAAATTAGGCGCAAAGGCGCAATTAAAGGTAAGGCTAATGGCAGCAACCAAAGCTTATCACCAAGTATGCCTTGCAGAATTGCTGGGGCGTAGTAGAGGTCAGTAGGGTAACCGTCGGTTAACCAGACAAATGACCAAAAGCCATCTTCGAGCAGATACCACGGCATCAGTAAAAAACCGATCCAGCCGAGTAACAGCCACGGAATAAAAGAGTGTTTCACGATCGATACTCCAAACAGTAACTTGAGTCTCTGCTGGGACTAAGGCCCAGCAGATCTCAGGAAAACCAAGGTTTGTCTGAATGATTAACGTGGTAGAGATTTGATCTCATTATCCCAACGTTGTAGCAAATGTTGGCGTGTGTCCGCAGCCCCGTATTTGGCAAAGTCGTAATCGATCAGTTTTAGCGTATCGAAGTCTGGCGCGCCCGGTGGCGTTGTCGCTGACTTATTGGATGGTACTTGGTAAGCATTGGCTTTTTCAGCCATGGTTTGAATATCTGGGCGTAAGGCAAACTCTGCCCAAATTTTCGCTTCTTTCAGATGACGAGCACCTTTGACGATACTCATTGAGCCCACTTCATAGCCTGTGCCTTCACAAGGCGCGACGGCTTTAACTGGGTAGCCTTTTTTCACTTGTTTTACTATGTCGTGAATAAAAGTAATGCCGATAGCTGTTTCACCATTGGAAGCGGCTTTAATCGGTGCCGAACCAGATTTTGTATATTGATTGATGTTTTTATGTAGTTGAGCAAGGAAATCGAAAGCTTGGTCTTCCCCCATCATTTGTACAAACGTCGCTAAAGCTGTGTACGAAGTTCCAGATGAGTTCGGGTTGGCAATTTGTACTTCCCCTTTATAAATCGGCTTGGCTAGATCTTTCCAGCATTGTGGTGCGGGCAGTCCTTTGGATTTTAGAATGTCTTCATTGTAGCCAAAACCTAGTGCACCAGCGTAAACCCCGACAGTGCGGTAGCCCGATACTTTCGCTTGATTTTGTGCCCAATCTCGTAGGTTGGGAAGGGCTTTTGGTTTGTAAACCTGAGTGAGTTTTTCCGCTGCGGCTTGTAGATGAGGGTCGCCAGTACCGCCCCACCAAATATCAATTTTTGGATTTTGAGCTTCAGCACGCAGCTGTGCGTAAGCTTCACCAGAACTCTTACGAATAAGAGAGACATCAATACCTGTTTCTGCTTCAAAGCTTGTTTCCATCAAGCTACACCAATCGGTATCTGTGGAGCAAAGAACATTTAGCTTACCTTTGGCCATAGCGGGTGCGGCGCAAAATGTCGCCGCTGTCGCGAAAGCAAGGCTAAGGATATATGGAGAGTTTTTCATTTTTATATTGCCTCCTGATGTTTTAAATAGTTGTGCATACGTATGAACAACAGAATAAGCATACTAGGCAAATCTTGATAACGAAAGGTAAATTTCAAAAATAATTTAATGTGAAATAAAAATTCTATCGAGGTCAATAGGTAACGTATTTCGTTCGGTATAAATAGTATGTTTTGGTTTCTACGTTAGTCCGTTATGGGCTTGGCTAAAGTAGAGCGATAGATTAGTTCCGCGGGAATAGCTTGCTTACTGGGTGCTGAAGTAGGGTATTTCAATCTGTTTAATAAAGTTTGCACCGCCGCTTTTGCTATCTCGGTTGAAGGTTGTTTCACAGTGGTTAAGTCATAGGCTTTAAATCGGGCTAAGGCAATGTCATCACAGCCAATGACACCGATAGACTGCATTTCTTTGGCGGTTATGAGTTGTTTGGCTGCATCTAGAAAGCCACATGCAATATGATCCATGCAGAAAAATACGCCATCTGGTTTATGCTGTGAAGTTAAGATTTTACCTGCAATTTGATAGCCGCTATCGTAGTTTCCGGTTTTACAGAGCACTTCTGTGACTTGAATTTCGTCGTTATTTATATGGGATGCTAAATAATTTAAAAAGCCTTTGGCACGCATTACGCTGCTAAAGCTTGGCTTTTTTGCTCGGACTACGACAAGGTTGGTTTTGCCTGATTTTATAAACGCTTCTGCGGCTATGGCGCCGGCACCTTCATTATCTAAATTAACTATGTCTGCTTCATCGGAGTGCTCTGTCCGGTTTACCAATACCACGGGAATACCGTGTCTTATAAAGGCTTTCCCGATGTTTTCACTGGGTGTTCCTGAAGTAATAATCACACCACTTAGCTGATATTGAATCAGTCCATGTAATTCCTCGTCTATGGTTTGTTGATTGGACACATCCATAACCATGGGACGAAGTCCGCAGTTTTGCACTTCAACGATCAGTTTATGAAGAAACTCAGCGCGAAAAGGGTCTTCCAAGCCAGCTGTGACAAGACCAACGAGATCGCTACGCTTCTTTATCATGGTTTGCGCGGCCTTGTTGATTTGATAACCAAGCTGCTCAGCGGCGGCAAAAACACGCTGACGAGTAGCCTCCGAAATTCGACTATTAGGGTCGAAACTACGCGATACAGTAGATTGGGATACACCCGCCAAAATGGCGACATCAGCAGAAGTGGCATTGCGTTTAGTCATGTGTTTGCTTGAATCCATTTCGTAAAAGAAAGCTTGAGCTGTTTTGCGGCGATTTGTTATGTCTTTGATACAAACGCTAAATCGCACACTTATTTATCAGCTATCAGGTTAAAACATTTAGGATAAAAAAGGCTATTTTTAAATCCATTATAAAAATTTGTTTAAAGCGCTTGCGGCTTGAAAGCAGCTTTCTAGTGCTCCAGCAATAATTATTACAAATAGATACAATTTTATTCATTTCATATTAGATATGACCTTCTACTTTTTAATTAGGACGTCACGTCATTAATATGAGGTAAAGGATATGCTCACATTCGCTAAAAAATTATATTTAGGTTTTTCAGTCGTTATTATTCTACTGGCCTTGGTCGGATCTACGGCCTATTTTGCGTTAAATAACGCATCAAATGGCTTTGAAGAATACCGTTCTTTGGCAAGAGCCACTAACGCTGTAGGCAGAGTTCAAGCCAATATGCTAATGGCAAGGATGAAAGAAAAAGATTTTATTTTAACTGGAAATATAAAAGATAAAGAAGAGTTCGATATTTATTGGGAACATACACTGCAATTTATGGCTGAAGCGAAACTTGATGTTGATAACGCTGAAGATGTCGATGTTCTGAAAGGATTGGATGTGACTTTAAGCTCTTATATTACTGGGGTTGAAAAAGTTGTTGATTTTAAAAAGCAAAGAAATGAATTGGTTGATAACGTTTTAAATATTAATGGACCTGCGATTGAAAAAGACCTTACTAAAATACTGATGTCTGCAAAAGACGATGGTGATGTTTCGGCTGCCTATAATGCGTCGCTGTCGACGAGAAGTTTGCTACTAGCGCGTTTATATGTGCTGAAGTTTTTGGAATCTAATACGCAATCCTCAGTTGATAGAGTTGAGAAAGAATTTGCAGACCTAGACTCCCAATTAAAAGTCTTAAGCAATGAGTTACAAAACCCTGATCGTAAAGCGTTATTGGACAGTGTTGTTAAAGATGTCGCGACATATAAAGCGGCGTTTAACAATGTGGTTGCGGTGATATCAGATCGAAATGCCGTTATTAATGATACTTTAAACCCTGTTGGCTCTAAGGTTACTAAGCTGACTGAAGACCTCAAGTTATCCATTAAGAATGAGCAGGACTTGCTTGGGCCTGAGTTGGTGACAAGCAATACGACGGCGGTTTATGTAATCGAAGTGTTGGTGGTGATTGCTATTCTGTTGGGTGGTGGCGTGGCGTGGTTGATTACCCGTGCGACGACCACTCAATTAGGTGGTGATCCTGCGTTGGTTACAAATGTTGTTCGCAGTGTGGCAGATGGCGATTTAGAAGTTCAGTTACCAAATAATAACGAGCAAGAAGCGAGTTTATACGCTGCTATCCGAACTATGGTGAAGAGCTTAAAAGCTAAGGCCGTTTTAGCGCAAAAAATAGCCGATGGAGATTTGACCGCAACTGTGGTGTTGGCCTCAGAAAAAGACAGCCTTGGACAAGCCTTACAAGACATGGTGAAAAACCTAAATGCTATTCTAATGGATATTCAAAATGCTGGAGATCAAATTGCCGCTGGCAGTTCGCAAGTATCGATTTTCAGTCATTCTCTTGCAGAAGGCGCGACTCAGCAGAAGGATAATTTGCAGACTATTTCTGCTGCATTAGAACAGTTATCAGTACAAACCAGTGAGAATGCCGAGAATGCTCGAGAAGCTAACTTGTTAGCTGAGACAGCTCAAAGAGCAGTGGTTGAAGGTCAAGCTCATATGCAAGAAATGATTATAGCAATGAATGAAATTAAAGACGCAGGGGAAAGTATTGCAGGCTTTATTAAGACCATTGATGAAATCGCCGAGCAAACTAACTTATTGGCACTGAATGCGGCGATTGAAGCCGCTAGGGCTGGGGAGCAGGGACGAGGCTTTGCTGTGGTTGCCGATGAAGTACGTGGCTTAGCATCTAGAAGTACAGGTGCAGCGGCTGAAACGGCGAAGTTAATACAGCTATCATCGTCCAAGACTGCAAATGGTGTTTCTATTGCTGAAAATACCAATAAGTCTCTACAAGCCGTATTTGATGGCATCAATGAAACATCGGCTATTGTTGCGAAAATTGCATCTGCTAGCCATGAACAAGCTTTGGCAGTGAGTGAAGTTACGCAAGCAATGGTTTCTGTCGGTGACGTTGTTGAATTAAATGCAGCTGGTTCTGTTGAAGGCGCTGCGGCAGCGGAAGAACTGAGTAGTCAGGGTGCTGCGATGAAGCAAACTATGGCGCGTTTTACACTAGCAAGCTGATCATTATTTAGATTTTTTGTTACTCGAACACCACTAAAATCGTAGGTTTTAGTGGTGTTCTTCATGTTATATAAGCTAGATTCTAATCTGTTTGTGCGGAATGAGTTGGAGGAGAATATATGTTAGAACTAAGGCCTAATTGTGAGTGTTGTGATAAAGATTTACCACCATCAGCCGAAGATGCCATGATTTGTAGTTTTGAATGTACTTTTTGCCTCGATTGTGTCGATACTAAGCTTCCTAATGGGCGCTGCCCAAACTGTGGTGGTAATTTTGCACCAAGGCCAATTCGCCCAGCTAATAAATTGGCAAATAATCCCCCCTCAACGAAACGAGTGATATCGGGCTGCAAAGCCAGATAATCTCGGTTTAATATTGAAGACATTATATTATTTGTGTGTTCTAGTCGTTTAGATCAGCGAAGTATTGTTGATAACTATTTACGATAAGTTTTTGCTTAAATCAGTCTTGGTGTTACTTTATGTAAACGGGCTTAGTGCTATCCGTTGAGCATTTAATCCGCAATACAAAAATAATAAAAAGGAGAAGGGCTGTGAAAACGAAAAACCACTTAATGCTTGTCCTCAGTTTATTTTTTTCGCCTGCGATGTTTGCGGCGAATCCTTCAATTAATGAACTTAACTCTTGTTTAGCTCTGGTAGATTTTGTCGACACTACATTAGACAATTTTTCCGATCACTATACCTTGGATGATATGGCAATCGTTCATAGTGGCTTATCTGCTTATAAAAATTACCTTAAAAATGATGTTATTACGCCAAAACTATTAAGCATGTATGGTGGTAACGAGATGCAAGCCAAGTTGATGCAAAAGCTGTTTGATCGCCAAAGAGCAACTTTTTTTAAACATCTTAGTGAGCGTTATTCAGAGAAAAAATTGTTTACAGAATACGCGGCAGCCATCAATGATTGTTCGGCAAATACTCGTATTAGACCTGAAGTCGCAAAGCCATTAAATACTGCTCTTGATAAGATGATCATAATGGCAAGGCAGATTCAGTAGCCAATGGTTCTGTTGTAAAAAAAGTTCAAGCAATAAAAAAACAGCCATGACATTTTTTGTGTTATGACTGTTTTTGATTATTAAGTTTGGCGTTTTCTGCCTAGTTATTATTTACCGTAGCATCGAGTTAACTCAGAGAATTGATAAAAATAACTTCCAGTAGAAATTGGCTTACAGCTGTCTTTAAAGGCAATTTCTTTTTCGTTATAGAGCATTTTCACCAATAAGCTGCCAGCTTGATTACGGTAAACATCCCACTGAATATTCGCACTGTATGGCGATACCCAGCCACCACGCCAAGGGCTAGTTTGCAAGGTATAGCCAGTGTCACGAGACACTCCAGTATCGCTGCCTTTTAATTGCATTTGTGCGGCAAATGGAATGATGGTTTCAGCATGGGCAAAGCGTATTTTTGCTGCTTTGGTATTTGTGCCGTCTTGTACGCCCTTGATCTCATTGAAAAAATCATCTTCTAGCACGGACGCCATTTTATAGGTGATATTGGTATCAGCGAAGCTAGGACCTTTTTCGTAATAATCTTCACCATCCAAAACATAAGACAGCCACTGAGATTCTTTTGGGGTGACGAACTGGGTGAAGTTCCATGGCTGTGTGCCGGCTTCATCGGCTAAGCCTGGTGCAATCAGGTAAAGGTTGAAAAGCTGTATTGCCGCTTCTACATCATTATAAACAGTTGGCTTTTTCTTACCGACTTTGACGAAAGACAATTGACCTGCTTCAAGCTGATCGACAAAGGCAGGCGAATAAACGCGTTCTAGCATTTCTCGCGCGACTTGATGTGATTTTGGCTGGTCAAATAAATGATCGACTGCCGCGCGTAGTTGAGGATTTTCCTCGACGTAGTCTTGGTAGTCTTTGTTGTTGTCTTGCTTGTGGAAGTATAACTGAGCTTTGTTTTTCACAGGCTTGCTGATGAGAGGCGTCAAATCTGGATTGACGTTTTCTAAGCCTTGAACGAATGCTAGACCACTGTCTCTTGCGCGATCTTGTCCTGAATATTCAAAAGAGATTTGTTGCTGGTTTTGCACTGCTTGGTTTAACAAACTGGCGTTGCGTTGTGCCATACGCTCACCGATTTTAATTTGCTCTTGATTGCCCAATTTAGATAAGTTGCCGTAGCCCATTTTGACGTTGGCTGCCATTAAACGCTCGATTTCAGCACCCAAGCGTTCGCCAAGAGGAGTCAGTGCGTCTTGTTCTTTGGCGGCTTGCCAGATTTTTAAACTGATGTCGTCATATTTCGGGCTAGAAAGTGCACGAGAACCGTGACGAGCGACTAACTCAGTGTAAACCAGTGTGTAGCTTGCTGGAACTGTACTGTAGTTTTCTACACTGTCTTGCGGAACATAAACGGATTTTGTTCCATAAACATAAGTATCAGAAGGATTATTTGATGTTGTGCCAACAGAACTGCAGCCAGCTAATGCCAACATGCCGATTACAGGAAGAAATGCTCTAGTATTCAAAGGAGTGCCCTTAATAGGATAATTGAACTGTGCTGTCAGTTTATCTGTATTTTGTGACGCGACGATGACGCAATTCTATTTCGAGTACTTTAGCGTATTATTTTATGAAGGTAAGATCTTTACTCAGTAGTAGTGCAAAGATCTCAAGGTATGACGGTGTAAGTACACCTTGGCATGATCAAAGGCGTTGTTAAAAACCGCTTGGTTGATCAATTAACATAGCGGTTGATAAAAAATGTTGTTCATTTAGATAACTGAGCAGTTCGGTATTCACATCTTGTTGGATAGTTGGCAGTCCTTGGTTGCCAAAAATACGGTTTATCTCAATCACATAGGGCACAGATCCAACCATAGCGATATCGAACCCTGCGTGGTTGATGTCTAGAGATTGAGCCAAATAAGTCACTAGGTCTTGAGCTTCTTTTGGAATCAATGCAACTTCCACCTGTCCGCCTTGGCTAATGTTATTGTGAAAACCATTGTCTGATTGTAGTCGCCAATAACCACTAACGATTTTGTTTCCGACCCAAATAACACGCATGTCTCTGTCTATTGGCAAGTACTCTTGCACATACAAAACATCAGTTTTAGCAACATAATCTCGCCACTGACCAATGGTTTCTATTAAAAATACACCATTGCCCATGCTGCTGCGTGGAATTTTAGCCACAAAAGGTGATGGCATTTCGTCCCAGATTTTCTCCGCTTCATAAGGTGTATTAGCAGAAATAACCGTATAAGGATGTTGTTGTGGTGCAACAGTACGAAATGTTCGTGTCATTTCGACTTTGTCGTGACCAATCATGTATGACGCAAGGCTTGGGAAAATACGTTTTTTCAGTCCGTAAACCAAAGCCGTAAGTTGCCAATATTGTGGAAATAGCAGCCAATCAGCTTCTTTGATTTCCTCCAAATGTTCGTACATCGACTCAGGTTTAATGTATTTAACCTGGGGTAAGTGGAGGGTTCTTAGCGCGTCAAACGAGATGATCTTCATTATGTATAATCAGTAGCCAAACATGCCGCGATTGTGAGGCTTGGAGGCTAAAAAAGAAACAAAAAATGCCATGATTTTAAATAACTTATGGTGCTAGATAATTCATTTTTTTGATCATTTTTGTTCTAAAAAAATTAATGTTCACGAGGCGCGTATTTTAAGAAAACACCAAGGGAAATCAGTAAGAAGCCCGAACTAGCGACAATTGCCACTGGATAATACAAATTACCCGCCATATCGAGTTGGCTGTATTTGATCACCATAATCAGACCTTCTAATGCCATCGCAACACAAACCGTGCCGATAAAACGCGGTAATGTGCGTCTCAGTAACACAATAACGTCATGTTCATTATCACTGCCGTATTCTTTGTTGATGACCATCGCCAGTTCAAATACCGCAATGGCGATGATGTTGGAATTGATAATTTTGATGATGACTTGAGTAAGGCTCTCACCGTGACGATACTCGTTTATAGCGCCGCCAAAGCTGGCAATGACTACAAAACCGGCAAGTGTGAAAAAAATAGCCGCAAAGGTTTTGGCAAAGGTCTTTTGGACATTAACATGCATAGTAAGAACCCAACTTATTTAAAGATGATCTTAACAATAGGGTTTTGTGAGTGAATAAATAGGTCGATCAATGCGTTACCGCGAAGCTTCCTTGTTGATGACGGGGAATCGTCAATCTTTACGGATTGTTCTGACGTATCTGAGTTGGCATGACTCACTATGAGTCATGCCTTGGGAGTAGAGTTATATCTCGCCATTACTATCAATAAGCTTCGCCACTTTGGTTTTACGAAGACGGCGAATTGAGTCCACAATTAGCATGGCAAGAGCAGACCAAATCAGTACAAAAGTGGTGAGTTTTTCTGGGCTGAGCGGCTCGTCGTACAAAAATACCGCTAAGATAAACATTCCCGTGGGACCTATGTATTGGAAGAACCCAAGTGTTACTAGGCTCACTCTGTTAGCTGCTGCCGCGAAGCACATGAGTGGAACCATAGTTATTGGTCCAGAAGCTAATAGTAACCAATTTACAGTGCTGCTGTTGTCAAACATATTGGTGCTTGGTGAGTCGCTGAGTATTAAATAGGCGAGAGCAAAAGGTAATAAAATCGCGGTTTCAATCGCCATACCCGTAAAGCTATCGACGGCGACTTTTTTACGTACCAAACCATAAAAGCCAAAAGTAATGGCCAGAGCCAAAGCGATCCAAGGCAATGAACCAAATTGAATGACCTCAAAAGCAACTGCGCAAAAACATAAAACAACGGCCGCTTTTCGTACCCTATCTAGTTTATCTTTAAAGAAAATCACGCCTAATAAAATACTAATAAGCGGGTTAATGTAATAACCCAAGCTGGCACTTAGTATCTTGTTGTTTTGTATAGCCCAAATAAAGATACCCCAGTTAAAGCCAATAAGTACTGTTGAAATCAGCATGGCTGATAAGGTTTTAGGCGAGCGCAGCACAGTTTTTAGCGCGCTGGTATAACGTAGCAGAATGATTAATACCAAAACGATCAGGCATGACCAAATAATACGGTGAGCGAGGATTTCCTGAGCCGGGATAAATGACATTTCCTTAAAATAGATTGGTGCAATGGCCCATAAGGTAAATGCTGTTAACGCGTATAAAATGCCGCTTTTAGAGGAAGTTTGCATTGAAGTGATCCCGTTCAATGAATTATTTTTGGATAGAGAGTGTATATGAATGCGAGACAAGTGGTCACATTTTTTATTGCATTAGAAATAGATTATTTCATTAGCATACATCTTGAGCTTATTGCCTAAGTAGGGTGATAGGTTTAAAGTTAGACAGTAAATTTTTACATTAATCGAACTTCGGGGCGGGGCGAAATTCCCCACCGGCGGTGATTTGATAAGATTGAAAAGTCTATCAACAGCCCGCGAGCGCCTTGTTTCTTAACTTAAGACATGTCTTTTAAGTAGCAAGGGTCAGCAGATCTGGTGAGACTCCAGAGCCGACGGTCATAGTCCGGATGATAGAAGATCGACCAAGTCTTAGTTACGCCTAATTTCTTTAGGCGTTTCTGTGCTGTGCTTTTTTATGTGCAGCGCTTGGTACTATTCGTTCTCATCACCCCTGTACATCTTATTATTTGGAGAAACCAAAAGATGGCAGGAACATTCTTTATCATGATCGCGTGCTTCACGTGGGCGCTTGATACCTTAATTCGTTACCCCTTGCTGGGTGCGGGTTATTCCACTCTGCAAATTGTCCTAATCGAACACCTTACCTTAGTGCTGTTTGTCGCACCTATGTTGTGGCGCTATCGCCATGTTTATCGTCATATGTCGATAGGCGGCTTTTCGTGCTTGTTTTTTATTGGCGGCATTGGTTCAGCAATGGGCACCTTGGCGTTTACCGAAGCTTTCCATTACCTGAATCCAACTGTCGTTATCTTGCTGCAAAAATTGCAGCCAATCGTAGCGATTCTGCTGGCGTATTGGTTACTAAAAGAACGCATTGAAGGGCACTTTGTTCAGTGGGCGGCGGTTATATTATTGGGCAGTTTTGTGATGATGTGGCCGGATTTACGTCAACTGGGTGACGCGCAATGGCATTATTCAAGCGACACCACGAGTATCCTAAAAGGTTATGGTTATACCTTAATTGCGGTCATCGCATGGGGCGCCGCGACGGTTTGTGGCAAGTACTTGTCTTATCAACACATGCCAGCGAACGCGATTATGTCGGGGCGTTTTGTGGCGGGTTTATTGGTGTTATTGCCGATGGCGCTAGCGCAGTCTGATACTCTAGTCGCAATGAAGTCGATTGACCTTGGCCTAGCTATTGCGATGGCCCTGCTGAGCGGTTTTATCGGCATGTGGTTCTATTACCAAGGACTTAAAACCGTGCCGGCGCAACTCGCTACCTTGGCTGAGTTGTCTTTCCCTGTCTTCGCCGCCGCCATCAACTGGCTATTCCTTGATATGGGCCTAACGGCTTATCAAATCATCGGCGGTATGATGTTAATTTTAGGTAATATTGGCTTGCGGATGAAAGAGTTAAGAAAGGCGGAATTAACGCCAGTGGCTCAGTAAGAGGTGTTTTGACTCTCTTACTGACGTGACATGCTCGTATCTATTCGTATAAATAACGCTGAAAACCAATAAAGGTGTCACGTATCGCCGCTGGGGAGCCAAACTCTGCGGCGGCGTCACTGATGGTGTTGTATTTTAGCTCGACCAAGCTGCGCATTTTCTTAGCGGCTAATTCTTGTACGCCATCTTCTATGTATTTATCTAAAATGAACTCGATAAACTCGACTTGTTTGTAGGTGAATGCCTTGGAAATACTGGGTTTCGCATTGAATACACGCTCTTTGCGAGTGTGAGTGTCTCTGGCATAAGCCACATAAGCTAATAGGTCATACACGTCACTGTCTTTGGCATCGATAATATCTTTCATGCTATCGAGTTTTTCATCGTCGTAACCTGCTTCATGCAAATCCGTTAAAAGCTTTTCACGCGTTGTCGGGTCACTCCAAATGTTACGCAATTCATCTTCATTACGGAAAAAGCGCGGTAGATCACCAAACATTTCACCGATAAATTGATAAGCCGTCAGCATATCGCCATTCGCGCCCATAAACAAAACACTTTTCATGTGCTGTATTTGACGTGTTTTACCATCTGTTAGCGTGATGACTATTTTTTCTGGTTTGCTGGGCTCATCGTCATCATCCGTCGCACAGCTGCAAGGCGTATTTCCACAGTTTTGACAAGGCCCATCTGATCCTTCGGAGCATTGGCAAGGAGATTGTTGGCACATATCACACGGCTCGTCTAGCGTATCAATTTGGCAATTACATGGGTTAAAGCCACAATCCAAACACAGACAAGTACAAGGATTAGTATGGCAAATATCGCAAGGTTCTGCGTCTATTTTGCCTTCAGGAGGCAGCGGTTCACCATCCCATTCAGGATCGGAAAAGTTATGATGCGCTTTGACAAAGTCGTAGATGGTGAAAAAGGATTTGCCATCGTACATTCGCGTACCACGACCAATAATCTGCTTAAACTCAATCATGTTTTTGCATTCACGCATCAGCACAATATTGCGCACGTTACGTGCGTCTACGCCGGTCGATAACTTGCGTGACGTCGTTAATATGGTCGGTATGGTTTTTTCGTTATCGCAGAAGGTACGCAAGTCGTTATCACCCGCTGCACCATCGTTGGCCGTAATACGCACGCAATAATTAGGGTTTGTTGTCCACTTTTTTGCACGAGCGTATTGGTTAATATAATCGCGCACTGTGCCAGCGTGTTCTTGGGTGGCACAAAATACGATGGTTTTTTCCTTCGGATTAATATGATCCATCCAATACTGCACACGCTTTTCTTCCCGTTTGGGGATGGTGATAATGCGGTTAAAATCGCTTTCTTTATAGACTCTGCCAGGTTCTGGTTCGCCTTTAAAACTGACTGCATCGCCCGGCGTGTAAACATATTCATCCATGGTGCCGACAATGGGATACACCTTAAACGGTGTTAAAAAGCCGTCATTAATGCCTTCTTTTAAGGTGTAGCTGTAAACAGGCTCGCCAAAGTATTTATAACTGTCGGCATTGTCGGTGCGCTTTGGTGTCGCGGTTAAACCCAATTGCACGGCGGGAGAAAAATAGTTAAGAATATCACGCCATGAGCTTTCATCATTGGCACCGCCGCGGTGACATTCGTCGATGATAATGAAATCAAAAAAGTCTTCTGGGTAGTGTCGGAAATTACAATCACTGGTATCGGTGAATAATGGTTGCTCGAAGTCTTCGCTTTCCAGTTCTTCTTCTGAGTCTACATTCCCGTTACTGGCTGCATTCGTTGCTGAATCAGTCATCAGGGTTTGGAAAATCGCCATAAAGATACTGGCATTTTTAGGGACGCCTTTGGCTTTTTTTATTTCACTCGGCGTAATCCTTACCACCGCGTCTTCACCAAAAGCACCAAAGTCATTGAAGGCTTGTTTGGTTAAGACATTTCGATCGGCAAGAAATAAAATACGTGGACGCTTTTTAGCCTTACTTGGATTCTTTGCTGCCTGCAAACTCCAGCGGCTATGAAATAGCTTCCAGGTGATTTGAAACGCAATACAGGTTTTCCCTGTGCCTGTGGCGAGAGTCAGTAAAATACGATCTTTGCCTTGGGCAATGGCCTCTAAAGCTTGGTTGATGGCATTTTCTTGATAATAGCGCGGTTGCCAATCGCCTTTCTTTTCAAAAGGGATTTGGGAGAAACGCTCGCGCCATGTGCTGGTAAACTTAGGTTCTGCTACGCCGTTATTATTGCCACCACTGAAGGCCGCCGCCCACATTTCCTCAGGGCTTAAATAACGGTCTACTTGCTTCTCTTCGCCCGTTACCATGTCTATTTGGTAAATTTCATGGCCGTTGGTGGCATAAGCAAAACGACACTGTAAACGCTGAGCGTAGTCTTTTGCTTGGCGAACGCCTTCGGTGTAACTTAGGTTTTCTCGTTTCGCCTCAACCGCGGCTAATTTACGACCTTTAAACTCTAATACATAGTCGCACTTTAGGTTTGCAGCACGTTTACCGCCCCCTAAAATACGGCCAGCGGTGATCTCTACTTCACGACGAATGACACTCAGGTCACTAGCTGTCGGATCAATAACATTAGGATCACTAGCATTAGGGTTAATAACGCCCCAGCCGTCTAAGGCCAATTTAGGCGAGATTAACTCAGCACGGGTTTCAGATTCGTTTCTAGTCATGATTATCGTCCGTTGGTTTGACCGTGACATAACGCTGTTTAGGGCTTCTGGGTTTGTCTGGAAGGGTCATTTCTAGTTGCCCCGAATCGAGCAATGGTATTAACAGACTATCCCTAAAATGCTCTCGGTGGCTGACCTCTAAATGCGCCATCATTTCTTTTGTCGTTCTTGGTTCTACGCAATAGAGTAATAGTGTTTCAGCTTGTCCGGTAGCTTGTCCGGTAGCTTGTCCATTCATCGCTAGCGTTTGGCTAAAGGGCAAAACTAAACGAGTAAAGTTGTCGGTGAAGTAAAAGGCGTCTTTGCTGTAGCTTTGTAATATACGCGGTATGCCAGAGCCTAATTGCTCTACTAAATCCACGTCTCTGAACACCCGCATGAGTTCTTTGTTTTGCGGTACCGAATAGCCCATAAAGAATTCATCTTGGCTAAAGCCTTGTGGCAAACTGCCTGCGGAGGTGATTTCTAAACGATCCGCAAACAGCTCAAATTTAGGCGGTACATCGCGGCTGTAGGCATTATGGATAATCGCATTAATCACAGCTTCACGAAGCGCAATTGGGTTTAACAGCTTGGTTTCGTTACGGGTGCTATCGGTAATGGTGGCGAGGGTTTTGTTTTCTACCTTGAGTTTTTCTAGCACGGCTTTGGTCGCTTTGATCAAACAGCAATAACCGTATTCTTCGTTTTCGATTAGATTAATCCGATCCAGCCCTGAGTATTTCGCCACCTTGATCGACATGCCATTGTCGTCGGCCAATAAATAAGCCGCGTAGTTAAAATCGCCTTCCGTGGTTAATAGCTCTAAGTTGCGGGCAAATTGCTCGTTAAGAGGCAAATCGCGCTCTTGGTAATAGATTTTAAGCTGTTCAAAGTGTAGGTCTTGATTGCGTGAACGCATATTGCCAATCGAATTACGTGTGCGGGTGGCAAATAAGGTTTCGATCATGCGTTGCGGCATCGGCTCCGCTGCCGAGCCAATACGAATAAAACACCCTTTGGGTGACATACCTGCTTTGCGTAAGTAGTAAGGCTGTTCTGAACCGCGGGCGACGACGATTTTGATAATGCTTTTTTCTTGATAGCGTTCGGTCAATACATCGAACAAGCCCATTGTCGAAGGGCTGATATTTTGTTTAATGCGGTCTTTAATTTGTAATTGCAGTTGGTCTAGCTTGTTTAAATTCAGCCCTTGACCATCGTCGTCAATGCCAATGTAAATCAAGCCGCCGTCGTGGGCGTTTAAAAACGCCACCACTTCTTTTTCTAGTCCGTCCGTCAACTGGCGTTTAAATTCCACTCGCTGACCTTCGACTAAAGGCGGTTGATTTACATTGATGGTGTTCAGCATTAGATCGTCCTTATCTAGTTACTCGATTGTGTTGGTTAACTCACCGCTAAAGGCTTTTTGTAAAATGGATTTCTTGAGCTCGTCTATGGCGTTTAGTTTTTTCTGATAAATAGCTTTTAATTTAGTCACTTCATTTCTGAGATTATTCATGGTTGAAACAAGTATCTTTTGTTGCTCAATATTTGGCTTATTAAAACTAAACGACTGAATTTGCTTACCACTAATATGTGGAACTCCAAGTCCTGTTTGAATTGATAAAACGTAAGATTCAAACAGTTTACTGCCTACTAAATGATATAGATAATCTGAATTTAGAGAATCTAGAACTCGTAGTCGAGCAACCCGTTGGACTAATAAAGCCGGAAGGTCTTCTGAAGTTATTTTAGAAAACTTCATACCTGCTTTGACCCAAGTTCGGTCCATTGCTATTACGATATCATCAACCTCAAGTTGATACTTTTCATAATCGGAAACAGTATCGTTTGACCATCGTTTAACATCATCCCAGCGTAACTTCCCTTGGACGATATTATCTCCACGAATGAGAGGAGTGCTATCGGAATGAGTCACATATTCTTTGCTTTTAAATGCAAAGCCGGTTAAGAGATCAATCTCAGCACCTAAAGTTGTTTCAATCCACCCTTCACCTTTTTGACTGAAGATCTGTTGTAGATAGCTATCAAATAACTCGCGGGCGTTTTTTAAGTTTTGTTCGGTTTTGACACGAGTTTGTTCTAAGTCGGCAAGCGCAGTGTCGAGGATTGACACGATACGTTTTTGTTCGGAGATTGGGGGGAAAGAAATCGAAAAAAGTTTTATTTCTCGTTGGTATAAATGTGGAGTAGTTGCCCCTTCAATCCGTTCTTGAACAATGCGTTGGAATGATGGGCTGCATAGTTTGTAGTACAAAAACTTGGGCTCAATACTTTTTAATGCTCTTATTAGTAGTAGAGAAGAGTTAATTGTTGTTGGCCCAGGGATTTCTTTTATAATCCCAACTTTTCCTATTCCTGCACCATCCTTACAAATCAAAATATCATTTGGTTTGATCATGATTTCTGGACTTTCTTTATATCGTTTATCACTGATATGGAATGCATCTCGGAAATCTACAAAATCACCATAATTCAAAGAATGAACGGATAAAAAATAAGGCCCCGACTCAGTATATTCCTTAGCTGTCAGTCCTTTCCACCCAATGCGGCCAGCTGTATATGCAACTTCAGAAAGGTTTTTTGTTTTCCAATCCATCACAACAACTCCTGAATTTTGGCTAAAATCGCTTCGGATTCTTTATCCAGTGCGATGATGTCTTCAATGATGGCTTTCGGTTCACGCAGTGGTGCAGTTTCGGCGATGTTGGGGTTTTTCACCGATAAATCATAAGTGGTTTGGTCTATGTCGCTGATGGCGAGTGACCACGATTGAGCCGTTTCACCTTTCGCTTTATCGCTCGCGGCTGTTTTTTGCAACTCAACAAACTCTTTTAAATCATTGTCGTTTAGTGGGTTGGTTTTGCCCATGTTGCGGCCAACGTTGAGTTCATAAAACCAAGTGTTTAAGGTGGGTTCGCCTTTGGTGAAAAACAGTACCACGGTTTTCACACCAGCACCGATAAAGGTACCGCCGGGGCAGTCGAGTATGGTGTGTAAGTTACAGTTTTCCAGTAGCTCTTTACGCAGTTTGATAGCGGCGTTGTCGGTGTTGCTTAAAAAGGTGTTTTTGATGACGACCGCTGCACGGCCACCCGGTTTGAGCATTTTAATAAAGTGCTGCAAAAACAAGAAGGCGGTTTCGCCAGTTTGGATCGGGAAGTTCTCTTGTACTTCTTTGCGTTCTTTGCCACCAAAGGGAGGGTTGGCCAATATAATGTCGTGCTGGTTGCTTGGCTGAATGTCTATGAGGTTTTCAGACAAGGTGTTGGTGTGTAACACGTTAGGCGCTTCGATGCCGTGCAATATCATGTTCATGATGGCAATCACGTAGGCCAGTGACTTTTTCTCTTTGGCATAAAAAGTACGAGTTTGCAGGATGTCTAAATCGCTGGTGCTTAACGGTTTCTTCTCTCGGCCACCTTGACGAAGGTAATCAAAGGCTTCACATAAAAATCCAGCCGAACCGGCCGCGCCGTCGTATATGGTTTCGCCAATTTTTGGTTGCATCACATCGATCATGGCGCGAATTAACGGACGCGGCGTATAGTATTCACCACCGTTACGGCCTGCGTTGCCCATGTTTTTGATTTTGGCTTCGTACAAATGGCTCAGTTCGTGTTTTTCATCTTGTGAGCGAAAGCGTAATTGATCGACTTTTTCCAGCGCGTCACGCAGTGAATAACCACTTTGAATTTTGTTTTTGATTTCACTAAAGATTTCGCCAATTTTGTATTGAATGGTGTTGGCGTTGTCGGCGCGTTGTTTGAAGCTTTTTAGGTAAGGGAACAGTTCGCCGTCGACGAAGTCCATTAAATCGTCACCAGTTAAAGCATTGTTGTGGTCAAACTTGCCTTCGGCGTCTTTTGGCGCCGCCCATGCGCTCCAACGATAAGGTTCGTCGATGATGAATTGGTAAGTTTCCATCATCATTTCGGCTTCTTGGGATCTGGTAAATTCAAGATCGTCGAGGTATTTTAAAAACAGCATCCATGATGATTGTTCGGTGTAATCTAGCTCGGATGAGCAGCCTGCGTCTTTGTGGAAGATGTCGTCGATGTTTTTAAATACTTGTTCAAACATTAATGTCCCTAGTGAGCGTTCGCTCTTTTTCTCAATAATGGCGAGATTGTACTTTAGTAGATATAAGTTTTCCTTTTTTAATTCCGCAAATACCTGCCCATCTTTGGTGCTTTTTGCTTTAGAATAGCGGCCATAATTTGTCCGTAAGGTCAGCTTTAAGTGCATCTTTCATTAGTGGGTGGCTTAATTATCATTCTAATAAGGAAGCGAGATGCCAAACTCCTCTTTTAAGTCATCAATCACTGAGCCTAAAACCCAGTGGTTGAACGTTATTTTGCTTTGGGTGGCGGGTATTGCCGCTGCGATGCAGTTTGCGAAGTTCTCGGTGTCTTTCGATGATTTACTTGCGCATTATCAAGCTGGTGCAACGTCAACTGGTGCGGCATTGTCTGCGGTTGGCATTGCTGGGTTGGTGTTCGGTGTGTCGGCGGGCATGATCGCGAGTCGTGTCGGTTATTTGAAGGTGTTGGTTGGCGCTTTGTTGTTGGGCGGTGGCTTATCGCTGGTTCAGTCAACTTTGCCGCCTTTTAATCTGTTATTCATAACTCGAATGCTGGAAGGTTTTTCTCAATTAGGTGTTGTTGTCGCGGCACCAACTTTGATAGCCAAGCTGAGTGCGCCGCAGCATAAATCTTTGACTATGGGCATTTGGGGTACCTTCTTTGGTGTCGCGTTTGCTTTGTGTGGTTGGGCTGGTAAGAACATTTTAGATCAATATGGCTTGCAGACGTTATTTTTAAGCCATGGCGTTTTTATCATGACAATCGGTGTGGTGTTGTTCTTCAAGCTAAGAAAAAATCCAGTGCTGGACTTGGTACCAGTGACGGAAATTCAGGATGGCTTCTTTAAGCAGATGATAAAAATTTATCGCAATCCTCGCGCTTTATTGCCAAGCTGTGTGTTTTTGTTTTATACCTGCACTTTGGTGTCTGTGTTGACCTATATTCCCGGGTTGATTGGCGATTCGTCATTGCAGAAGTTGATGTTGGTTGTGTTGCCGTTAATCAGTACCAGCGGTACTTTTTTGGCAGGCGCCATTGCGCAATATCTGATGCGGCCGCAGCGTGTTGCATTGATGGCGTATTTTGGCGTGGCAACTAGCGTGATTGTGTTGTCATTCATCAGTGGTTCTGCTGAACTCTTCTGTGTTGTGGTTGGTGTGATGGTGCTGTTTCTTGGCATGGTGCCGGGTTCTGCGTTGGCTATGATTCCAACGCTTGCTCGTAACCCAAGTGAACAAGCGCAAGGTTATGGCTTACTTGCTCAGTTTGGTAATATTGGCGCAACTGTTGGGCCACCGACGTTTGCAACGGCAATCGCGGTTTATGGTCTTTCTGGCTTGGTCGTATTGATCTTGTGTATTTGCTGTTTTGGCGTGTTGTTTAGCCTGTGGGCTGGTCGTATTAAAGCCGTCGTTTAGTTCGATTCCTTACCTTTCTCGGCAACGCTTTTTCGTAAGCGTTGCCGTCTTTAGCTGCTATGCCGTGCAGCTTTTCTGCTTTTGCTTTACTCTCTTATTTATACACTTTTGGGTTTATTTTAGAAAATACGCCAAGATGCTGTAATAATTTACACTGGAGTCGAGTCTAATCTTTATATATCGATTCTTGTCTTGGCTTTCACCGTGAGTTGAAAGGCTCTTTTGGAGTTCTACTAATGAAAAAAATTGCATTGCTGGTATTGATTGCAGCATTGGCCACGGGCTTTTTCTATTTCGATTTGAATCAGTTATTAACACTAGACGGTTTGAAATCTGGTCTTACGCAGTTTGATGCTTGGCGCGACGAAAGCCCGTTATTGGTTGGTGGGGCGTTTTTGTTGTTGTACGTTATCGTTACCGCTTTGTCTTTGCCCGGTGCGGTGATTATGACCTTGGCGGCAGGCGCGTTATTTGGCTTGTTGTGGGGAACCGTGATCGTGTCTTTTGCTAGCAGCATTGGTGCGACGTTGGCGTTCTTGGTGTCACGTTATTTACTGCAAGACATGGTGCAGTCGCGTTTTGGAGGACGTTTAAAAGCCTTCAACGAAGGCATTGCCAGAGATGGCGCCTTTTATTTATTCACCCTTCGTCTTGTGCCGATCTTTCCTTTTTTCTTGATTAACTTGCTGATGGGTTTGACCGCGATTCGTGCTTTCACCTTTTACTGGGTGAGCCAAGTTGGCATGTTCGTCGGTACTTTGGTTTACGTGAATGCTGGCACGCAATTGGGTCAGTTAGAGAGTTTGTCGGGCATTTTGTCGCCTTCGTTATTATTGTCTTTTGTGTTGTTGGGAGTGTTTCCTCTTATCGCGAAAAAAATAGTCGATGTAGTGAAAGCGCGTCGCGTTTATGCTGGATTTACCAAGCCAAAATCCTTTGATCGTAATTTGATTGTTATCGGAGCAGGTGCTGGTGGCTTAGTAAGTGCTTACATTGCGGCAACAGTTAAAGCCAAAGTCACCTTGATTGAAGCTAACAAAATGGGCGGTGACTGCTTAAATTATGGCTGTATTCCGAGTAAAGCATTAATCAAAAGCGCGAAAGTAGCCCATCAAATGCGCCATGCTGAAAACTATGGATTGAACAGCAGCGAACCGACGTTTTCGTTCAAAAAAGTCATGCAACGTATTCACGATGTGATCGCAAAAATTGAACCTCATGACAGTGTTGAGCGTTACAGCAAAATGGGTGTCGATGTGGTGCAAGGTTATGCCAAATTGATCGACCCTTGGACGGTGGAAATTCAATTAAATGAAGGCGGAACGAAACGCTTAACGGCGCGCAGTATTGTATTGGCAACTGGCGCTCGCCCTTTTGTGCCAGATTTGCCCGGCCTAGAAGACGTGGGTTATTACACCAGCGATACCATGTGGGAAGCCTTTGCTAAATTCGATGAGCCGCCGAAGCGCCTTGTTGTGTTAGGCGGCGGTCCTATTGGCAGTGAGCTGGCACAAAGTTTTGCTCGCTTGGGGTCGACAGTGACGCAAGTTGAGCGCTCGGCTCGCATCATGGGAAGAGAAGACGAAGAAGTCTCTGCTTTAGCGCAAGAAAGCTTAATCCAAGATGGCGTGATTATGCTGACTTCGCACAGTGCCGTGCGCTGTGAAAAAGAAGGTGAAGCAAAGCGTTTGATTGTTGAGCACGAAGGACAGGAGTCGGTGGTTGAATTTGATGCGCTGATTTGTGCGGTTGGCCGCGAAGCGCGTCTTGAAGGTTATGGCTTGGAAAACCTTGGCATTGAAACCAAAGGCACCATCGTTACCAATGATTACCTTGAAACACTTTATCCGAATATTTTTGCCGCAGGCGATGTGGCTGGGCCTTATCAATTTACTCACGTAGCGGCTCATCAAGCTTGGTACGCCGCGGTGAATGCTTTGTTTGGTACTTTTAAAAAATTCCGTGTGGATTATCGAGTGATTCCTTGGACGACTTTTGTTGATCCTGAAGTGGCGCGAGTCGGTTTAAGTGAGCAAGATGCCAAAGACAAGGGCATTGCCTATGAAATGGTGCGTTACGAACTGGATGATCTGGATCGTGCCATTGCAGACAGCGCCGCAAAAGGTTTTGTGAAAGTACTGACAGTGCCGGGCAAGGATAAGATTATAGGCGTGACGATTGTTGGCGAGCACGCAGGTGATCTACTAGCAGAATTTGTGTTGGCGATGAAACATGGTATTGGCCTGAATAAAGTCCTCGGCACGATTCACACTTATCCAACTTGGGCAGAAGCCAATAAATACGCGGCAGGCGAGTGGAAACGTGCGCACGCGCCACAGCGCATTTTGAATTGGCTGGAAAAATACCATACCTTGCGTCGAGGTTAATTCGATGAAAAAACTTCGCCTATTGGTTTTGACTCTATTGAGCTTCGTTTTTGTTGGCTTGCTCAGCGCTCAGGTGAGCGCGGCAAACGGATTTGACCATAGCCGATGGGACACGTTGCTAAAACAGCATGTGCTGCCGCTCAATGGCGGTCAGGCAAGCCAAGTGGATTACCAAGGCTTTGCCGATGATAAGCCCGAACTGGATCGCTACTTGGCGGCTTTATCGAAAGTGAAAAGCGGCGAGTTTGATGCTTGGCCGAAAGACGAGCAATTGGCGTTTTTGATCAATGCTTATAATGCGTGGACGGTGGATTTGATCCTAACCAAATGGCCTGATTTGGATTCGATTAAAGATCTGGGCAGCTTTTTTCGTTCTCCGTGGAGTCAGTCTTTTATTCCGTTATTAGGTGAAACGCGTTCTTTGGATGATATTGAGCATAATTTGATTCGTGGCTCGGGTCATTACCAAGATCCACGCATCCATTTCGCGGTGAATTGCGCCAGTGTCGGTTGTCCAGCGCTTCGCAATGAAGCTTATACGGGCAAGCATTTAGAGGCTCAGTTAGGCGAGCAAACTCGGCTTTTCTTGGAAGATCGCAGTCGAAATCGAATAGATAACGGCAAGTTGGCGCTTTCATCGATTTTTAAATGGTATCGAAAAGACTTTGAAAAAGGCTGGCAAGGTTATTCGTCGTTGGAACAGTTTCTGGTCGATCACGCCGCCGATTTGACTTTAAACCCTGAAGAGATTCAGAAGCTAAAAGACAAAGATATGACTATTAGCTTTTTGGATTATGACTGGGCGTTAAATAAAACTTTATAGATCTGTTCTAGTGACATTCGAAAAGTTCTTCATCATTTCCCAAAAAAGATTCGCCTGATAACTTTGTGTTTGATGGCGTAAACGAATCATAAAAATAGGCAGCTGATTTTGTGAGGTGAAATTTTCTACTTCCATTGGCACCAGCTGACCATTATCTAATTCCGACTGAATGCAATGCTTTGGCATTCTCGCCCAGCCAAGGCCGTGCAACAGTATGGCTTTTTTTGCTTGAAAGTCATTCACATACCAACGCTTGCCCGTCGGTAGTACGTATTGATGTCCGTTCTCTGGTGCGTTTTCTGCCGTATTCGTCACTAAAATTTGTGGGATTGAATACAGTGACTGTTGTTTTATTTTGGCGTCGTTTGCGCTGAGTGTGGCGAGTAAATCGGGATTGATCACGGCCATCATAGTGATTTTATTTAGCTCGATAAAAGCGTGCCGGTCATCGAGTCCGTATCTTGGGCCAATGGCGATTTCGCATTTGTTCTTGGCGAGTTTTTCTTGTACGCCATAGAGATGATCTGTAGTGATGTCTAAGGCAATGTCAGCATGCTGAAGCTGAAAAGCTTTGATTCGGGACATGCAGTCATCGTCTAGCGCCATTTGGCTTAAACAGAGCTGTAGTGGCGCTTCTGTACCTTGTGCGAGGTCGTGACCTAAGTTTTCCAGTTGTAAAACTTGAGACATGAGCTTTTTGCTTTGCTGGAAAAAAGCATGACCTTCGGCGGTCAGCGTTGGGCGATAACTGTTACGATCAAATAATAAAATTCCGTATTGTTCTTCTAAGGCTTTTACGGCCGCGCTAATCCCCGGTTGAGTCTTATGGATCGAATCGGCCGCAGAGCGAAAACTTCCCGTTTCGACCACAGCAATAAAGGCTCTTAACTGATCCAGTTTCATAAAGCTCACTACATGATTAGTAATTATGATCGTTTTAATAATAAAACGAGATTATTTATTGTTCATTATTTGCCGTATTATTGCACGCATAAACGAATATTTTCGTTGTTAGAAAATAAGGAGTAAGACGTGGATACTGCAATTGTCGTGCTATTTTTAGCGGGATTGATTACTGGCTTTTCAAAATTTTCCGTAGGCGGGATGGGGTTGTTGGTACTGCCTATTTTATTGGTGGCATTCCCGGGACCCGAGGCATTGGCCGTACTGTTGCCGCTTTATATCATCACCGACATCATGGCCGTTTGGAGCTATCGCTCCAAAGTGAATTGGTCGGTTTTGGCGCGCTTTTTACCTTTGGCCTTTCTCGGTGTTTTTGTCGCCAGTCACTTTTTGGCCAATATTGATGGAGAGGATTTTATTAATTTCTTGGGCTTTATGATCATCGCCATGATCGCACTGGGGTTATATCTGGATTTCCGTCCTGCAACCTTTATGCAAAAGCCTTGGGCGGCCTACTCCATGGGCTTTCTTGGCGGCATTGTTACCATGATGGCAAACGCTGCTGGGCCGCTTTTTAGTCTATTTTTGTTGGAACAAAAGCTGGATAAAGAGACCTATGTGAGCACACGAGCCTGGGCCTTCTTTATTATAAACCTTGCTAAACTGCCTTTTTACATGGCTCTTGGATTGTTTTCTCTGGAAAGTGTTCAAGTCAGTTTGTACGGACTTCCAGGTTTGGCGATCGGTTCTTTTATTGGTTACCACTTCCTGAAAAAAGTGAACCCAGTGCAATTTAAGTGGCTAATTCGCATAATGTCAGGCATTGCCGCCGTGAAGTTGTTTCTTTTTTAGTCATTTATTTTCCCAGTTTGGATAGCATGTCTGGTCGCATAAATTTATTAATAATGATCATAAATAAGATGGAAGGCACGAGCAGAATTAAAGCAGTTATCGAAGCGATCTGGTAGTTTCCTTCCATGCTAGCGGTGTAAAGCAAAAGCGGTAATGTACTGATATTCGGTGAACCTACGAAGAAAGTGCCAGTAAATTCGTCTAATGACTCTAAAAAGACAAAAATACAGCTGGCTATTAACCCCGGCGCTGCTTGTGGCAACACAATATGGAAGAAGGTATAGAAAGGCCCAGCGCCTAGATTTCTAGAAGCGCGTTCTAGCATGGGATCTGTCGAGGAAAATGCCGCCACACTGATCCAAATGGAAAACATTAAACCATGCACGCTATGGACCAAGATCACACCCAACAAGGTGCCATTCAAACCGAAGTCATAAAATAGTCGGGCTATGTTCATGTACACGGTTAGATTTGGAAACGCCTGAGGAATTAAAAACAGTAACATCCAAAAAACACGCAACGGCATACTGCGTTTTGACAACGCATAACCCGCAGGTACTGAGACGATCAAACAAACCATTACGGTTAACACTGCAATCAACAAACTAGTAAATAAAGACCCTGAGACATCGCTGTAAGGATTAAACACTTGCTGCCAATACTTAAAACCCCATTGGCTTGGTAGTGCATGAGGAAAGTACCAGCTTTCTGTTACGGTCCAAATCAGTAGGTTCATGATTGGCCCAAATATCGCCAATGCGAGCAACAATATAAAAACACATTGCAGCCAGAAACTTATGCGCAAAGAACGTATGTTTAATGTCTTTAGCAAGTTGCTGTTTAGTGAATAAATCATCAGTTCGCCCCTTTTTCTTTTAGATTTTGGCGCAGATAAAACCAAGCCAATCCTGCGCAAATACAGTACGACACTAAACCTAGTGCGTTCGCGACGTGATAATCGCCATAAGAATTAATACGGAACGCCATGTCCGCGGTCATCATAGTGGGCGAGCCCGTTCCTATCATGAGAGGAACTGACAATACCGACATCATGGTGACAATGGATAAGACCATAGCGACACCAAGCGTCGGGACGATTTGTGGCAAGATGATTTGAAATAAAATACGAAAACGTGACGCGCCTAAATTACGCGCAGCTCGTATTTGAGAATCGTCTAAGGCGGCCATCGCGCCTGAAATTAACAAGGTCGAAAAAGCCAATTGCTTCCAAACAAACGTAATAATGATGCCGCTCCAACCAAGAAAAGACACGGTATCCATGGGGGTTAATAAACCAGAAGCGACAAAAGCATTGTTCATTAAGCCATTTTTTGCCAAAAAGCTTCGCATCATTTGCGCGGTAACAATAAAGGGAATGAACAAGGGTAAACGATAAAGAAAGCCCAGTATTTTAGACAAAGAACGAAAAGGCGATAAGGTAATTAGCGCAGCGATGGTAATGGATAAAACTGCTAAGATAGCGACTGAGATCAGCACAATGATGATGGTGAAGAGGATGTCTTTTGAGTAAAGCTCGAAGGCTTTGTTCAAATGGGTGAGAGTGAATTCGCCGCTGTCTAATGTAATGGCCGAATAGAGTGAGAAGCACAAAGGGTATAAAAAGAAAATACCAACCATGAGCGCTGCTGGGGCGATTAACCAAAGATGATTCTTGAGTAGATTGGGTGATGTCGTTTGACGCATGTTTATTTCCAATAACCAACACGAGATAAAATGGCCCCGAGCAGCTTAATTTAGAGTATCAGCGCTCAGGGCTTATGTTTAACGTATTTCTGTCACTATTATTTAGTTAGAAACGTTACGCTCGTAACCTTCTTTGATGTCATCAAAGTACGGCCCAATCGGGAAGCTCTTACCATATTTTGATAAATCGCTCGGTGTGATTTCCGCGAACAGTTTTTCCCATGTCGCGTTATCAAGCTTGGCTTTTACATAGTTAGCGTCGATCCCTGGATACCAGTTAAATTGCTTCACAATACCGTCGGCTTGAACTTCTGGGCTGGTTGCTAATTCAATGAATTCTCGTGCCAGTTGTGGGTGCTCAGCTTTGGTTGGTGTTACGTAGTACATTGGCTGCCCAGGCATACCCGGAGCAATCAGAGAGAGCTTTAATGATGGTGGAATCTTGCCTTGCTCTTTCCAGCTGTAAAACATGTCTACCCACACAGGCCCCATGAAGATTTCACCACGGTTTAGCATGTCTAATGTGCCAGCGTTACCAGGTGTGAAGGTGATGTTTTTGTTGAACTCTTTAAGTTCGGCAAAAGCTTTGTCCCAAGAAGACTCAACGCTTTTGTCGTATGGCATAGAAGACAATTTGTTGGCATCTGTGCCATAAGCGTAAATCCAACCGGTCACGAAGCTCACCCCAGACATGCCGTTTTTTATGCCGTTGTAACCAAAAGATTTAGGGTGTTGCTGTGTCCATTTCACTAATTCATCGTATGACTTAGGTGGTGTTGTAATAAAGTCGCTGTTGTAAGCGATGGCGGTTTGGCTATGGAACATAGGCATAACGTAACCGTCGACATCGATACCTAGAGCATTTGTTGCGCTATCGCGGGAAACCATTTTGCCTGTATTGATATCGCTGCGGTATTTTGAAAGCAGGCCATTTTTGACCAGTTCACCGCCAATTTGTTGATGCACTACGGCTACATCAATATCCCATTTATCAAGGCCACTATCATTTTGAGCCGATAACTTTTCCATGATTTTGTGGGAACCTGCATCACCAGGACCTGTACCAACAACGTTTACCTTAACGCCTGGGTGAGTTGCCTCAAATTTTGGCGCAAGGTACGTTTTCACATAATCCACCATGTTTTGACTACCAGCAGAGGCCACATTGAGCGTGGTTTCTGCATGTGCAAAACTGGAAAATTGAGTGAGGCCGATAGCGGCAAGTACGGCGATGTGAGTTTTAGCAAACATGATTCATCCTCATTGATTTGGCAGAAACGATATTGGTTTTTTGATGGTCAGAATGTTTCTCTTTTTTAGCGAAAACATGCAGAGCATCGATGGGAATACGTAAGGTAACGGGAGTGTGCTCAGGCAGATTCTGATCGTGATCAGCCTGTATGGTGTGCTTCCCGCAGCGCACACTAATTTGGTAGTTATTGCCAAAAAAAACACTTTGTTCGACCTGGCCGCTGATAATTAAACCTGTATTGAAATCAGTGCTTTCGGACGTTGGCTGCGCTGATAAAACAGCACTTTCGCTACGAAAATAAATATCTAGTTGATCTGCATGGTTACTGAGGTTTAGGCTAAAAGCGTCATCATGAGTTGGCCACTCGATATGATTCTCCGCGCCCATAAAGTCGGCGACAAACGGCGTGCTTGGGTGATGGTAAATTTCTTCCGGTGTGCCGATTTGTTCTATTTTGCCTTGGTTCAATACGGCAATTCGATCTGCCATGACCAAGGCTTCTTCTTGATCATGGGTCACAATGAGCGAGGTGAAGCCAAGTTGCTTTTGTAGCGCTTTAATTTCGTGACGGACGCTTAATCTGACTTTTGCATCGAGATTGGACAGAGGTTCATCTAACACCAATACATCGGGTCGGATCGCTAAGGCACGAGCCAATGCCACTCGTTGACGCTGTCCTCCTGACAAGGCGGTGACTTTCTCATGGTCTAAGCCATCCAGCTTTACGATGCGTAATAGCTCGGCGACTCGAACATCGATATCTGCTCGCTTGGCTTTTTGAACTTTTAATCCGTAGCCAATATTTTGCGCGACTGTCATATGAGGCCACAGGGCGTAGCTTTGAAAGACCATAGTGATATTGCGTTTTTCGGCAGGCAACTGAGAAACAGCACGATTACCCGCAAAAATTTCGCCATGGCTAACAGGAACAAAACCGCATAGCGCATTGAGGAGTGTCGTTTTTCCACAACCGGATGGTCCAAGTAATGCAATCATCTCGCCTTGCTCAACGGTTAAATTGATGTTGTCTAATATCAATTTTTTACCGTAACCTGCCTGTAAGTTTTTTATGTGTAAGTGCGCCATTCCTTCTCTTTACTCCAAACCGATAAAAGGTCGATAAAATGAGCGCCGGTAGGTTTTTTTAAGTTTTTTTCAAAAAATGAACACGTGTTCAGTGTTTTGTAAAAAAAATGCAATCTCTAACCGACATTATGGTGGCCTACTTTGTCGGATCTTTATGACAATTTAATTAAGCTAAAAAGACATCTTGGTGAGACAGTATGAAAATTGACGTGATTGGCAGTGGCAGTGCGTTTTCAAAACGCAATAATACTTCCTCGATTAGAATTATAGATTGTCAGAAAAACCAATGGCTTATCGACTGTGGGCCGACGGTTCCACGAGCCATTTGGCAACGCAATATCGATGTGAATGATATACAGGTAATTTATTTTACTCACATTCATCCTGACCACAGTTCCGGGCTAGCTGCGTTGATTAATCAATGGAAAAGTTTTAAACGTACTGAACCTTTGACCATTTTTTGCCAAGCAGAACAGCGCCAACCTCTTCAAGCGCTGGTGGATTTGGCTGTGTGGCCAGAAACTCATGTGTGTTTCGATATTCATTGGCAGGATATTACTGACGGATTCGAATGGAAGCATTGGCAAATTCGTACCGCGAATACCCAACACGAAATGTCGAACAAAGCGATTCGTATCACTGTTGATGAAAAAACGCTGTTTTACAGTGGTGATGGGCGTCCTACCTTAGCCAGTCAAGTGCTTATGAAAGGGGCTGATATCGCTTTTCAGGAATGTGCGTCTTTTGCTGCATTACCAGATGACTCCTCTCACGGTGATTTACCTGATTGCGAACGATTGCTGGTCGATACAGAAGTCAAAGCGTTAGGTATTTATCATTGTTTTGATGAAGCGATACCGAGCTTGCTTAATGCGCTGGCTGATATTCCTGACATGTTTTTGAGTCGAGATGGTTTGCAACTGGATTTAGATAATCTCGATCTCAGCGAGAAGACCTTCAATTTGCTTTCCATAGGGCAAGGAGACAAGTTGTGACAAATTCTAGACGTGGTCGTTCTGCGTCAGCCGAGGATGTTGCGAAGCTTGCTGGCGTGTCGCGTGCGTCGGTGTCTCGAGTGTTTAGTGATCAAGGAAATGTCGCGAGAGAAACCCGTGAAAAAATATTACAGGCGGCAAATGAGCTTGGTTACCAAGTCAATTTTTTAGCTCAAGGCTTAAATCGCAAACGCAGTCAGTTAATTGGCGTGGTTGTAGCGCGTTTGAGCGATCCTTTTCGTAGCAGTTTGTTAGAAGGGTTGTTGAGTGAAATCCAAAGAAAGGGCTATCAAGCGTTGGTGACGGAAGTTCGTGATGCCAATGAGCTGGAAATGACCATCCGACGCTTTACGCAGTTTCGAGTCTCGGGCGTGGTCGTAACCTCCGGTCAGCCTCCTGCTGATTTGGTCAAAGAGTGCGTTCAACACAATATCCCTGTGGTTGGCATTAATCGTCACATGGACATTCCTTATGTGGACTTCGTTTGTTCCGACAATAAAATGGCGGCTTCTCTTGTTGCCGAGCAGTTCATTCGTTGTGGTTGTAAATCTATTGGTTGGTTGAATTATAAGGAATCTACTTGGTCTGGTATCAATCGTGGCAAGGTGTTCTACCAAGTAATGGTTGAAAAAGGCGCTTGCGATGAGAGTGATTTACTTCAGATTACAGCCGAGATGGATGGTTACGAAGGTGGAAGGCAAGCGGCTCATCGGTTTTGTGAGCAAGGCAAAATAGTCGATGGTGTTTTTTGTGCTAATGCTCAATTGGCCTGCGGTTTTTTAGATGGTATGCGCGAAAATGGCTTCGATGCGCCTGCTGATTTTCACATTATTGGCTTTGATAATACACCGCAAACTGCGCAATATAGTTACCGCCTGACAACTATTCATCAGGATGTCTTGGAAACCGCAAAGCGTGTTTTATCTCGCTTAGAAGCCAGAGGGCAAGATCCGCATATTGTTCAGAGTATAGAAGAGATCCCGGTCAAATTGGTGATTAGAAATACGTCGCCAAACTTTGAGCCGACCATGATAAGGGCAAAATAACATGCAAGATGAATATCAGGTTTTAGAATCCGCGATCAAACAAGCCGGACAACGTGCTCAAACCATTCGTCAGTCGGGGCTGTCAGTGACTACGAAAGGCCGGCAAGATTTTGTTTCACAAGCAGATATAGCCGTTGAAGACGAGTTAAAACAAGTGATTCGCTCCTTGTTTCCGGAAGATGGTTTTTTAGGTGAAGAGAGTGGTTTGATTCAAAGCGTAGATGCAAACACCAGCGGTGTATGGGTAATCGACCCGATTGATGGCACCACAAATTATGTTCAAGGTATGGATTATTGGTGTGTTTCGGTCGCTTATGTAAAAAATAACGAGATCCAGGTGGGCTTTGTTTATGCGCCTGATCGTGATGAATTTTTCATGGCAAAAAAAGGCCAAGGGGCGTATTTAAATGGTGCTCGGTTAGCTATTCATGATCCTGAAAAAGGTCAGGCTATTATTGGTTTGGGTCGTTCTAATCGTCGACCCGTACAAGAATATTGCGATCTTATCTTGATGTTAGATACACAGAATGTTGAATATCGACGTTTTGGCGCTGGTGCTCTTATGCTTGCTCATGTGTCATCTGGGCTTGTTCATGGCTATTTCGAATCTCATCTTAATAGTTGGGATGCTTTGGCGGGACTGTTGTTAATCAAAGAATCAGGCGGGCAGGTAACAGATTTTCTTAATAATGATGGGCTGCTAAGTGGTAATCCTGTTTGGGCTGCGAGTCCGCAGTTATGGGAGAATTTGAACAAGCTTCTATTTTTGGTATAAAAATCTAGAGCAGGCAAGGGCTGGTTGTTTTCGTACAAAAAGCACACAAAAAAGCTTTTTTACAAGCTTGTTATTCGTTAGGTTGTTCCGTATTACTATGTGGTAGGCAGTAACTTCTGCATTAAGCACGCTATTCCACGGATATTGTATGAAAGACAGCCAGAACAATGAGGTTCGGTTAGAGGATATTCTAAATACCACGCCAATTGCTGTTAGTTGGTCAAGTTTGTCTTCTGGTCGTATTGAATATATCAATAAAGCATTTAGTGAGCTTTTTGGTTTTGTTTTGGGTGATATTCTTGATATCGAAAGCTGGTTCTTACGTGTTTCTCCTCAACCTGAATATTACCAAAACGTCATTGCACCTTGGATTCATGAATACCGTGATAATGCATCTGCGCATGACTTAAGCGCTACACTGTTTTGCAAAGATAACTCTGTTAGACATATCAGTATGTGTTTTTCCACGATTGGGGATAAACAACTTTGGTATTTTAATGACATCACAGATCATTGGGTGGCTGAAGAGCGATTACGTGCCCGCAGTGACATGTTGGAAATGGTGGCTAAAAGTTCTGCACTAAAAGACATTCTTAATGTGATTGTTAAGCAGATTCAACAAGAAAGCCCGCTTTCGTTATGCAGTGTGTTGTTGTTTGATAAAGACGAGCAATGTCTAAGGTTGGGTGCAGCTCCTAGTTTTCCTGATGTTTATAACCAAGCTATTGATGGTGTGAAAATAGGCTTAAATGTTGGATCTTGTGGTACCGCCGCGTATTTAGGGCAACGCGTCATTGTCGAGGATATTTATGATCATCCCTATTGGGCGGATTATATTCAGCTCGCCCGTCAAGCCGAAGTCGCAGCTTGCTGGTCTGATCCTATCATGTCGTCAAAAGGGGATTTATTAGGTACTTTTGCCATCTATAAACGTTTTTCTTCAACACCTTCAGAAAAAGATTTTGAATTGATTAATTTTGCCAGTAATTTGGCGAGTATTGCGATCGAAAGTTTTCGGGCACAAGAGGCACTTCAAAAAAGAGCGTATTTTGACCATTTAACTGAATTGGCAAATAGGGGCTACTTTTTTCAGCAATGTGAAACGCTTCTTAATCAGTCGAGAGAGAAGCATTTTCCGCTCGCTATTTTAATGATGGATGTGGATCATTTTAAAAAAGTAAATGATGAGTTCGGCCATAAAACAGGGGATTTAGTGCTACAAATGCTTGCACAGATGAGTCTGTCGATTCTCAGGCGAGACGATCTTATTGCTCGAATCGGTGGTGAAGAGTTTGCTATTTTACTGCCGTTCACTGAAAAGGACGAGGCTATACGAATTGCTGAGCAGTTAAGGGAGTCAATAGAATCAAGTATGGTATTGAGCCTTGATCATCAGGAAGTATTTTTTACGGTATCATTAGGTGTGGCTTGTCGACAGGATGGCGACTGTACGGTAGATGATATATTGAATAAAGCGGATAAGGCCTTGTATCAAGCCAAAGCGGCTGGAAGAAATTGTGTGTTCTTGGCGATGCCTCAAAGCAATACTTTGTTTTAACTGGTTTTTCTCTTTTCTATAGCACTATCGATGCTCTTCATTAATGGTTTTTTAGCTCTAATTCTGCCAAAATCTCCACCCTTTTGAACCGTTTAGCGACAGAATATATGAGTCAAAATAGTCAGGTTAATGACATGAAAAACTACCTTGGAGCCTATAGCCCTCAAGTTCAACAGCAGGCGCAAAGTTTGTTGGAGGCGGAAAAATCAGGTGAATGGTTGCTAAAAAAATACCCTGACGTTCATGGACTTAACGGAACTCGTGCTCTGTATGAATACGCAATGGATCTCAAGAATGAGTTTATGCGCAGCTCCCCGCCAATCAGTAAAGTCATTTATGACGATAAGATACACATCATCAATAATGCCCTTGGGTTGCATACTTTTGTGTCTAGAATGCAGGGCAACAAGTTAAAGGCGAAAAATGAAATTCGTATATCGTCTTTATTTCGACGTATTGCTGAACCTTTATTAAAGATGATTTTGGTGCATGAACTCGCACATCTCAAAGAAAAGGATCACAACAAAGCCTTTTATAAGCTTTGTTGTTATATGGAGCCAGATTATCACCAATTAGAGTTTGATTTACGTCTATATCTCAGTCATCGAGACCGCTTCGGTGACCTTTGGTCTTGATGGCCTTGCTGTAACTATATCTTCAATTTCGAATAGATCCTGCCCTGAAGAACTGCCTTCATAAGAGAGAATGGTTCTCGATTTCTTGATTTTCTTATTTTTTACACTTTCTTTGTAAACCTCTACATATCTAGCTTCTAGATTGAAACTACCTTATTTTTAAAACGATGTTTTATTATTTTAAAATTTTCATAGCAAAAATACTTTCAAAAAATCAAATAAGGGTTTAAATTAAAACTTCAACCCTATAAAAATAAAACGGTGTTTTGATATGAAGATTAAAATTGTATCTGCAGCAGTCCTGATTGGGCTAACCAGCGTTGCAGCTCATGCAACAACGATTAATATTCGTCATGAGTACGTTCCTGAATACGATGGACAGGATCAAGAAAATAAAGATCGTATTGAAGTCAGTCATCGATTTGCCAATGGCATTGGTTTTGGTGTAGAAGCAAAATGGGGCAGCGCTAAAGGTGCAGGTCCTTTTGATGAACTAAGCGGCAATGGTCAGCAAACGAATATCAGCTATCGCTATAAAATCTCTGACACGCTTACTTTAACTCCGCAGTACAAGTGGGAATCAGGCTCTGACAAAGTAGGTCATCAGTTTAATTTAAGTCTTGGTTATAAAGTAAATGATGATTGGTCTGTTGGTTTCCGTCATCGCTATCATTACGATAAGTTAGCTGATAAGACGAAACAAAACTCTCATTACAACCGTTGGACTTTCTCTACTGGGTACAAAGGTATTGAGGATTGGGGTTTTGGAGCATCAGTTGATTACACTTTCAACCAAGAAAGCTCAGGCCCAAGATGGAAAGGTGACAAGTCAGGCTTTTCTGAAGTTAATTTCACCGGCGAATACAAAGGCTTTAAAAGTGGTTGGAGCCCATTTGCAGAAGTTGGTATGAAACCCTATAAATCTGGCGATACCTACAGTTATAAAGGCGCGCAGGTTAAATCTAATGATAGCTGGCGCCCTGTGTATAAAATTGGCGCTAAATACAGTTACTAAGCGAACTAGCCTTTAATTCAAGCACTGTAAAGGCCTATTTTTCTTCCCTTTTAGATAGGCCTTTATTTGCTAGTATCATTGTATGTATTGAACGCATAACGACGGAAACAGAAAGGGGATAACTGCCACCGTGTTATGGTTCAATATTTAGCGAGAGTATTAAAAGCTTTGGGAAACTAATAATGCTGCTGTATAGCCTTGTGTACGGTTTTTTGCTTTGAACTCTTTGTAAGCATGGAACGAGACAAAAGGCAGGCCTGGCCTGAAGAAACTAAGCTCTGGTCCTATTGCTACCACTTCCCCTTTGTTGCCATTCACAATATTGCTGCTTGCTGGTGCTTTGTCATCGGTTAGTTGTTTGTAGTAAAAACCACCTAGCCCAACTGTCCAATCAGTTAAATGCTGACCAATAGCAAACTCATGCCGGTATTCAATCCCGCTTGTGTAGTTGGTGTCTTTGTTTTCAGTATTGATGTCTAACTGGAAGCTAGAGGAAATTTCAATTTCACTGTCTGTCATGTAAGTGAAGTTAAATGCAGGAGAAAAGGTCCAGTGATTTAGGCCTGTTGTGATGGTATCGTCTTTGCTGTAATGACCCGTTGGAATTTGTATTTGCAATTGTGTATTGGTTGCTAGATTTTCTGATGGATGCCACTGCAAAATGTAAGGCACAATTTGAATATCAGCGATACTAGAATCTGATCCGACTACCGAAATATTTGAATTAGGCACTTTGCCGTCAATATCTAAATCCAAAAATGGGATAACGATTCCGTATCCATAGTTGGCACCTTGAAACTGGGTATCTGTCATCTTTATGTAAGTGAAAGATAGCGCCTTCACTGTTTGTGAAAAGTCACTTAGATTTTCGTCGCCCTTACCATTTAAATTTTTATTTGCTTTGTAAATCGATCCTCTTATAGAAAAAGCACCGATATCTGTTACTGGAGGCATATAGCCAGCGCTAAAACCATAAATGCCTGGAGCTGTACTTGGTGCACCATTTTCAGTGGCGAGTACTGAACCTGATATGACTAGGCCTGCACTGATACCGACGATTGAGTTTAATTTAAATCTATTCATACATTCCTCTTTTATTTTTATTAGTTGTAGTGGAGAAGCATGCCTAGAGTTGAGTATTAATTCATATCCCATATAGGATAGTTGGTGGTTTTAATTGTTTATCTTTGTAACTAATTAGAATGGTTTGTTTATATGAAATGTTTATTTCTGTCTTATAAGGAGCGATGAAAACTAGGGAGAGTAAGGAAAATCTTGATACATGCAAAACGATGGGGCTTCCGATTAGATCAGAGGCTCCATCGTTTATCATAAAAATATTGGGTTTTTATTGGGCACCATTTCCTTGCGCGTTTGGCATTCTGAAGTCGGGTTTTACCTCTGTTATTTTCTTGGTTAGATAGTTTAGTAGCACGCCATATAGGGGAATAAACAAACCAAGGCTGATGATGAGTTTAAAGCCAAAATCCGCCAGTGCAATTGCTTGCCAATGTTGCGCCATAAATGGATCTGGGCTTTGGTAAAAGGCGATACCGAAGAACGCCAATGTGTCCAAGCCATTACCAAATAAAGTCGATGCCGCAGGTGCAATCCACCACTGCTTAAGTTGGCGTAAGCGATTAAATACTTGAATATCAAGTACTTGACCAAGTAGATAAGCCATCAAGCTAGCAATAGCAATTCGTCCGACAAATGTATTTAGTGATGACAAAGCCCCGAAGCCTTGAAACTCGCCTTGAGCAAACACAACTGACAATACATAAGAAACGATTAGCGATGGAATCATGACTAAGAAGATGATTTTTCGAGCTAATGCCGCGCCGAAGATTCTTACTGTGAGGTCTGTTGCTAAAAAGATAAAAGGGAAAGTGAACGCACCCCAAGTGGTGTGGAACCCTGATACCGTGAAGGGAATCTGAACTAGATAATTGCTAGAAGCAATGATTAGTAGGTGGAACATCGCAAGGTAGCACAGTGCCTTGCCTTTTTGCGCAGATGTAAAAGTACTCATATTGTGACCTTTTTCGTTTGATTGGGGTGAGGGAACCCAAGTTTAAAATTTAATGACGCTTTGCTTTGACATCTGACCGTAAGGTCAAATGCGGAGCGGAATTATACATGATTCATTTGGTTAAAAAAGCACCAAATGTAATAAATCGCATTTGATCAGCTGAAAGTTCGTGAAAAAAAACAATTACCGTGTCTTTTAGTGTATTAACCCTTTGTATGGTTTCAATTCTTTGACTTTAGTGGATAGCCAATACGTGAGATCCAGTTGTGGTAGCACCAGCCGAACAGAATAATAAGCAAGCATCCAGATAGAACCGGTGAGAGTAAAAACCCCCATGACACTTTCAGTGATAGTACTAAAAGAGGGTTCGCGCCTGCCGGAGGATGAAGTGTATTGGTTAACATCATCAAGGAAACGCCGACTCCAACACTTATTGCCATGGTTAATGGGGTTACATCCCAGAATTGTAATGCGATTAATCCTATTGTGGTTGTTAATAAATAACCGCCCAGAATATTTTTGGGTTGAGCTAAAGGGCTTTTAGGTAGGGCGAACAGGATAACCATAGTTGCGCCAAAAGGCGCCATCATACCAAGATACTCTGGTGCAAGCTGAGCGCCTTGGGCAATCATAAAGATACACAGTGTTGCTCCAATCCCCGCTAGGCAAATAGTAAAGAATCTCGATTGATAAAATGAAGTGAAAAAGTTGGATAGCATGAACGGATTCCTCTTGAACGTTGTTTATCGTCGGTAAATACAGGTAGACCGATTTGTCTCTCTAATGGTAGACAAGTCTGTTCACTCATGTCAATATTCTTTTTCGACTAGGGAGAAGTGAAGTGACTAAACCTGACTTATTAATACACGCCGCGTTTAAGCTTTTTTATCAACATGGCATTCATGCTGTGGGAATAAATCTGATTTTGTCGGAAACCGGTGTGGCAAAAAAAACGCTCTATCATCACTTTAGTAGTAAAGATGATTTGGTTGAAGCTGTGCTGATTTACCGAGACCAGATCTTTATGGATTGGCTAACATCCAGAATGATGGCGGCTGGGGAAGGAAAAACCGCTGTTTTAGCCTTGTTTGATGCGCTTGATGATTGGTTTCATGACAAAATTGAGGTGTTATCGCCATTTAAAGGCTGCTTTTTCGTAAAAGCCAACGGGGAGTTTTCTGATCATGTGGTTAATGAAATATGTCAGCGTCATAAGCAAAATATTACATCTTTTATTCAAGCGAATCTTGTGGGTTCTACAGGTAAGTTGGCTCCAGCTGATTTGGCACAGAGTATAAGTGTGCTTAAGGAAGGAGCGATTGCACAGGCGTATGTAGCGGGTGACCTAGATGCTGCTAAGAGAGCAAAAGCAATGGCTGTTGCTCTCTTAGGTTAATCTAAAAAATCTGTACCTAAATTGCTAATTAATCTTCGTCGTCTGAACTGTTAATACGAGCTAAACGGTCTTGTTCTTCTTCGAAGGCTTCTTTGATTTCTTGTAGTACGGAATCGACATCGGCTTCTTCTGTTGGCTCTTCGAATAGACCTGTCAGTTCGGTGTGCGGCGTTAATTTACCAGCTTCAAATAACGCCCAGATTTCTTTGGCGTATTTGGTCTCAAGAAGTTCTGGCGCGAACATGCCGTAATAATTGCGCATATTATTTACGTCACGTTCTAGCATCCATTCGGCATTATTATTTGCTGCTGCATCAACGGCCTGAGGAAGATCTATAATCACAGGGCCGTGAGAATCAACCAATACGTTAAATTCAGATAAATCACCGTGGATCAAACCAGCACACAACATGCGGACAATATCTTTGATGATAGTATCGTGATCTCGTTTGGCTTGCTCTTCTGTCAGTACTACATCATTGAGGCGTGGTGCTACTTCACCGCTATCATCGGTAACGAGCTCCATCAATAAAACGCCATCAAAGCATCCATAAGGAGTTGGAGCGCGAACACCAGCAGCCGCTAATCGATACAAGGCATCGACTTCAGCGTTTTGCCAAAGGTTCTCTTGCTCATCTCGGCCAAATTTAGAGCCCTTTTCCATAGCTCTAGAACGACGGCTATTGCGGACTTTTCTGCCTTCGCGATATTGCACAGCCTGTTTAAAGCTGCGTTTACCGGCTTCTTTATATACTTTTGCGCAACGGATCTCTGATCCACAGCGTACTACGTAGACAGTCGCTTCTTTTCCGCTCATTAATTGTCGAAGTACTTCGTCTACTAAGCCATCTTCGATGAGTGGTTGTATTCTTTTAGGGATTTTCATGCGGCTCGTTATACAGTGATTAGATGACAAATGAAACTACCAGAAATAGAAAATAGACTTTATCGCTGGTATAGCGGAATCATTTCTACCTTGCAATTAACAAGGCTATTCGTTGGAATCTCGCTTTTTATATTCATTCCTTACTAAATACTCAACCATCTCGTTGATTTTCATGTTTTTTTCTTCAGCCAGTGCATTTAGCTTTTGCTTGGTGTTGAGCGTCATGCTGATGCTGTAAGGTTTTCTACCACTCGATTTTTCACGAAATTTTTTCTGACTCCAAGCCTTTTTCATTTTATCAATGATTAATGCTTTACGGTCTACGTTATCAGATAAATCGATAGTAGCAATAACTGCAGCTTTTTTTTCTGCTTCTGTGGTCGGTATCCAAGCCTGTTTTAGAGGTCTTTGAGTAATATTTTGCAGATAAGACCAAGCCCAGACCCATTGTGATGGATTATTTCCTTCAAGCCAATTGACGATCGTTTCATTAAAACGAATTTCCTGCCATTTCGCTTTCAGTTCTTCGAGTAGGTCTTGCTGTTGTTGTGTATCTGCTTCGCCATGATAAAAAGCATCCAAGATATCCATGTGTCTATCAGCAGCATTGCTTCTTTCGGTATTGAACGCTTTTCCTGAAAGCAATAAGAATGGGTTTTCTTTCGTTGGATCTTGTTCTGATTCGGTTTCTGACTTTTTTGTAGTGCTTTTTAAGTAACACCATGCCCAATTGCATAATCTTTCGTCTTTTTTATCTATCCAGCGGAAATAATTGGAAGGGAGTTGGCTTGCTTTAAACGCAGTACGCATTTGAGTTGCAAAGTTCTGCGGCGCTCTTTTTTTGTTGATTAGATTTTCTAATTCTTCATTCAGCTTTTTTATACGCTCAGCTTGCGAATTACCGCGTAAATTTTTCAAAGATGCGCTTCGAATATTTTTGAGTAAATAGTCATTATAAAAAGTGCACTCTCTTTCAGACGAAGCATCAAGAAAATCAATATTATCTCTAATCATAGCTTTTTATTCCTTTTTGATTTTTTCTTATTCTAAAATGCTATCTATTACTGTGTAGTATGTTTCGTAAATCTTACGTGTATTTGTGTAACCTTACAATAATTTTACAGTGTATTTATTGATATTATAATGATCTCTTAGTCTTTTTTTGATATTAAAATTCAATGGGTTTTTACAAAAACGAGAGCTGTTCTCTATAGGAAGTATGTTTAAGGAAATGGATAGAGGGCTTGAGGTTTTAACTGTGTTTTTCGATAACTAATGTTAAGTGGATCTCTTTTAGTTGAGTTGGATGGAGTTATTAGAAAAGGAGGACGGAGCTAAAAATGGGCTGAACTGGAAATAGTAATGGAATAATAGCTTTATATATCAAGATGTTTTTGTGCGTAGAGCGATTCTTATGTTTGCTAGAAAGATAAGTTTTTTACTAGATGGAGGTGGGTAGGTGGAAGATATTTAGTGAGAAAAATAGGAGCTAAGTGTTACTCGTGCGAATGGTATTGCGCCCAGATTGTTTAGCTATATAAAGGTGGCTATCAGCGATTTTGAATACAGCCTCTTTTGAAGAAGCTTCATATGAGTATCCAATGCCAATGCTTACCGTAATGTTGGATATGTTGTCGATGACGAGGTTACTGACTGCTGTTCTTAAGTTTTCAGCTAGGGTCATTACTTGCTTTGGCGTTCTATTCAAAGTAAGGACAATAAATTCTTCGCCCCCCCAGCGACCCAGAACATCGTTAGGATGAACTGTTCGGCTGAGTTTACCTGCTATGCTGCTAAGTACTTTATCTCCCGCCAAGTGACCATTTATATCATTGACCTGTTTAAAATGATCAATGTCGATTATTAGAATTGCGTAATTCTTCTTTTGCTCTGTTGAATCTAGATTAAGCTCGTTAAAAACTTTTTCAATTCCTCGTCGATTTAGTACTCGAGTGAGTAGATCGACATAAGCATAGTTTTCGAGTGTGTCTGCTCGTTCTATGACTTGGTCGGTTTTGACTCTGAGTTTAATCACTGTCCATAGCAAGAAAATGTAAATAAGGTGTGCAATGGCAATATTTAAGACAACCCCCATTGTGTCTGCCATTGTGTGGTATTGGATGATCGCTATGTAATGGCCAATGATGGTTACAACAAAGACGATGATGGTTGTGGGGGCGGCTTTTTTGACTTCGAGAAAGAGATAAGCAATGACATAATTTAACCCCAACCACTGCGCCGCGTTTGAAAACAAGCCATTAGCAGCCATGTGATGCCAAATACTTGAGCTAATTAGATAACCGGCAACGATAAAGTAGACAAAAAAATGTAGGCTTTGATGATTGATTTTAGTGGTGATACTAAGGATAAAAACAAGGCTAAAAGCACCTATGCAAATAGGGTAAGCTGCAGCGTCAAAGGACACAATAATTCCGCTTGAAGCATCAATTGTCCATATTGCACTAAAGCCTAAAATAGCGACAACAAGCATTCTTCGAAACAATGTTGGAGACATTGATGAAGTGTTAAGTTGCCTATTTGACGTGCTTTGGAGTTTCATTGCACAAGTAAACTCTGCATATATAGGCCTTATATTTCATATTAAAACCGACGCGCTAACAAGTATTTGATAGCTCTTTTCTTGTTAACGCAGCCTATACTAAACGACAAACCTATTTAATTCATTTTTTAACGACAAGCTTGAATTTTGAAGACGATCTGCTGCTTCGGCAATTTCCTCTGTGCTGTTCCTGTTAAAGATGGCTTGGCTTTCCACATTAGACATTAGTGATAGCACCTGGTGAATATCTCTTAAGACATTAGTTACATTCCCAGAGGTGAATTGCATTTTTTGACGAGTGTCAGACATGGTTGTTGAACTCTCTGTAATGCTGTTTAGCGACTGAGAAGATTCCTCTAGTAGCTGATTAAACTGGCTTTCGCTGTTTTTCATTTTGTCAGCAACCTTGCTTATCGCTGAGATGATACTGCCAATGGCGATACCAGTATCATTCAAACTGCTTTGAGTGCGGATAGCAAGTTGGCGAACTTCGTCAGCAACAACCGCAAACCCTCGTCCTTCCTCTCCTGCACGTGCCGCTTCAATTGCGGCATTTAGCGCTAATAGGTTGGTTTGGTCTGCTATACCACTGATAGAGGAGAGGATTTTATTAACTTCTTCTGCTTTATGCGAAAGTAAGTTTAATTCGTCAGAAAGTTGTGATTGAGACAATGCTGTTTCATTGATGATTTCGGTTACTTTACCGAAAGCATGCTGCCCTCTTTCTAAGGAAGTAGTTGCACTCTGAGTATCTTTTACCGCCGTTGTTAAATCAGAGTCTGATACTTCTAATAACTGACTAGTCGATACCGCATGCTGGTGGGCTTCATTGACCGCTGATGCAATTTTTTGTGCTGCTAAACGGATTTCTTTACTGCTACCTTGAAGTTGGGAAGATACTGTGGAGTTTTCAATAGCCGAATTAGTTGATGCTGATAGCGTTGATTGAAGCTCTGAAATTAAATGGTTGAAGTCTTCTAGTAATAGACCAATTTCATCTGAATTGGTTTTGGAGCGTAAGGTCAGATTACGTGTTGTCGCAATAGTGCGCATTAGTACTTGAGCTTCGGCGAGAGGCTTCAATATATGAGAAACAAGCCAATAAATAATGGTCGAGGAGATAATAAATATTATAAAGCCGATTATGCTAGATATTATTAAGGTTTTTTGTAATTCCGCTTGTATCCTAGATAGCAGTATATCTGCGCCAGCTACAAATTTTTGACCGTTCTTTGTTGTATAAGGAATAAATATAGATCTGAATGTTCCCCACTCATCTGTATATTCGTCGAATATTGGCTGTGTTCCATTTTGAGAGAATGCCTTTAGTAGCTTGTCACTTGGATCTTCATAGGATGGCAAAGGTGCGGGCAGTTTATTGCTTTCGACTTCTTCTGGATCGGGTGTGTCTAATACAAATACAATATCGTCAGACGTTTTAACCATGGTGTAGATATATTCTACATCTGAGAATTTTAGAACATTGTAGGCTTTTAGTTGCAGAAGGTCTGATTGAGCTACAGTGAAACTACCATGAGAAATTTGGTCGTAAATATCTGCATCCGCTAGTTCTGCCGCGGTATTTGCGGCAAACATGAGATTACGATCGACCTGATCATATAAGTCTGTTTTGCGAACATCGTAAAGATAAGCTGTATAACAGATACTGGCTAAAGCATTGAGTAGAAGAACTGTTATTAACAGGCGAGACTTAATTGTTGTAAACATGTGATTTCCCTATCGAATACGAAGCTGACAGCTGATTTTTACCTAATAATTATTAGAATAATAACAACGAATTACTTTATTTTGAACGACGTTTTTTATTTGGTTTTTTGTCTTTTGAAGGGTGTATGCCTAGCGCTTTTGCTCTTAATTCTTTTTTAGATGGCTCGCGCTTTTTCTGGGCGTTGTTTACTTTGTTTAGGTCTGGTTCAAAACCTGGTAGCCACTGAGGAACGAATTGCTCACCAACTAGTTTTTCAATGTCTGTTAGTAGATAGCGCTCTTTTTCAGAAACTAGGGTAATGGCAAGGCCTGTTGAACCAGCACGACCAGTTCGGCCGATGCGGTGAATATAGTCTTCTGCGTTGTAAGGTAATTCGTGATTTACGACATATTGTAATTGCTCTATGTCTATACCTCTTGCTGCAACATCAGTTGCTACGAGAGCACGTACTTTGCCTGCTTTAAAATCTGCCAATACGCGATCACGTGCACCTTGGGATTTGTCACCATGGATGGATTGAGTGGCAATACCATCTTTTTCCATTTCTTTGGCTAGCTCGTCAGCGCCTTGTTTGGTACGAGTGAAAATAAGTACTTGTTGCCAGTTTTTAGATCCTATGAGGAACGACAGTAGGGCACTTTTTCGATCTTGATCTACCGCGTAAATCGTTTGCTCGACATGAGTTGCCGTGGTATTTCGGCTGTTCACTTCGATTAATTGTGGGTCTTTTAATAGGGTTTTGCTGAGGGCGAAAATTTCGTCATTGAAGGTGGCGGAGAAAAATAAAGTTTGTCGAGATTCAGGCAGTTTTTTCAATATTCTTTGAATATCAATGATAAACCCCATGTCTAACATGCGGTCTGCTTCATCTAATACTAGGGCTTGTAACTTGCTTAAATCAATCAGGTTTTTCATGATGAGTTCAAGTAAGCGGCCTGGGGTTGCAACCAACACATCACAGCCTTGTCTCAATGCATCGAGTTGTACATTTATACTTGCCCCACCATAAGCGACAACCGACTGGATCGGTAGTTTTGCGCTGTATTTAAGGAAGCTAGCATGAACTTGTTGCGCCAATTCGCGAGTAGGCGTGAGTACCAGCACTTGAATGCCTTCAGCAGTATTTGAGTCTTTAGCTCGTAGAATTTGGTGTAACAGAGGTAAAGCAAAAGCAGCCGTTTTCCCTGTACCAGTTTGCGCTCCGGCCATAAGATCTTTTTTCGCCAAGACGGCTGGAATAGCGGCAAGTTGAATGGGCGTTGGTGTTGTATATCCCAGCTCTGTTACTTGCTGAATAATGTCTTGATGAAGTCCTAAAGACGCAAAGCTCATGGATGTCTCGCTTATTTTTAAGGTGCAAATTGAGGGCGCTAGTGTAGCACTTTGCTGACATTTCAGAGTTGTTTTTTGATTTGATTTTAGAAGGTTATTGTTTTTAGAAGACAAAAAAGCAGAACCTCATGAGTGCTCTGCTTTTTTGTTGATTTGAACATCTGGCGATTACTTAGCGGTACCGTAATCCATAACCAGCTCGTTGTTTTTCTTCCATCTTGCTTGTTCTTCTTCCGTTGCTTTTGGAGAGAAAAATCCTAGCTGAGCATAGATGAGGCCTAGAACGGGAGAAATCCAACATGCGAAGGCTAGTGGGATATAAAGTAGATTCTCGAAATTGCCATCGCCAATACTCAAACCCAATGCGCCGATAACGAAAGCACCGCCAGCATTCCAAGGCACAAGAGGAGAAACTAAGGTGCCGCCTTCTTCGATTGCGCGAGAAAGGTTAAGCGTTGAATACTTCATTCCGCGATATACTGGCGCATACATACGACCAGGTAGAGCGATGGATAGGTAAGGGTCGCCTGCGACAAGGTTGGTTGCAACCGATGTTAGTGTGGCTGACGTCTGAACACCTTTGAATGTTGTTACTTTAGTCATGATGGCGCTGATAATGGCTTCTAGACAGCCTGTTCTTTCAAGTGCGCCACCAAAACCGAGTGCGATCAAAATCAAGGATATAGTCCACATCATAGATTGGATGCCGCCGCGATTTAGGAGGCTGTTAATCGCATCAGAGCTTGTGGTGATGGAGTAACCGCTGTTCGCATAAGTTAAAATGTCATGGATGCCTGCGCCTTGTGTAAACACTGCAACAATTGCACCTGCAATAACACCCGCGAATAAAGATGGAATCGGCGGCATGCGTCTAACAGCAAGTACAATAACGACTAAAGCCGGAGCCAGTAACCAAGCAGAGATTTCGAAGTTTCTTTGTAGGGACGATGTGATCGCAGTGATGCGTTCAAAAGAACCATTGTCGTTGTCGATTAAAGTAAAGCCTGCGATTAAATAGATAACCAAAGCAATTAACATCGCTGGGATAGTGGTTGGCATCATGTTTTTGATGTGGGAAAACACATCAGTGCCTGTCACTGCTGGTGCTAAGTTAGTGGTATCGGAAAGAGGTGAAACCTTATCACCGAAGAAGGCACCAGATACAACTGCGCCGGCAGTCCAGTACATTGGAATTTCAAAACCTGCACCAATCCCCATTAGGGCTAGGCCGACTGTGCCGACTGTTCCCCAAGATGTACCCAAAGATAGAGATACAACGGAACAAAGAATCATTGCCGCGGCTAAGAATATTTGTGGTGATAGTAATGTTAGTCCGTAATAAATCAAAGTAGGGACGGTACCGCTGGCAATCCAAACCCCGACCAACATGCCGACTAAAATCAATACGGATACAGAAGGCATAGATACGTGGATTACATGAAAAATTCCTTCTTCAATTTGCTTCCACTTTAAGCCCTGTTTAATACCAACTAACGCTGTAATGGCTAAGCCAATAGCAAGAGGTATATGCGGTGTGAAATCACCAAAATAGAAGATTTGCACGCCGAGTAAAGCAAGAGTGAGTATTACAGGGACAAGAGCAAGCGCAAGGCTTGGCTTCTGTGTCTCTGATTGTTGTGTGCTGACAGCCATATGTTGTTCCTTTTTTCTTTTTTATTGAGTTCGGATAAAGGAAATTGACATGGTGAAATGTCATATTCCATTTTTCTTAATTAATGTTGTAGCAGGAAGGGATAATTAATTCACAAACAAGTCGTAATACTTTGTATGAACAATGTGAAATAGAAATAGCGAAAAATGCCTTGTTAAATCCGTATTTGATTAGGGAGCATTAAATATCACGAGTATTTTTTTAATGACTTGATGACAAAAAATATGGCGAGAAACCTTATTTAAAAACCATATCGAATGAGATACTCATATCTATTGCTCTATTACTGTGCATGATAAATCGGTCAGTTAATCCTAAATAAGGTAGAAAGAATCATCAATGATGACGTATTGATCAAGGGATAAACGAAACTGCACCAAGACTGAGCTGAGCACAAAAAATGCTGTGTTTTGTGGCTTTGTTATCACTTCTTAGAAAAAGCGAATATCAGCATATATTTGCTCTGTGATAGCTTTCGTTACGAAATGGTTTTATTTAATGATAGGATTGAAATTAATATTAACAGCTGTTTACATAGTGCGGATCTATTTACATTTCGTTGATATTTTTTAGAAATATTATGCTCTTATCTTTTCTTGGCTTAATTGTTATAGTTCATTGAACAGGTCATGAGATGGCTTGTTTAACATTAAAAATAACGATAATAAAATGATCATGAAACACTTGATTTAACTTTTACCTTTTGTAGTACTTAGCTATGTTAATGTCAGACATTAAAATTCTCGTGGTTGACGATTCTAGCGTAATCAGAGAAACACTCGAAAGCTACTTTGCAGAAGAAGGCTATACAGTCTCAGGGGCTGATACTGCTGAAGCCGCTGAACAGTTATTGAGTGAGCAAGAATTCGACCTTATTCTTCTAGACATTCGTTTACCTGGTAAAGATGGATTGACTCTGACCCGCGAATTACGGAGCCGTTCAGAAGTCGGAATTATTTTAGTAACAGGTAAACAGGACGATATTGACCGCATCATAGGGCTAGAGTGTGGAGCCGATGAGTACGTTTGCAAACCTTTTAATGCACGAGAAGTCTTGGCTCGTGGTAAAAACCTCATTCGCCGCGTTAGGAATCAGAGAGAGCTTGCTAAAAAACCAATAGAAGAACCCGTTTTTCGTTCGATTGGGACATGGCAATTAGATACATCACGCCGTATTTTGCTTAAGTCTGACCGCAGTGTGAGCCAATTAACCGAAGGTGAATTTCAGCTTTTGTTAGCGCTTAAGGCAAATGAGGGGGTTGCCTTAACGCGTGATCAACTTATGGACCGAATCAAGAATCGCACATGGAACGCTACAGATCGCACTATTGATGTTTTAATAGGCCGAATTCGCCGTAAGTTAAGCGAAGACCCGCATTGCCCACAAATGATTATTACCGTTCATGGTGTTGGCTACCTCCTTAGTAATAACCCTCAAGACGATTTGTAATGCGAGCGGTGATAAGGCGATTATTTGTGGTGAATGTTAGGAAAAAAAACGTTCACCGCGCAACACTCTATTATAGGTTTGAAACGTACAGCAGAGCTCTTTGGTTATGTTTCATCTGGTTTAGTATGTTGTTTTCTTGGAATGCTTTAGCAGAAAATAGTGCCTCGGCAGAAAAGGCGCTGTCGCTAAATGGCTTATCTGGATTAACAATAAAAGTGTGTGGGAACAGTGCTTATCCACCGGTTTCATGGCTGAATGCCGATGAAAAAATTGATGGCGTTAACGTTGCTGTTATTAGAATGTTATTAGAGCCACTTGGTGTGACGGTTGATGCTCGTCAAAATAGCAATTGGCGGCGTTGCCTCAAAGAAGTTGAGTTAGGCAACGTTGATATGCTGTCAGGGTTCAAAACCACAAAACGCCAACAGTTTCTTACCTACCTAGACGCTCCAGTCATTCGAGAGTCGATTTACCTTTATTATCCTATTGAGCATCCACTGGTATTTAAAGATTGGAAAGCCTTGTCTGGCTTGCGCGTTGGATTGTTAATGGGCGACAGTTTTGGAAATGAAGTGGATGCTGCTCTACATGAATATCCAAACTTAGAGCTTGTCTCCACTCAGGATCAAAATCTATTAAAGCTGGCTGATAATCGCTTAGACGTTGTGCCAATGGGAAAATTGTCAGGTCAATTGGATGTTCATCGACTCGGTCTAGAAGGAAAAATAGGTCATACAAAAACGGATGTTAGCGACTTTTGGTACCTTGCTATTTCCAAAAGGTCTCCTTTAGTAAACTGGCTACCGTTTTTAAATCAGCGCTTAGATAAGTTACTAAAAGAGCCGGATACAGTGTCTGAATTGGTGGAACGCTATCGCCAAATTTACAATACTGATCTTGGTTTAAGTGGGGAGTTTGACTACTAGTTATGCGCCAATTAATAAAGTTTGCATTAATCCCTAATCTATTACGCTATAAGAAAATGCACCCGCTGGCATACCGTATTTTTATCAAACTTTTGTCATTAAGTTTGTTGCTGGCACTTATCTCGACGAGCGTTCAAGTATTCAACGAATATCGACGTGAGCGTGCTTCGATGCAGCAGCAAACTGATTATATTACTTCATCGCATATTGAAGGTGTGCGCAAAGGTTTGTGGGATCTTGATAGCGAACAATTAGAATTGCAGCTAAAAGGCATTATGAACTTCTCCAATGTGAATGCGGTTACCTTGCATTCTGCGGATTGGCAAGATGACATCATAGTCGGAGATAAAGACTCGATTGTGAACAACAATAATGGTACCACTTTGCCTATTTACTACATTGACCGAGATGGCAAGCAGACGCAGCGCATGCTTGGCGAGTTAACGGTATATCATGATATGGCGGCTATTCAGTCAAAATTGCTGCGATCTGCTATCGAAATTGCGCTTTTTCAAAGTCTTCTTGTGTTAATTAATGGGGTTTTGTTGCTGCTTATTGTGCATTTTATGGTAACGCGGCATTTGGAATACATGGCCAGTTATACCCGCTCTATCGGTGCTGGAAATCTCAAAAAAAAGCTTATATTGCCGCATAAAACACCGCGCTCAGAAAGTGATGAAATCGATTCTGTAGTGAATGCGATGAATGACATGCGGGAAGCAATTTTAGCGGATATCAAACAAAAAGATGTGATCGAAGCTGAATTACGTTATCACCGAGATCAGCTGCAAGAGCAAGTTAGCCGCCGGACTCGACGATTACAAGACGCTAAAGAGACGGCTGAAAAAGCGAACTTAGCCAAGAGTCAGTTTTTGGCCACCATGAGCCACGAAATCAAAACGCCGTTGAATGGTATTTTGGGTATGGTGGAACTACTACAGAGCCAGCCTCAATCTTCTCAGAGTCACGAGAAGCTTTCCGCGATTTACCAGTCTGGGGAGGCACTATTAGAAATTCTCAACGGTCTATTGGACTACGCTCGTCTAGAAGAAGGTATGTATAGTCCGGAGATTCTGCCGTTTTCAATTAGCGAGCTAGTAAATTCCACGAGCTTGCTGTTTTTGGCTCAAGCCCAGCAACAGAATACGCAGCTGAATGTACAAATTAGCGATCAATTACAGGATCGCTACCAGGGAGCCGTTGGTGCGCTACGGCAAATCTTATCGAACCTTGTGTCCAATGCCATTAAGTTTACTCGTGATGGCTCTGTAACCATTTCTGTGATGCCTGCGGAGGAGAATCCTGAGCAATCTAGTGGTGTACTTATTGAAGTAGAAGATACGGGAATGGGCATTCCTGATCGTTATCTTTCGCATATATTTGAGCGCTTTAGCCAAGCTGATGAAAGTGTCACACGACAATTTGGCGGTACAGGATTGGGGTTGGCCATTACGGCCCAATTGGTGAGGTTACTCGAAGGTGAAATGGGTGTAGAAAGTGAGGAAGGCCGTGGCAGTGTCTTCTGGTTCTATGTGCCATTAATTGCGATAGATAAAGCCGATATCGCGTCGGTCGAGGCTATTGAACCGCCTCGGAAACTAGCGCCTATGTCGATTTTACTGGTTGAAGATACGCCAATTAATCAAGCCGTTACTACGGAACTATTGGAGCAGGATGGACATCAAGTGACACTCGCTGTGGATGGCCAAGAAGCGCTTTATAAAGCAAACAACAGTCACTTCGATTTGATTCTGATGGATATTCATTTACCCTCGTTAAGTGGCTTAGATGTTGCGGATCAAATACGCAATGGTGGCCAGATAAATGCTCAAACGCCTATCGTAGCGCTTACTGCCAATGTTCTGCCAAGCAATGTGAAACAATGTCATGATATTGGTATCCGAGCCGTTATTCCTAAGCCCTTTAAGCGTGAATTACTCTATCAGGTAATGGGGGAGCAGCTAAACCTCAATAGCCAGATAGCACTAGATCAGCAAGCGAGTAGCGGCTTGTTAAACATCAGTCTTATTTACTCTCATCTAACGGCGTTGGGTAAGCAGCGTTTACAAAAATTGGTGTCGCTGTTTTCGTCGGCGATAGAGCGAGGTTTGGATGAGTTGACTGAAATGAATGCGCAAAAAGATTTGTACGAGTTGGCAGACATTACTCACCGTTTAGCAGGTGATTCTGATGCTGTCGGTGCACAAACCTTAGCAGCGGCTTTCCGCGAATTAGAAAACCACTGTAATGACAGCACCAAGATGGATTTTAGTGTTGAAATAAACGCATTGAGACCACTTTATGAAGAGACGTTAGATTTATTGTTAAACGTCGTTCATGGCCATTAAAATCGGTCGACTTGCAATGCCTTCATTGGGATTCGCGTTGGACGCATTTCTATTTTTTCCAGTAAGAGCTCTGCACTTATCGCTGCCTGTGTAATCCCCAAATGCTGATGACCAAAAGCAAAAGATAAACGAGAATAAAGAGGGTGCTGGTCAATTACCGGTAAGGAGTCTGGCAAAGAAGGCCGATGCCCCATCCATTCGCTCGACTGAAGGTTAGGGTTATCGAATAGCTTAGGTAGCAAGCCTTTGGTGTGTTCGCGTAAAACCTGATAACGCTTTTTGATTGGTGGTAAATCCAACCCTCCGATTTCGCTCATACCTACCGCGCGCAGCCCCGCTCCTAAAGGCGACAAAACTAACTTTCGGTCTGCCGATAAAATAGTGTGATGTATGCGTGTTTTATCGTTGGGGAAAGTTACGTGATAACCACGTTCAGCTTCCAATGGCACATGAATTCCGACCTGTTCTAGCAACGTTTTACTCCAAGCACCAGCGCAAATGGAAACGCGATCAAACGTCTCTGTTTGTTGTGTCGTTCCTAACCTAATGCTGTCTTCATAAGGTTGAATGGCGTTCACTCTGGCGCTGATAAAGCTTCCTCCACGTTTTATAAATGCATCGAATAATGCTTTGCAAACATCATAAGGGTCCGACAACCGATGAATTTCTGGGAAGAAAACCGCATGGCTGAGCGTTTGGGATAGTTCAGGCTCTAACAAGGCTAACTTGTTCCCATAGACTAATTCACAGGAAATGTCGTAGCTGTGCATTTTTTCAATCAATTCTGAGGCTTCATCACGTTTATCGGGATTTTCCCAAACAACCAAATGCCCACCTTTGATGAGAAGAGCTTCCGCGCCGATGTCGGTTAAGGTGCGTTTCCAAGCGCCAACAGATTCTTTATTTAGCTGATGTATTATCTCTGTTCCGCGTTGCGCCTGATCTGGTTGAGCTGCTTTAATGAAACGCCAATACCAAGGCGCAGCTTTTGTTATATAGCGTATTGGTGTACAGATTGGTCCTTTTGGATTTAACCAAAGCTTGGGAGCAGATCTAAGTACCTCTGGTGTTCCCAGTGGGTCGATGATCTCTGTAGCTAAATACCCAGCATTGCCTGAGGACGTAGATTTACCCGGAGCCTTATCGTCAATCAATGTGACTTTATGGCCTCGCCTTTGAGCTTCTAGTGCCACACATAAACCGACGACACCCGCACCTACGACAGCAAAGCTGCTTGTGGTCTCTGGTTTTTTATTGTCCAGCGTAGGTGATTGGGTGTTGTTTTCCATTGATTTTCTCCAAAAAAGTGCGTATTTGATGTTGTTAAGTCGATTGATTTTTGACTAAAAAATGTTATGAGTTCTGATACGCCAGAATTGCCGCGGCTAAATCTTCACGGGAATCACCTACAGATTTGAATAAAGTGATGGCTTGATCTGGTTGGCGAAGAGATGATCTGCCTTGATGAGTGTTGCCACAAAGCTCAGTTAACTCCGCGTGAATGTCGTCAGCCGAGATAGTTCCTTCTCTAATTGGTATGATCAAATCACCTGTTTCGGATAGGGCGCCAGCTCGAGTATCGACAAATATTTCTGCTTTTTGCATAGCTAGGTTATCTACTTCGCGCATGGTTGGAGTGAAGCTACCGACTAAGTCTACATGCACGCCAGGCTTGAGCCATTCGCCTAGAATGATTGGCTCGTTAGCAAGTGTGGCACAGCTGATGATATCTACGGTACCTGCGATTTCTGGAAGTTGCTCTGTGTTACAGACGCGAGCATCAATGCCTTGGTTTTGTAGTTCGGCGACAAACTCTACCGCTGTCGATATAGTTCGGTCCCAAACCCAGACTGTCTCAATAGGACGAACACTACAGTGTGCAGGAACAAGATGATGGCCCATTCTCCCTGCGCCAACCATCAACATAGAACGAGAATTTGGACGAGATAGAAAGCTAGAAGCCAAAGCTGATGCCGCTGCAGTACGTATGGCTGTTATCACATTGCCATCCATTTGTGCCAAGGTTTGTCCTGTGTTGCCGCAACTTAAAGTGTAAAGACTGGTTAATCCTGGTAGGCCTTTTGCGTTATTACTCGGAAACACGCTGACTTGTTTTACGCCTAAATATTTATCTTCAATCCATGCGGGCATCAGTAGCAGGGTGGCTTGGGCTTCGCCTGGTACGTCTATAAAATGGTGGTGACGAACAGGAGACTGAACGTCATCAACAAAAATAGCGCGCAGAGCGTTGATCATTTTTGGCCATGTTAAGCGTTCACGTAAGGTTTCGGCTGAAATTTGCATGTTACGACTCCTATCTATTGAGTGAAGTGTCATCCTAGCAAGTTGGTTATTCCTTTAGTTGTCCAAAACTATGACGATTAATACCAAAGCTATGCAGTGCCATAGGGAGCTGCTATAAATATAGTCGTTATGATATTTAAGGTAAGCTGTAGTGCTATGAACAGTGAAATTCGTCACAATTTGATCTCGACACAGCAAGGTGAGCATCTGCATGATTTTTCTCAAATCCTGATCGGATGGAAAGGAAAAATGACATGTGAATTGCCTCAATCTTCGGGAGCGTTGGGGCGAGGGCATTTTGCGTTAGCACCGAATAACATTCCGCACTTATTTTCTGGGCAGACTAAGGATTGCGAGCTGCTGGTGGTAGATATGCATCGCCAAGATCCTTTAATGACTTACATTGCAGAAAGTTCAGGTTCTTCTCTGGATATTTTATTATCTTCAGCGCCATTTTTTTCCCAGTTACCTGTTGAATTGATTGGCTGTCTTGAATTTACCGCCAAGCAATTACAGCATGCATCTGAACAAGTAAGGCGTCGAGTTAGCACGCAGATGTTGCCTATGGTGCTGCTGCAAGTGACTGATATCGTCAGTGAGCAAGACTGTGCGTGGAGAAGTGTTGCCCATCAACGATTAGACTTAGTGATTCTCAACGGTTTGATTGATAGTAAGTCTGATCAGACTTTTAGTAATGAATGGCTTGCGCATTATTTCAATATGAGTGAAAGCCATTTTTATGTAGTGTGTCAAAAGCAGTTTGGTATGAGTCCACAAAAATATATTTTGACGCGTAAACTGCAACAAGCACATCAACTAATTATGACATCATCGATTCCCATTGCCATGCTTGCGGAAAAATATGGGTTTTCTAATGCTTCTTCGTTCTCGCGAGCTTATCGCAAAATTATAGGTTTTTCGCCAACACACAAGCGTAGTAAATAGTTATTGTTTCACTTTATAAAATAGGTCAGCTTATATTTTTTTTGTTACAAAAGTGCTCTTATTTTTTGATGGATAATAGTGTCTTATGTGCCAGCTATAATTCATAGGCGCATTTCTTGCTAGTGTAGTAAGTGTTCTTGTCAGTTTTTGTTTTAATTATATGGAATCTTGTTGACATGGCTATTAAGTCGCGCTTTTTAATATCGACTACTCTAATTTTGTTGCTCACAGGTTTTTTTTCTTGGCTTTCAATGAGAGTTTTGGCCGAAGATATTATTGTTAGCTGGGTTGAGCGTTATGCCGAGAAACAGGTTCAATATGATAAAGTGCGAACTTTATTACCACTGATTCAAGAAGTGAATTTATCTAAAGAGTTTGCTGAGCTTGAATCGTTAAAAGAGTGGGCTAAACATCCATTTAATGACGCTTTAAAACAGCAAGCGCTTTATGATACAGAAGCATTTCGACATCGCTTTTCGGATAAATCTTACTTCATCGCCTTAAAAGGGAATGAGCACTATTATTATAGTGATGGTAAGGAAGCATCTAATTTTGATCCTTATCGGTATACACTTCACGAATCTAATCCTGATGATGCATGGTTTTACCAAATCATGGCGAAAAAGCTCAATCTACATTTGAATGTAAATCCAGATGTAGAATTAGGGGTTATTAAGCTTTGGAGTGATGTCTTAATTCGTGATGGTGATGACGTTTTGGGAGTGGTGGGGACAGGCTTAGATCTTTCAGGGTTCTTACGTCAAATGGTTGAAAAACAAGATATTTATTCAGCCATTGTTTTTACTAATAATGAAGGCTCTATTCAACTTTATCAGAGAGAAGAATTAATTGATTATTCTTCTTTAACGAAACAATCCGAAGATAAGAGTTTAGTTTTTCAGCTGCTGGATGATGAGCAATCTCGCATGCAGTTAAAGCAAACCTTGGAAATGGCAAAAGAAGCGCCTAATCATGTCAAAACCTCTCCTGTGTATAAAGATGGTGTTCGCCAACTCGCGAGTGTTGTTTACATTCCTGAAATCGATTGGTTTCAAGTGAACTTTATTGATATCAATGCTTTCCTTCCTCTGACAGAGTTTTCAGGGTTGCTAGTCGTGTTTTTCATTAGCCTTGTATGCGCTTTAATCGTGTTCTATCTATTGCTCACATTGATTGTGACAAAGCCATTGTCTGAGTTGGATCTTTCTATTGGGTCATTGGATAAAAAACAGTATCGAGCGCCAAAATTAAACCGTTTTGCTGGCCTAGAAATCAAAAAACTGGTTTCCCATTATCAGAAGATGTCGACATCTCTCTTGGAGTACCAACATGAATTGGAGAATAAAGTTGCGGAGCGAACAGAGGCATTGAGTCGCCTTGCTAAGCTTGATCCTTTGACTGAGCTATATAATCGTCGAGGCTTTGAAGTGCACATGACCGAATATATGCAGCGTTGGCAGAAAAACCACCATTCATTTGGTCTAATTAATGTGGATGTTAATCGTTTTAAATTAGTTAATGATTTACATGGGCACGCTGCAGGGGATCTAGTATTACAGGAAATTGCTACCTACTTAACCAATGTTGTAGGAGATAAGGGTGAAGTGGCTCGCTGGGGAGGGGATGAGTTTTTGATACTCGTAAAGCAAAATAGTGATCAAGACCTAGTCACTATATCTGAGCAACTACAGAGCGACCGTGAATCACTTGTTATTCGGATTAATAAGCAAGATATTACGATTCAATTTAGTGTGGGTAGTGCATTGGTAGAAGATAATGACACATTAGAAAGCCTATTACACAGAGCGGATAAAGCAATGTATGCGGTTAAGTTCAGTAATCGCTAATGGTGCCGCTCTTATTTAATCTGGTATCTGATAAAAAATCCCAGCAGGTGATTTTATTTACCTGCAAGGATTAAATGTAATAACGACAATTATTAGGACTTTTTATCCTGCATAACCAAACAGTCTTGGAACAAACAAGACTAAATCTGGAAATACTGTCATTACGACCAGAGCAAATATAAGAACGCCGGTAAAAGGTAAAACACCTTTTATAATATCCGCAAGTGGAATACGTGTTGTGCCATTGATAACAAACAGCAATATGCCGTAAGGCGGAGTAATCATGCCTATCATCAGATTTACGAGAGTAATAACACCGAAGTGAACGAGATCAATGCCTAATTCACGGCAAGCTGGTATTAGTAGCGGCACAATAACTAACACAACGGTCGCTGTATCAAGCAAGCAACCGAGCAGTAGAAACAGTATGTTGACAGCGATTAAGAACTGTAACGGTGATAAATCCCAAGCAACTAACGTATTTGCTACTGCTGTCGGTATATTTTCAGTAGACACTATGTAGTTGAAAATTAGTGCCGCGCTAATTACGAGTCCAACGGAGGCTGATGAAAGGGCGCTCTGTTTAAAGACATTAACCAACTCTTTAAAGCTAATAGAGCGATATACGGTAGCCGCCAATAGCAGAGCATAGCCAGCTGCAACAGCGGCCGCTTCAGTTGGTGTGGTTACTCCACCATAGATACCATAGAGCAGGATGGCTGGCATCATCAGAGCTGGAAAAGCTTGCCATGCGACTTTTGGGATGTCTCTAGCTGGAATGCGAGGCTCTTTTTGGATGTCGAGCTTACGTGCTTGATAGGCATTAAATGCCATCAAAACAACACCCATAAATAATCCAGGAACAAGGCCTGCGATAAAAAGATAGCCAATTGATACGTCCGAAACTAACGCATAAATTACCATGGGAATAGAGGGAGGGATAATCGGACCAATAGTTGCTGATGCAGCTGTTATTGCCGCTGCGTAACCTGGCGGGTAGCGGTTTTCTTTGGTCATCATTTCAATGACAACTTTTCCAACCCCTGCGGCATCTGCAACGGCAGACCCTGACATTCCTGAGAATATGAGGCTGGAAACCACATTTACATGGCCAAGGCCGCCGCGTAAGTGACCAACCATAGCAACGCAGAAATTCAGTAAGCGCTCCGAAATGGTTCCCGCATTCATAATATTAGCCGCGACGATAAATAAAGGAACAGCAAGTAAGATAAAGCTGCCGTAAATTCCTTGAATGATTTGTTCGCCCGCTAGCGCAATATCTTGACCACTTGCGGCTAAATACGCGATAGCACCTATAATCATGGAAAGTGCAACAGGAGCGCCAAACGCTGCTAGCGTAAACACAACTAATAGACAAAGAGAAAATTCAAAGCTCATGACGGGTTCTCGTCAGAAAATAAGGAGTTTAATCGAGGGAAAATTTGGGTTAAGGCTGACCAGCTATAGCGAAGCACAATCACAATCATGAATAGGCCATAGATACTGAATATATAATTTAAATGGATTCGTAAGTTGGCACTTTTCTTAATCTTATAAAATGATATGTAGTCCCAAGTAGGGAAAAATGCATAAGCCATGCCTCCCGCAATACCGAGTGCCGCAATAAGTGCTAGTACTCTCTGTATCTTCCGTGGCGATACCGCGTAGAGGACATCGAAACGGATGTGATCTGTTTCTTTTAGGCAAAAAGCGCTAGCCCAAAATACTAACCATAACCAAAGGGTAATACAGACTTCTTCAGTCCATGCCAGAGGCATATTAAAAAAGTAACGGCTCACAATTTGTACAATGAAAGTGATAAACATAGCAGCGAGCATGGCTGCTGCTATGTTATCTGCCGTACTTTGTAAAACGCGTAAGACTCGTTTCACAGTAATTGGCCTCTATTTAGTGGTTCCAAGAGCATTGATTTTTTCAAGCATGCCCTTCGGCCAGCTTTTTGATAAATCAGACTTCAAGTATTCATTTTGTACATGTTTACGGAATGCTTCTAAGTTAGGCTCGTAAACTTTTAAGCCCTGATCTTTGAAGAACTGAACTAAGCTTTGTTCAAGAGCTAGTTGCTTTTGGCGAGCACTTTCTGCTGCGTTATCGGCAGCTTTTTGAATACGAGCTTGTTCTGCAGGAGAAAATTTATCCCAAGTAGATTTTGAAATAGCAATGTAATTGAAGTCTACAAGATGGCTGGTTAAAACAATTTGCTTAGTGACTTCAAAGAACTTGGCATCTTTATCTGTAGGGAGAGGGTTGTCTTGGCCATCAATTGCTCCCGTTTGTAATCCTGTGTACACCTCACTAAAAGGCATTGGCGTTGCATTTGCGCCAAGTGAATTACCTAAGAACTGCCAAGACTCTGTGCCAGGCATACGCAGTTTAATGCCTTTTAGATCTTCGGGAGTTTGTATTTCTTTATCAGTGCGCAAGTTGACTTGTCGACGACCCAAATACATTACAGATAACAATTTTACGCCTAACTCTTCTTCCACTTTTTCTTTAAGTGGCGTCATAAAATCGGCATTAAATACGCGTTGTTGATGTTCTGCATCTTGCATGACATAACCAGCAGTAAAAATAGAAAATTCGGGGAAAAATTCTGAAATTTGCTGTGCAGATGAGATCGTCATATCCAAATTGCCGCGAGCCATAGCTTCAAGCTCAGTGCCTTGTTTGAATAGGGCTGCATTCCAATGAGGTTCGAAGGTTGTAAAATCTTGAATTTCTTTGCCAAACACTTCGGTCATAGCAATAGCGCGCTGATCGGTTGGAGATGTCGCTGCGGAAAGGCGCAACTTCTCTGGTGCGGCTAGGGTAGACTGTGCTAACAGAACTGACGCGAGTAGTGTTGTTCCTGCTATCCAGCGTTTAGTTAATTTCATTTGCATAGTGGGCTTTTTCATTTTCTGGCTCCATTTTTTATTATTGATTGTCTGACTTGGGTGTTGTGTTTTTTATGTCTTGAACAAGTTGTTCTACATTCGGAGAAGCAGAACTATTATCGAAAGAGAATTTGTTTACATGATCCCAACTGCAGGTTTGGTTAATGATGCGTTGAGAAAAGCTTTCCCAGTTATCAAGTTTCCACAGATCGCGTTTTTCACCTCTTTGTATTAGGCGTTCTTTAGTTATGTCTAAGCTTGCTGTGACTTCAACTACGCATACATTAACATCAGCCCAATTTAGAGCTTCGCGCTGATTTTTTATGAAAGAAGGGTCGTCAAAAAAGCTTATAAACGGGGCGTCTATTACAATAAACTGGTTAGAAGATAAGGTATCATTAGCTGCTTTAAATAACGTTTGGTACTCCATTGGCATTATCTTCTCTTTATACAGAGTAGAATTTTCTCGAGCGTTGGCTGATTCGCCATTTAGTTCAAGTAGGAGTCCAGTAAAGCCATTGCAGATGGTATCTTTATCCAGATAAGTTGCGCCAAGGCTGTTTGCAATAGTTCTAGCTACTGTGGATTTTCCAGAGCCTGGAAATCCTATTGTTAGGATAACAGTATGGTTCACTTATTCAACCTCTTCATTTCGCATATAAGAACATTGTTCGTATATGCGAATGTGGGAAATCATTATTGATTGCTTTATTGGCGATCAAGTATATATAAACCACAAAAAAAGTAAATTGAGTTTGTTAATTGAATGGATTTTAAGTAAATTAATAACACTCATGTTCGTATATAGGAATCAAGTTCGCGTATGCGAACATAGTAACGGTGTAATATATGGAAACTATCAAGCTAAATAAGTCGGCCGAACGGGTCGTGGATGTATTGTTTTTACTATCAAAAGCTGATCAGGCGTTAACGCTAAATGAGGTTTGCAAGGCATTGAACTTGCCTAAAAGTAGTGCGTTTGAATTGTTGCAGACGCTAGTTTATAAGGGCTTTTTGGAAATAGAAGATGCTCGATTAAAAACCTATAAACTAGGGATCGGGTCATTTGAAACCGGAATTGCTTATTTATCAAAAATGAGTGTTTCTCAGCTGGCCCGTCCACTTTTACAAGAGTTGAATCGACAAACTGGTAGTACGGTATTTCTTGGTGTTGAGGACAAAGGCAAGATTGTCTATTTGGATAAAGCCGAAAATTTTTCAGTAATGCGACCTACTGCTAAGCTGGGATCACGCCGTTTTATGCATACAACGGGGCTGGGCAAGGCATTGTTGGCGGCACTAGATGATGAAAAAATTCACTATATCTTAGGGCTTGATGAATTGCTTCCTAAAACAGCCTACTCCAATGTGGCTATGCAGGATGTTTTGAAGGATATTCAAGAAATTCGCGCTCGGGGCTATTCGATAGATAACCGAGAAGACAATATTGAAACTTACTGTATTGGTTCTGCCATTTACGATCAATGGTCTCAACCTATTGCCGCAATTAGCGTTGCTAGCATGTACTCCACCATGAATTCAGAGCGAGAGCAAACTATCATCGCATTGGTAAAAGAAACAGCTTTGAAGCTTTCACAGCAATTAGGCTATGGAGGAAATAAGCTGTATGCAAACTAATGTGATGGATACTTAATATTTCTAAGGACATAAACAATGTGGAAAAAGTTTGAGAACCTAAAAGCCATTGCTGACACTGGCATTCTATTAATTATTCGTCTAGATGACGAGCAAGAAGCGTTGGCTGTAGCTGAAGCTGCAATTGCTGGTGGCATTAGAGCGCTAGAGGTGACACTAAGTGTGCCAAATGCGCTTGGAATCATTTCCACATTGTCTAAAAAATACAAAAAACAAGGGATCCTTATTGGTGCCGGCACTGTTTTAGATGCTGAAACTGCAAGAGCTGCAATTCTTGCCGGTGCAGAGTTGCTTGTTAGTCCTCATGTTACAGCAAGTATGATTCAAGTCGCTAACCGCTATCAGGCTGTTAGTGTTTGTGGTGCTTATACGCCGACAGAAGTTGTTGTGGCAATGGAAGCTGGTGCTGATATTGTCAAACTGTTCCCCGCCGATATGCTTGGGCCTCAATACGTAAAAACAATCCGAGCTCCATTGCCACAAGCACCTTTAGCGCCAACAGGTGGTGTTACTCCAGAAAATGTTGGTGAGTGGTTGGCTGCTGGGTGTGTATCCGTTGGTGTTGGGAGCTTTATTTCCAAAGCGGCACAAGGCACAGGCGATTACTCTAAAGTTACTGAAGCTGCAAAAGTATTTCTTGCTGCTGTAGCAGAGGCGCGTCAAGTTCAAAAATAAGCAAACTTGAATAGAAATGTAGACTATTTTGTTTTTATAAAAATCTCAGCTGTGTGCTGGGATTTTTTTTTGCGCGAAAAATGATGTGTTAACAATGTTTTGGATGGACGATTTACGTTAGGTGTCGGATCAGTTCGGTAGCTATTGCGTGTTTTTTTATATTTCATAATCATGTAATTAAAAAACATAACGCCATTTTCTTCAGTATTTTTTACTTAATTCGGCTAATTTTAATTATTTTGCATATCTCGTTTTTTTTAAAAAATCATTGCATATCAAATGGTTAAATTACTATTTTTTAATCTTAAAAAATTAAGTAAAAAATAAGAATAATTCTTGATGTTGTTTTGTTGTAATAAAGTTACCGAAATGTATTATTGGTTACGAAAACACACGTTTTTTGTTAATGCTCTATTTATTATAAAAACAACATAAAATTAGGTCTGAAATCATGAAAAAAACTATCCTAGCTACTGCTATTGTTAGCAGCATCCTATCTGTTAGCGCCGCTCATGCCGCTCCTATATTTGACGCCAATTTCGAGTTAAACACAGACGCTGTTGATACTGAGACTGGCGATACAACCTATGATCAGAATGGTCGTGTCGAATTGAATGCATATAGTAAGCATACTGCGGGTGATAACTTCTTTGCTGGTAAAGGTACTGTGCTATTGAATACTGATGGAGAGGCAACAGTTGATGATGCTTTTATCCAACTAGGTAATAGTACATGGGACTTCCAGCTTGGCCGTTTTGAAGCAATCAACTTATTTCCATTAGCGAAAGATACCTTGATTCAGCATGTTAGCGATGATTACGTTTATCAGGCCAATAAAGTGCGTGGTCGTATTGGCGATGGCGGCGGTCAAATAGCTTTCCATTATAACGCTAATGATGCACTAAAATTTGAAGTTGATACTTTGTACAGTGATGGCGATGGTGATGGCACTAGCACTGGTGATGGAGATAAGACCAAAGCTATATCAGGTGTTCGCCCTTCAGTAACTTTTGTTACTAGTGCAGCGACAATTACAGCCGGTTTTGAGAGTGTTAAGTATGATGAAGTAGGTGGCACTAATGTTGACCTTACTGGTTATGCCGTTACTGCAAATTTTGATGTTGCTGATGCAAACGTAAACGTTTCTGCTGCTTTCAGTAAAGATGACGTTACAGACAAAAAGATATCCTCATTCGTCGCTAACATGGTTTATGGAAACTTTGGTTTGGGCGTAATTGGATCAAATGTTGATAATAAGACGGGTAATGATCCATCTATGTTAACAACCTATATTGCCTATACTGTTCCGTTATTAGATATTGAAAATGCAACGGTGACATTTGCTGGTTCATATTCGACTGCTGATGACGTAGCAGCAGGCGCAAATGATAAAACAACCGCGGCACGAGTTCGCTTTAACTATGGTTTCTAATAAATAGTTATAAAAAGAGCAATATCGCTAGTTATTCCCTTTTCTGGTGATATTGATCTTTAAACTGTTGACAGATAAGACATAGTTGAAAACAAGAGCGATATCGTTGGTTACTCCCTTTTCTGGCGGTATTGTTCTTAACTTGTGTTACTTCCTTTTTTATTTCCTTATCTTTTCCCCGTATAGAAGTATAACTCACTTTAGCCAAATCTATTTTTCTGAAGATGTACAAGAAAATGACTTCATTATTCTATTAGGCATGCTCTGTTGAGGATTGACATTTAGAGAGCTTTTTTGCTGAACGCGGGCTATATAATCAGCTGTCTGGAATTTAATTTTCTTTAATATAATGAATGACACCACGGCTCAAATAAACAAACTCATGGTGCCTTTTGAGAGGTTGCTGTTATTTAGCGATAATGATGGATTCGTTTTGGCTCGTTTTATTAGCAGAGAGACCAGCTACGGATAAGTTATCTGGTTTAAGGTTTGCCAGAACTTGATCTGTTAGCTTATAGCTGTATAAAAAGATGGCTAGGCCTATCGTGGCCCCAATAGCGTTGCCTAAGTTGAGAGCGTCCCACATTCCTTGAATGACCTGTGGTGGTTGCTGAACGACAGCTCCACCAGTTGATTGAACAAATCCCACCATAGCGAGATATCCCATAGCAATGGCACCACCCAACGCAGTGGTGGCTTTATTGGCGAAAGTTTGGGTAGCAAAGGTGACGGCTTCTAAGCGCTTGCCTGAGCGTATATAGCCATACTCAATACAATCAGCAATGAAAATGCTTGGCATAATCAGCGTGACGCCAAGGGCAATGGCTTTAATCATGGTTAAGGCAATAAATAGCTCGATATGTTCGTAGCCAAGTATCCATGTAATCACTGACAAGATAGCCAAAGCGGCAGAAGCCCAGGCAAAAGTGGCGATTTTACCAACCTTACGAATGCCAATCGGTACTAACGGTGAGGCCAGCATGGCTGGGCCAATCATAGCGAACAGGAATAAGCTGGAAAGAGAAGAGTCATTAAAGACATCGCGCGCTATGTAAGGCATTAAGGTGAAAGCAACGTTTGATCCACCAATAAAGACAAAGGCGAGGATAAACATTAATAAGTACTTGTTGCCGGTGACTGTGCCCAATATTTGTTTAAGGGTGGGGACTTCTTGTTCTACTACATGGCGTTCTTTTACTGTGCGTATGGTTAACATCAAAATCATAGCAGTGACGCACATAATGACTGCCGCTAACGTCCATTTTCCACCTAGTTTTTCGACCAGCCAAGGAGCACTAACCATAGCGATTACCATGCCTACAAAACCACCGAAACGCACAAAAGAATAGATGACATTCCGCTCATCTTTATTTTGTGTCATCACTGAACCTATGGCGTAAGCTGGCGCATCAGATACGGTATATAACATCCCCCAGCCAACATAAGTTATGAAGGCGTAAGTGACGCGAAGCCACATTGGTTGCTCGGAAAGGTAATCGCCAAAGGCAAATATCAAGACAGTAGCAATAGGAACGCCCCAAGCGATGGCGTTCACCCAAGGCTTGAATTTACCGCCTTTGAAGCGGCTTCGTTCTACCATAATTGAAAGTATTGGATCATTCACTGCATCCCATACTCTGGCCAAAAGAAAGATTATACCCACTGTGCCAGCTGATAAGCCGAGTACAGAGGTGTAGTAAATACTAATGAAGATAGTCACAAACATAAAAATAATGTTTTGACCGGTGAAAAACGTGTAATAGCTTAATCGTTCATGACGACTAGTTTCATAGTTTGTGTTGGACATGATTGCCTCGTTATTTTTATTGTTTATCAACTTAAGACCGTCATTACACATCGATGAAGAACGTAATGACGGTATTTCTAACAGAGCCTAAAAGCTGTCTTTTAGTTTGCTGTTTCCTTGTTATTTAGCGAGGCAATAAGTTGCAAAATCTGACCCTCAGAATATTGCTGGCTGTTGAATACAGGTAAATTACGTAATGGCATATCGGCCACCATAGATTCCGCCATCAGACGATCTGCTTCTGCTGCTGAGTCGTTTTGATCTCCCCCCATCATTTGTGTAAACACAAATAGCATGTCATCGAAAAGAGGTTTTCCTAGTGGCTCGTTGGCAATGTCGCCCAAGGTCGAATTCACCGTGTAAGGAGTAATTGGTGTTGGTGTTGGAATGTCGTAACCCAATAAAGCACTAAAAGCTGCGTCGTTGAAGTCGCGTTTAGCGGGATCAAAATACGTAGCCAAAGCGAAATTTGGTTGCTCGGCCACGATGCCTGTCTCTAAGGCGATTGTCGCGGTATCTCGAATGTCATTAACAGAAGAGCCAATATGAATTTGATAGTCACCCCTTTCGGCAATCCAAGCCGCTTTTTCTTTATGCCAATAAGCGAAGGCTCGATAATCCAGTTTGAACATAACCTCTTTGCTCTCACCTGGCTCTAAAAAGATTTTCTCAAAGGCTTTAAGCTCTTTTGCTGGACGAGGTTGTGACGGAGATTTTTGTCCCACATAGCACTGTACAACTTCTGCTCCGGCTCTATCGCCAGTATTAGTAATGGTAATTTTCAGCTTGATGGAATCGCTTTCATTAAATTGCGTTTTATCACCGCTTAGCAATTTCAAATGATAATAAGTGAAGTTTGTGTAAGACAAACCATGGCCGAATGGGAAGAGTGTCTCAGTGTTGGTGGTATCGAAATAGCGATAGCCTACCCAAATAGCCTCACGGTATTGAACTTGCTTAGTGGTACCTGGGAAATACGGTTGGCTTGGCACATCGTCTAAACTCGCAGGGAAGGTTTCTGCTAATTTCCCGCTTGGGTTTACGTCACCAGAAAGTACTTTAGCAACCGCTGACGCGCCTGCTTGGCCGCCTAAATAGGCTTCAAGTATGGCGGCGGTTTTATCTACGAAAGGCAATAATACGGGGGCGCCATTTTGTAAAACAACCACGGTTTTACTGAGCTGTTCGCCAAGAGCAGCTATAAGATCCAGCTGGACTTGTGGTAGATTCAGGTGCTGGCGGTCAAAGCCTTCGGATTCATATTTTGGCGTTAGCCCGGCAAACAAAAAGACCGCATCTGCTTGTTTCGCGAGTTCAACCGCATTGGCGATCTCGGTACTATCTTCCGCATCATTTAGGTGATAACCCGCAGTATAACTGACGTTATCGGCACCAAATTGTTTTTTGATTTCGTCAAGAGGCTGTTCCAATTTGAATGGATTAATCTTAGAGCTGCCCGCGCCTTGGTAGCGAGTGTTGTTGGCTAAAGCGCCAATAACGGCGATTTTCTTCCCGACGGGAACTGGTAATAAGCCATCATTTTTCAATAGTACACAGGTTTCTTCTGCGATGCTTGCTGCGAGCTCATGGTGAGCTTGTAAGTCTGCTTGAACTGTATTGGCTTCTAGGGAAGCTTGTGATTTCAGAATCAGTTCCAATACGCGAGCGACGGATTTGTCTAAAGCTTCTATCGTTAGCTGGCCGTTCTCGACAGCGGTAATGATCTTCTTAGTATTCATCTCACCAGAGCTTGGCATCTCAAGATGCTGACCGTTTTTAACGCCTTCAACGCGGTCGTTATTTGCACCCCAATCGGTAACGATAATGCCTTCGAAGCCCCATTCTTTAACAAGAATATCGTCGAGCAATTGTTTGTGCTCTGCCGCGTATGTGCCATTAACCTTGTTATAAGAACACATCACAGTCCAAGGTTGTGTCTGTGTAACCGCTCTTTCAAAAGCCGGTAGGTAAATCTCACGAAGAGTTCTTTGGTCGACAACCGCATCGACTGTCATACGGCAGTGTTCATGATTATTCACTGCGAAATGTTTTAAGCTGGTGCCCACGCTTTGGCTTTGTACGCCTTTGATCCAAGCCGTTGACATATCGCCTGCAAGTAATGGATCTTCAGAGAAGTATTCGAAGTTACGGCCACCTAATGGATTACGTTTAATATTGGTGCCTGGGCCAAGCAAGACAGACACATCTTCGGCGCGGCATTCTTTGCCAAGCGCTACGCCCATTTCTTCAATAAGTTTGGTATTCCAAGATGCCGCAAGCCCTGATGCTGTTGGGAAACAGGTGGCTTTTACCGCTGCGTTTAGGCCGACATGATCGCCTTCGCCTGCTTGTTTTCGCAAGCCATGAGGGCCATCAGTTACCATGATGGATGGTAAATTTAAACGTTCAATCCCATGTAGGTTCCAAAAATCCTTGCCTGTACAGAGCATGGCTTTTTCTTCTAGGGTTAGTTCGGCTAAGAGTTGTTTTATTTTTGTATCACTCATCGTTTCATCCTTTCTAGAGTTGTGGTGACGGTTTCATACCATCGAGTAGTAATTGAATTAGTACTGGTGTGAGTTGTGGAATGGCATCTTGTTCGATTTCCATTAAGGCATCTCGGCGCAGAAGCATGCGGCGGAAAAAGGTCGGGACCGCATTGAATAGTGTTACCGCTAAGTAGGCGGCTGGAATATCGTTTCGAATGCTACCTTCGGTTTGCCCTAATGCGACAATGTCAGTAAGAGATTGGCTTACTGTGTCGGGCAATAATTGAGTCAATTTGTCACGAAATTCGGTTGGTATGCGGGATCCAGCATAGTAGCCATCAAATTCGGCAATGAAGCGGTCGTCGTCAGCATATTGAAGGTCTGAATAGGCATTCATTAATACGCCAAGGCCTTCGTGAATGCTGGAATAGTGACGTGCTTTGATGTTTCCTATGATGCCTTCATAAACGCCGATCTTGCGTGTGAGAACCACCACAAGAATGGCAAAACCTAAATCGTACTTGTCTTGATAGTAGCGATATAGGGTATTACGGCTCATGCCAGTGGCCGTCGCAATGTCTTTCATTTGGGTATCAGCAAAGCCGTTTTCGATAAAAAGTGCTTCGGCAATGTTGATGATTTTGTCCCGAGTGGCTTCGGTTTGGTGGATCATTCTAGAAGTCATAAAAATGTTACACGTGTTATATTTGTTGCTGTCTAATCTAAAAGGCGTGCAGTATGGAGTCAAGGTTTTAATAGCGGAAAAGGACTGAATAAAATGGAGTGGATGAAATCAAAACAAAAAAGTGACGTTGAAGAACATCACTTTAGTGTGTAACAGATAGGGAATAGTTGGCTTTTAAGGTACTAGACAAGCAATGTTCGCAAGGCATTCACGGCGCTTTCTGGTGTGGTTAGTACAGGAATAGTCAGTCTTTCTCGAATTAAAGGAGCAGCTTTAGCAAGAGAAAACTGTCCCAACACCAGCACGTCGATATCGTTTAGTTGGGAACAGGCCTCGGCAGCAAGCCTATTGTGAGTATCCACATCACCGCTTTTTAATGCAGTTAAAGCACCTTCAACCAAAACAGGAAGTACATTAATGGTTTTACCCAGTGACTCAGCCATAGTTTCTAATTCAGCTTTGAGCGCTGGTAAGGAAGGGCCAAACGTAACCATCAAACCGATACGATTCCCCATTTTAATAGCTTCTTCAAAAGCCGATTCATTTGGCCGCAAGACCGGTATTGTTAGCTGATGTTTAACCGCATCAATGGCAGGGCCAAAGGCTGAACAAGTGAATAGAATAGCGTCGGTTTTATTTGCTTTACCAGTAGTACGTGCCGCGTAGTCCGCTAACTCGCTAAAGCGATCCATCATAGTGTCATCGAGTTTACCGGCATTTGCTAAATCGATAGCCAAGGAGGTATCCAACAAGTCAAAACAAAACGCTTCAGGCCATTCTTTGAGGAAGGTCTCACGGGCTGGAATGACAGATTCTTCTAAAGCATGGATCAAGGCAATACGAGGTTGATTCGTCATAAACAGTCTCTTAGTGTTGATCATGACACACCAATACGGGGTACAGGTATTGGTGTGTTTAGGATTATTTGTTATCGATGAGATCGTCGTTTTCGATAACGCGCAAGGTCATTAAATCACTGTCTTTGGTAATGACCAAGGTTGGATCCACGCGCAAACAGCTACCAGCGTAGTGACCAGCTACTGAAAAAGTACAGACTTGTGAGCGATAGCCCTCAATGTCTGGTAGTTTCCACAGAGCTTGGAAGATTTGATCTTGATGAGAAAAACGACCAGCAGTTTCTTCCATTAAGGCATCTTCGCCATCGTACATGCTGATGTTAAAACCACAGCGCCCCGCAATCGGTTTGCTAACATAACCGTTGGTTTTTAACGCATCGCTTAATTCAAAGGACGATTCCAATAAATAGGGATGATCGGGAAAAAGCATCCATAAAACCGGTAAAATCGCTTTATTGCTTGGAATAAGCGTCCAAAGAGGTTCATAGACCATGACGTCTTTACGCAATAAAACATCGACTAAACGTGGTGCTTCACTGCGAGGTACATCAGTTTTATAGTCGCGTAGGCGTTGTTCATCGTCATCGCATTCAGAACGAATTTGATCCAGCGCGGTTTCCCATGCCCAAGTTTTCCATACCCAACGAATTTTGATGCCATCAGCGTCAACTACGTCGCCGTCTTCGTCCCAACGTAGGCTGCTGACGCCTTTGATGACTTTGCAATTCAGGCCTGCTTTTTCCATGGTACGTTTCATGAAAAGAGCGTGGTAATTTTCTTCTAGATCCGTGTCTTGCATGATGTGAATCACGCCTTTTACATCGCTATTTTTCCACGCTTCAATCAATTCATCTGCAAGCTCTGTTGCTGAGCCTTCGCCTTCATTTGCGCCATAATGCTTGGCCCATTTTTCCTGAATGATGCCAGCTTCCATGTAGCAAGAGGCCGAGTCGCAGTTGTATTCGTAGACCTTGATGCCTTGAGCGGAAAGACTGAAATCAAAGCGTCCAGTGATCATTTGGTTGCGACGGTTATCCCAAGATTGATGGATTTTAGGCCACAAGGCGGGCGGAATATTAAAGCTGGAAAGAAGGTCATCGTTTTGCAATACGTAATCTGTGGCGTGCATAAACAAGGCGTGTAATTCATTGGTTGCGCGTTTTAGCTCACGTTCGGCGGTTTCCGTCATCACCATGTATTTGTAGTCGTCTTCCTGTCGGCTGGCGAGTTTGTGTCCGCCCATCATGTCGACAAAGGCTTCTTCTGCTGGATTTGCTACATTTAACCAAGCGCGAGAAGCTTGGCCTTTGTTGGGCACGTGGCGTATCTGTAAATCAAACAATGCTGGATTTTCAGGTTCAATATTTTCAGCATGTAAATCATTGTCAGTTTGTATTACCCAGCCCATAACCGAAGCATCACCATAGGAGCAACGTAGCCAATAGCCGCCATCTTCACTGATTCTAGCGTCTAACACGCGGGAATAGTCTTGACCTTCTTTCCATACCTGATGACCGACGTTTTGCTCAACCAAGTACAAGCGATCTGGCAACACTTTGGTGACAATCGCCACATGGCCGGTGACTTCAAACTCACCGCCTTCGTTCCAAATTAGCAGTGCGCCCACTTCTGGATGACGCAACGAACCATTACGAAACGATTTCAATGGCAAGCGGCTTTCGTCGGCGATTAAGCGCGCCGAGGTAAGGCGAAAAATATCATAGGCCATGGCGACGTCATCAAAGATGTAACCTTTGTTGAGATACAGCCAGCGGCGGGCAAACTCAACGCACTGCCACTTGTAACCCATGAAAATACCATCCACATAGCTACGATAAGCATGGCGGTTAGGTAACTCATTATCATCGGCGGAATCGTAATCGGAAGAGTAAACGGGCACATTGCCCGGAGCTACGCCTAACAAGGTGCCAAAAGGAGCCATTGGCCTACTGGAATCGGATGTCATTAGGTTGAATTCCCTCACACTGAAAGTGTTTAAACGGGTAAAAGAAAGGCGACATAATTGTCGTCTGGTGATCGCAATATAGTCCTTGAAAAGTTCAGCTGCAAGCACTGATAGCGCTTATTTTTTGAACTATTATTTAGTGAAATTGGATCGACTATTCAGGAAAGAAAGTGCACGAGATTGTTTTTTAAAATAACTGCCATATCTAGTGTTTATCCTTGATATCAAGATTGAAACTTATTCTGGAGTTCATAATGACAAGCACAGAAACAAACCTGTTCAGCCCGGTAAAATTGGGAAGCTTAGAGTTGCCAAATCGTTTTATCATGGCGCCTTTGACACGTACTCGAGCGCCCGGACATCAACCAAATGCTTTGATGGCCGAGTACTATGCTCAACGAGCAAGTACCGGATTGTTGATTACGGAATGCACCATGGTAACGGAAGGTACGTCGACGTTTGGTGACGACCCAGGTATTTATTCCCAAGAGCAAATCGAAGGTTGGAAACTAACGACAAACGCTGTACATGAAAAAGGCGGTCGTATCTTTATGCAAATTTGGCATGGCGGGCGTGCAGCGCATCCTTTGTTGAATGGTGGCAAAGAGTCGGTTTCTGCCAGTGCCATTGCTATCGATGGTGAAACTCATACACCAGAAGGTAAAAAACCATACGCAGTACCTCGTGCATTAACCGTTGATGAGATAAAAAGCATTGTTAATGATTTCCGCCAAGCCGCGATCAATGCGAAAGAAGCTGGCTTTGATGGCGTAGAAATTCATGGTGCGAATGGTTATTTGATCGATCAATTTTTGCGTGAAAGTTCAAATCAACGTACTGATGAATACGGTGGTTCTTTGGAGAACCGTTCGCGCTTTTTGATGGAAGTACTTGATGCGGTAACGGGAGTATTGGGCAGTGAGCGCGTGGGCTTGCGTTTATCGCCGCTTAACAGCTTCCAGAGCATGAAAGAGAGTGACCCTGTGGCTTGGACGCGCTTTTTGAGTGAACACCTAAACCGATTTAACTTGGCGTACTTACATTTGATGCGTGCGGATTTCTTTGGTTTGCAACAAGCTGACGTTGTAAGCGCGGCGCGTGAATCTTATAAAGGCCATTTAATGGTCAATATGGGTTATTCACCTGAAGAAGCCAATCAGGTTATTGAGAGTAATCAAGCAGACAGTGTGGCGTTTGGCAAAGGCATTCTTGCTAACCCAGACTTTGTTGAACGCGTTCAAGCTGGAGCGGAATTAAACGAGCCTAATCCAAATACTTTCTACACGTCTGGTAAAGAAGGTTATACAGATTATCCGTTTATGACGGCGTAATATGTCAACTTGATGTAGCCAACAAAAACGCCAAGGCATTTGCCTTGGCGTTTTTGTTTCTGATGGCTCAATTAGCCAGGGAGGATTGCTCTTACGGCGATAAATAGAATAGAAGGCCCTAAAAGACAGCCAAGAGCTGTGTAGAAGGCTGCAGTGATACAGCCATAAGGAACAAGTTTGGCGTCAGTCGCTGCAAGTCCTGCAGCAACACCGCTCGATGTTCCCATCAGACCACCAAATATAATGGCTGTTCTTGGGTTATTAAGACGAATAAGCGGCGCGACAAATGGTGTTGCCACCATAACAAGGATTGATTTCACCAAACCAGCTGCAATGGACAATGCCATAACTTCTGAACTTGCGCCTATTGCAGCACCCGTTACAGGTCCAACAATATAAGTGATCGCTCCAGCACCAATGGTGGTTATGCTAACGGCGTCGGTATAGCCAAACATTACGGCTACGACAGCACCAACGATAAAAGAAGAAAAAATACCGACGATAAGGGCGGTAACGCCAGCCATTCCTGCACGTTTTAATTCATCTATTTTGACACCAAAGCCTGTAGCGACAATGGCGAAATCTCGCAACATTGAGCCGCCTAGTAAGCCGATACCAGATAATAAAGGAACGTTTACAACGCCTTTACTGCCACCAGTGAAAAGGCCGCCGAAATAGGCCATAGTTAAGCCCAATAAAATCGCAATAGCCGAGCCATGGATACGACCTTGAGTCAATTTAGCTGAAAGCCAATACGAGACCCACATAGTAAAACCTATAACGGCAAATCCAGTGATTAAGCTGTATTTCGTGCTAACTAAAAGTAAAGATTCGAACATACAGTCACCTTATAGGTTATTAGTTGATTTAGTGGAATTAGCAGATTCTGTATTGTCGCTGTTTCCCATACGATCAATAACAGGCACTAAAGCAAATGCGACAACAACCGCCATGACGCCGGCAAGGATTGCCATTGGGCCGCCGCTTAATGCACCATGAACGTTTTGTGTTGCAGCCATAGCGACAACAACAGGTATGTATATGGCGCTCCAGAACTCAACACCTTGCTCTGTTTTTGCATCGATATAGCCTTTTTTATTTAAATAGCTGCCTGCAACAATTAGTAAGATCATGGCAATACCAACACCGCCAACATTCGCAGGAAGACCCATTAAGTTGCCTAAAATCTGCCCTATACTAATCCCTGCTAACGTACATATTGATAATAACGCGACGCCGTAAATAATCATTTTTTTCTCCCACTCTTATCATTTTTGTTTTTGGATGAAAGTACTGCACTGGTCTATAAAGTTGTGTTTACCTCCCGGCTTCAGCCTCATGTTCTTAGGTGTGTTCATAAAATAGTCTTAAGATTTATGTTTTCGATACTGTAGCATTCACCACCGTTTAAAACCTTCCGAAATAGCCCTGTCAGAGTACTGCCAGGAGGCATTTCTAGAGCTTTGTTTACACCTCGCTCAGCAAGCATCTGACAGCTGTCATACCAATGTAATTGGTGTGCCATGTTTAGTGCTAAATCTTCTTTTATATCATCAGGCTTGCGTAAGACTCGAGCTTTGGCGGCACTGACATATAGACTGTTAGATGTCTTCAACGTGATGGCTTGAAACATGGCAAGAAGTTTTTCCGACTGCTCTTTGAGTAGAGGGCAGTGCGAGGGTACGGTTACATCTAAAAAGACGCTTGCACCAATCCCTTGGCTTCTAACTTGTTCAGCTGCGTTTTTTAAAACTCGCTTTTCTCCAGCAAGGACGAACTGATATTCTCCATTAAGATTAGCAAGATAAACTTTTTCGCCCTTTTCTTGAAGTAAATTTACGGCGGCTTGCACATGTTTAAATTCTGCTCCGGTGATTGCAAGCATGCCATATCCACTAGGGTAAGCTGACTTCATGGAATCGGCGCGAGCTTTTACTAATCGTAATGCATCGCCAAAATCTAGACTTCCTGCTACCACTGCTGCAGGGTATGCACCGATAGAAAGGCCTAAAACATAGTCAGGTTTTATTCCTGCATTTTGTAAATATCGGCCCCAAGCTACTCCGCAAATTAATAGGGCAAGCTGCACATTCACCGTATCAGTGAGCGCTTCTTGGGAATCTAGTGCGTTTAGTTTTACGCCTAAGATATCCTCAGCCTGTTGTTTTATAAGGGTCACATTAGGATGATCTGGTAAGTTTTGTAACATGTGAGCACGCTGCGACCCTTGCCCCGGAAAGGTAAATACTTGAGTCATAATTGCCTACCTCCTTCCCAAGGATTAGCGACCAAAAATGGGCCTTTTTCCGTTTTAATAAGCACTGTCGAACTTTCACCAGCCCACTCTAATAATGCCATTGCTCCGGTCATTGTTTCGATTTGAATATCTAGGCGGCATGGTAATTCGCCTAGCTCTTTCAATAGCTCCCGTGCAAAGGATTTACTTAATGGCTTTGGTGCCTTGATGACTAAGTCCAGATCACTTTTCGCATGGATTTGCTTATCTCCAGTTGCAAGCTCGTAACCAAGGCTTCCGGTAATCCCCCACTCTAAATTATGACCGTTGAGCATTTGGGCGACTATTTCCAGAGCCTGTAAAACGGGGGCTTTAAAGCGATCTTGATGATCTAACCAAGCTTGTGCCCTTGTTATTTCATAAGGCGTTAAGCTCGACTGCACCGCAGATAGAGGAGCATAAGCGGCACAACGTTCACTTTTGTTAGCACCACGAACACCTACTGCGACAAGCTCTGCTATCGAAACCAGTTCTCGGCGCACGACAACTGGGCCATTTCCACTTGTTACCCAATCAGGTAGGTCTGGTTTTTCAGCACCAGCAACAAGCAAAGAACGGTCAAGCCAGAGTAAATCGTGCGCCAGCCAGATCATAAGCTTGGCTCAGCCTTTTTCCATTGAGCGCGAAGTAGTTCACGAACTCGACGCGATGCACCTCTATTCTCACCTTGTAAACGCTTTGTTATTTGCGTGTCGCCCTTCAGGCTTTCTAAGGCATCGGCTAATAGGATTTGCACTAGCTCAATATCTTTAGAAGAAGGTGCATCAGCACTGCTTACATCGATAAACTTTTCAATCAGCCCAAGCGTTGCGAAGCTTTTAAGGTCGTAAGCCATTGGCGGTATGGTTTTGGCTAGTTGATCTAATTCCTCTTCAGAGCGCATGGTAATTCGAGCCGCCGCGGCTTTGCCCATCGCATGCACCATGACGCCATCGTCATTTAGGGCAAGAATCGTATTGGCTTGATAGCCGTGAGCTAAAAATGCTCCTGACATGGCTTTTCCGACGAGTAGCGAAATAACGGGATGGCCTGCTTGTCTGGCTTGAGCATAAGCAGAAACGGCAGCCGCTAAGGCTTGGTGAATACCAAGCGCTTCTTCTCTTCGTCCATAAGCCTGACTAGGTACATCGACAATGGCGATAATGGCTGATTTTTGTTCGCTTTCAGCGTCTTTAGAAACAATATTATGGATAGCATCCGCCAGTGCCCAACCTTCCAAAAGCCCTACCTCGCCATTAATGGCTCTTGGGTAGAGGTTATTTTTATCGGGTTGAACCAATATCAGTGAGCATGGAAGTTCAGCTAAGTTGCCATTGGCAATCATCACCGAGGGAACGGCACCTTCATGCACCATCATATTGTCTGCTAATAGATCAAACCAAACACGACCACGGTGCGTTTTTACGGTATCTGTCTTGATTGCTGCAGTGTTCATAATGATGCTCCCTTAGCGAAAATCTCACGTGCTGCTTCAGAGGTGATTTGATGCTGCGTATCTACATTTTTTAGTCTGTCTAAAGAGGACTGAATTGCTTCGCTGCGGAAGGTATCTGGTACGCCTTTGCGTAAATATTTTTGTACTTTGTTACGAACTTCTATGACATCTGAGCCAAAAAAGTCGTCAACCAAACCTGTCGTATAACGTTGCTCGCCTCCGGTTAAACTCCAGATGAAAGGTCGATCACGAGAGTCATATTCACCCACACCAGCTTCTTGCTCAATAACTTGTGGGCCGTTTAATCCAAGGCGACCTTCACGAGTCATTAATAAATAGCTGCACAGACCTGCGGTAATAGACATGCCACCAAAACAACCAACCGGACCGGTAATTAAAGCCACAACAGGCTGCAGTTTTCGTAACGCCACAATGGCTGATTGAATCTCGGCAATCGCGGCCAAACCTAAATTTGCTTCTTGTAGACGAACACCACCGGTTTCGAACATTAATACAGCGGCAATTGATTCTCCTGCTTGGTTCGCTTCAACGGCTAATTCAAGAGCGCCCGCTATTTTTGCCCCAGCTACTTCACCCAAACTGCCACCCTGAAAGCTGCCATCAATCGCGATAGCAATCACAGACTTGCCATCAATAGCACCACGAGCAACCACTACGCCATCATCAAACTGAGGCACAATGCCTTGTACTTCTAACCAAGGCGAAATAACTCGGTCGAATGGTGTAACCAGTTCACGCATCGATCCCGAATCCAATACGTATTCAATGCGTTTTCTTGCGCCTTGTTCAACAAAGTTAGTGTTTAATCTTGAGTCTTGAGCGTTACTCATAAGATGCCTCCTTGGTTAAGGCTTGCTCTAATGCTTGTTCTAAACGTAAACGAATCACACCCGGTGTTGCAGAAAAATCATGGATGTCCATGCGCATCATGGGTAAAGGCTGACTGGCTTCAATACGTTCGATAAGAGCGAGCCAACGTTGTTCTCCAGCCGAGCTAGAAGAGTGGATATAGATGTCAGCTTGAGGATTATCGCTGTTATCAATCATGACTTCTAAATCACCTGACCCAACATAACCCACTAAGGTTTGATTAATGGGGGCTTTACGAGCAGGGCGAACAATATGAAAAGTATCCATAAAAACTCCTAAATTAGTGGCTAGTCTGGTGAGTCAGGCTGTCTATAAACAGGGTCGCAGCCAATAAATCGGCAGCGCCACCAGGAGAGGCATTTAATCGCAATAAGTCTTGCTCTAATTTGTTAAGCAACTGACGACCTAATAATGTGCCTGTACCACCCGCATCAAGCACGGCATTAGCGCCTTGCTGCATGGTATTTACCCCTTCAAGTCCTGCTCGTGACGCAACACAGGTGTCTGAAAGTCGCGTCATAATGGCTAATAATGCGTTAAGTTGAGCATCGGATTCTGAGTCGCCTCGAGCTCTGCTGATGAACAACATGGGAAGTCCGAGTTCTTGGATATGAGGAAAGCCTTGTTGCGCCTCTTCCTTCGCACCTGATAAGCCATATTGGTGGCGAACTTGTAAGCCGTTACTCAGATACACGGCTTTAAGTCCTTCGTCAGGTAAGTTTGCTAAATGAGCGGCTTCATTAAACAACTCATCAAGTGAGCTGGCTTTAGTCGCCGCCGCGACTAATAACCCTAATGCCCAGATTGCACCTTTATGAGTATTAACGCCGTTTGTCTCAAGGCGCATCGCCCGTTCTGCATCACGACCAATGGCGCCAATATTCCTACGCAGCTCAGAACCTATTGGGTGCATGATGGCAGCTTCGGCCATCTTGCAAAAGTAAGGTTCGAGGCAATGAGCAGATCTCATTAACAAACCCACATCCATATCAGTGTGGGCACCAGAGCCTCGTGAATCCACGAGGGCTGGCTTTGGACTCAACGTTGCTTCTTGCTTTAATGCCTGAGCAGCAAGTCGAGCAAGACTCTTGGCATCAAGGCGTTTTACCTTAGTCGTGTCCAGAGACTGTTCATCTTTCAATAAGATGGTCATCACTAACTTTAGTAATATAGTCATTACCAGCTCCGGAATTTAGCAGGTGGCTTATAGAGACCATTCGACCATGTTTCAAGATCTGAAATACTCGAAGCCGCCAACAAATCCCGGCTAGCATCGCTTCTTCGTATGCCTAAATCTTCTGGATAAGCAACCAAGCCATCGCGTCGTAATTGAGCGGTAACTTCAGGGTTTTGGCTGAGACCTAGTGGTGTAACGCCAGCCACTGCTGCGATCATTGCTCGGCGCTGTTCTAGTGACTCGGCTTTGTATACATAAGCGATGCCTTCCTCGGTCAGAACATGAGTCACATCGCTGGCATAAATCATCACCGGAGCCAATGGCATTTTGTAATCACGCGCCATGGCCAGAGCATCGAGCTCTTCTACAAAGGTCGATTTATTACTGTCTTGATAGGTTTCTACCATTTGGACGACAAGCTTGCGGCCTTTGCTTAACAAAGAGTCATCGGGCTTCATATCCAGCCAAGCGGGCGATGAATGTCTTCGTCCGCCTGGGTCATGACCCATATTTGGCGCGCCGCCAAAGCCGGCCAAACGACCTCGTGTGACGGTGGAAGAATTGCCATCGCCATCAACTTGTAACGTCGAGCCAATAAACATATCAACCGCGTATTGTCCTGCTAGCTGACAAAAGGCACGGTTAGAACGCATAGAGCCGTCTTTACCGGTAAAGAAAACATCTGGACGATTGGCAATATAATCTTCCATACCGAGTTCGGTGCCGAAACAATGCACGCTCTCAACCCAGCCAGTTTCAATCGCAGGTATCAAGGTTGGATGAGGGTTTAATGTCCAATGGCGGCAAATTTTGCCTTTTAGCCCTAACGACTCGCCATAGGTTGGCAAGAGCAACTCAATCGCTGCGGTATTAAAGCCGATACCATGATTTAGAGACTGTACTTGGTGTTTCGCGTAGATGCCTTTGATCGCCATCATGCCCATCAAAACTTGCAGCGGTGTAATAAGGCGAGGATCACGAGTAAACAAAGGTTCGATGAAGAAAGGTTGATCCGCTAAGACAATGTAATCGACCCAAGACGCCGGAATATCCACTCGCGGCAAGTCCGATACATCGTCGACAATTTCATTGACTTGGAAGATAACAATACCATCACGAAATGCAGCTGCTTCAACTAACGCAGGCGTATCTTCCGTGCTTGGTCCTGTATAAATATTGCCTAATCTGTCTGCTTTAAAACCCGCTAGTAGTGCAATATTTGGATTAAGATCTACGTAAAGTCGAGCATACAACTCGATATAGGTGTGTATAGCGCCAACTTCTAAAAGGCCATCTTCCATTAGTTGGCCAATGCGTAAGCTTTGTGGGCCAGAAAAAGAGAAATCAAGTTTACGAGCAATACCCATCTCAAATAGATCCAAATGTTCGGATCGACTGATGCTAGGCATAATCATATGGAGGTTGTTGATTTTATCAGGGGAGACTTTTGCTAATGAACGAGAAAGGAAGTCGGCTTGCTTCTGGTTATTGCCTTCTAGTACGACTTTATCACCAGGCTTTATTAACTGCTCCATGGCAGCAACGATGTTCTCTGTTGGAATGATAGACCCGTCAACTAGATGACTGAGATCTGACATACGGCGTTCTTTATTTTGACGACGGCTGAACCAATTATGTCCAGAATCAGTATTCGTTTGCATCGCACTTCATCCTGTTTTTTTTCTTTCACAGTATGAAGGAAGGCATTCTCTATCAATCAATGTGCTTGTGGAATCATTACTCTCATGCTAATAATCTTTGAAAAAATAATAGAGAGCAGTGACGCTCTAATAAAAAGCTGGGAAAAATTATGTTTGATGAAATGATCACACTTAAAAAATTGGAAGTGTTTCTGACCTTTATGAAAGTGGGTACTTTGTCTGAGGCGGCCGAGAAGCTACAGCTCAGTTCAGTAAGTGTTCATCGGGCGATACACTCTCTTGAAGAAGGATTGAAGTGTCCTTTGTTTCGACAAGAAGGGCGATTACTGACGCCTTTACCCAGCGCTAGAGTGTTGGAAGAAAGGGTCACACAAGTATTAAATGACCTCCAAGACGGGATCACCAGCACTCGAGAAGTCGCCGGTATTTATTCCAATCAATTCAAATTAGGAGCGTTATATTCGCTCACTATCAGCACATTACCGCAGCTAATTGCAGGTCTTAAACGCCGCAAAAGTGACTTAAACATCGAGCTATCATTAGGTTCAAATGCTTCTTTATTAGGCAAGCTAAGATCCTTTGAACTCGATGTGATTCTTATCTCAGCGGAAAAAACCATTGATGATGTAGAGTATACCCACCTGCCTCTTTTTGAAGATGAGCTGATGTTGGCCGTGAGCTGTGATTCACCTCTTGCTAATAATAGCCAAATTAGGCTCGAGGATTTTCAGCACGAAAACTTTGTCACACTATCAGATGGGTTTGCTACCTCAGCAGATACCCAAAAAGTCTTTCAGAAAGCAGGGATACAACCCAATATTGCGATGGAATTGGGGGACATATTCTCGTTAATGAGCATGGTGAGTGGCGGTGTTGGTTACGCCATATTGCCACGTCGTGTAGAGCATGTCTTTGATACCAAAATAAAATTATTATCGATGGAAAATATGGCCGATATGAAACAGCAAGTGGTCATGGTGTGTCTAGCGAGTCGTGAAAGAGATCCTAGAATCTTAAACTGCATCGCCGAATGTCGTAATTACGCACGAGAATACAAAGCAAGAATGTGATGCGGAAAATAAGAGAATTATTTGCCGCATCCCTTAATTAAGATAATTTGTTTACTTTAAATTGAGCACTTAAAGATAAAAGCTCGCTGCTGATTTTGGATAGATTTTCGCTAGCATCTGATACTTCATTTGCCCCTTCAGAGGAAGAATTGCCTAGCATTACAATTTGTGTAACGTTTTTATTTATTTCTTCCGCGACTAGGCTTTGTTCTTCGGCGGCACTTGCTATTTGGATGTTCATATCGGTTATTTCTGTTACACCTTTAGATATCTCGCCTAGTGCATCTTTAGCTTTGTACGCCTGCTCTATCGTTTTATTAGCATGTTCTTCGTTCACAGCCATTGCGCTTACTGCTTCTTTGCTACGGTTCTGAAGCATGTTAATAATATCATTGATTTTTAGTGTGGATTCTTGGGTTCGTGCTGCTAGCGTTCGAACTTCATCTGCAACGACAGCAAACCCTCGTCCTTGCTCTCCTGCTCGTGCCGCTTCAATTGCGGCATTTAATGCCAGCAAGTTAGTCTGTTCTGCAATACCGTTAATGACATCAAGTATTTGAGATATTTGTTGGCTGTCTTCGCTGAGCCGATGAACAACATTAGAAGAATTCTTTAGTTCAATATTTAATTTCTGTAAATGAGCCTCAGTACCCTCAATAGTCTGCAAACCTATCTTTGTAGCCTGATCCGCGTCTCTGGCTGAGGTGGCTGCCATTGATGCGTTATTGGCTATTTCATTTACTGTAGCAACCATTTCATGCATTGCTGTAGCTAGCTGCTCGCTCTCGCTTTGCTGCTGTAACATATTTTTTTGTGTCTGGTGGCTGACATCAGCTAAATGCTCAGAGGACGTAGCAAGTTGATTAGTTGTCCCTGTTATTTGCTTAACAATATTTTCAAAAGTTTCTAATAAATTGTTAATATTACTACTGATTTCTGATATTTCATCTTTACCTTCTATTTTTACTCTCTGAGATAGATCTTTATTAAAAGTTACATCATTAATAAATTGATTGAGTTTTAGTATTGGCATAGTAAGTTTTTTGGCAAAGAACAATCCAATAATGACAGCTAAAATACTGGCTCCAAGCAAGGAAAAGAGTGCTGTATTTAGAGTTGAATGAGCAAGATCTGTTGCTGCTTGAAACGCTTCTTTAGTATCAATTTCGCTGACCAAAACCCAATTAAGACCAGGGATTTTAACTGGAGTATAAGAGGATAAAACAGTAATGTTACGATAGTCTAAGATTGTCTTGTTTCCAGACTCTCCAGATAATGCCGCTCTGACAGACGGAGTATCTATTGTTTGAATTCCGACATTATTTTTTCGAAGTGATATTTCTTCTATTTCTTTTTTAGATATTTGAGTGTTTTTAAGACTAGCTATATAGCTATCAGGGTTTTCAGCTAAAAAACGATTAATACTTGCTGCTTTTAGATTATCGTTTACAAGGTAACTTTCTCCAGATAAACCTAGACCAGAGTTTGACCAATCATTATCGCCAGTCATTATGTTATTAATTTGATCTATGGGAATTTGAAAAGCTAATACGCCTGCTTTTTTTCCGTCTACGAATAGCGGTTTTGCTATAAATGAAGCTGCAGCTCCATAAGAAGCTGTATAAGGTGAAAAGTCTACAATAGCGTATTTTTCGTTGTTGCTGAGTTCATTTGCTTGACGGAAGACATTTGCTAGGCCGCTATCTATATTGGCTTCATTCATCAGTGAAGTTGCGAAATCTATTTCTTTATAGACACTATATACCACCTCGCCAGAAGGTGAGATTAAGAAAATATCATAAAGTCCGAATGTTTCTAAGTAACTACGGATATAAGGGTGATATTGAGCATGTACCTTATCGTAGTCTGCTGCAGAGTTTGCAGAATTCAGTTTATGTTTAGCACCGAGAGGCTGTTTGTTATTCGATATGTAACGATACTGTAAAGATTTTTCTTTGGCACTTAAAGAATCAATTAGCTTATTAATATCTATAGGTTTATGGTTTAGTCTTTCATATTCTTTTGAAAATATAGTTTCATAATAGGATACTAGGTTAGTATTTTCTTCTGTCGTTATACTCGAATTAGTGTTCTCATTTTCAAAAGCAGAACTGAAATCAGCCATCGCTTTTTTAATGGTTGGATTGTTAGATTGTGCTGTTATTTGATTAACAGTAGAGTTTAGATAACGTTCAATGCCTTTTTTACGAGCTTCGCGGACCGCAATCAATTTATCGGTTGAAGATTGTTCTAGTGCCTCACTTGATTTTTCCTTGGTTTGGAAATAAATAACGCTCGTTAATAAGGAGAGCGATAAGAGAGTAGATAGTAAAAGAATGAAAGTGGTTTTTGCCTTAATAGACATATTTTAATCCTAAAGTACGATATCTGAGATATTCTAATTTCTTAGCGTTTTATCTCAAGTTAATAGTGTCGTAAAAACGTACCATTTTTGTAATGTTAGATTTTTTTGAGTAATACAATGGGCTTTTGGTGTTAAGCAAAACCGAATTTTGAGCATGAAACATAACTATGAAAATAGCGACGATAGGCTTTGACTCAATGTTCTTTTTTCATGGAAAATGAGCTTCAATCTACCAATGTACGTGCCTCACTTTTAACAAGGTAAAACACCGTGACCATCGCTTCAGCTCTTATTTCCAAGTTGCCGTTAGTCGGCACTACTATTTTTACAAAAATGTCGGCGTTAGCCGTCGAGAAAGGCGCGATTAACCTGTCGCAAGGATTTCCAGATTTTCCACCGGATGCTCGATTATTAGAACGCGCGTCACAGGCGATTTTAACTGGTAATAATCAATACTCGCCTATGACTGGCTTGCCGATTTTAAGAGAAGCGATTGCCGGCTTGATCGAACGTCATTACGACCGAAAAGTTAACGCGTTTAGTGAGATTACGGTGACTAGCGGTGCGTCGGAAGCCATTTTTGATGCGATTGCTGCGTTAGTGCATGATGGCGATGAAGTTATTTTGTTCGATCCCGCTTACGATTTATATGAGCCAGCAGTGACCTTAGCGGGTGGTGTTTGTCGTCGAGTTACTTTGAGTGCGCCTGAGTTTCGCCCTGATTGGCAGGCGTTTTCTGAATTACTTAGTGATAAGACGCGTTTGGTCTTAATCAATACGCCACACAACCCAACGGGAAGCTGTTGGTTAGCAGAAGACTTAGAGTCCTTGTGGCAAGTGATTGCGAGTCGTGACATTTATGTACTGTCTGATGAAGTGTATGAATTTATCCACTTTAGTGAATCCGCAGTAAGTGTTCACAAACACACAGAGCTTTCAAAACGAAGCTTAGTGGTTTCTTCTTTTGGCAAAAGCTTTCACTTAACTGGCTGGAAAGTTGGCTACATTGTGGCGCCAGCGGAATTAACCGTGGAACTGCGCAAAGTGCATCAGTTTGTTTCTTTCTGCACCGCCACTCCTTTGCAGCAAGCCTTAGCGGAGCATTTAATGGCTTTACCGGAAGCGAGTGCTGGCTTGGCTGCGTTCTATCAGCAAAAGCGTGATGTACTGAGAAATGCACTAGCTGGTAGCCGCTTTACGTTACTGCCATGCGAAGGCACGTATTTTCAATTATTGGATTACAGCGCGATCAGTGATTTAGATGACGTGGCATTTTGTGAGTGGCTAATTGACCAAGTCGGTGTAGCCGCGATTCCAGTCAGCGTGTTTTATCAGCAACCGCCAAAAGATCAACGCATTATCCGCCTGTGTTTTGCCAAAGAAGAAAGCACTTTGCTTGAAGCCGCTCGTCGTTTAAGTGAGCTGTAATAAAGATAGTACTGAAAAAGCCAATGTCGATGCTCGTGCATCTCGTTGGCTTTTTTAATGACTGCTTAATTCATTGTTTGGTTTGGCTATTTAGTTTGGCTATTTAGTTTGGCATCGCCTCGAACGCTGGAATATCTGCTAAGTGCTCATCCCAGTTGCCTTTGCTGTCCATAAAAATATGCGCTTGCGGCGTGATATCAACGTCAGTGTCTAAGCAACCAGCAGGAACGACAACTAAGCCGCGAGCTTTCGCATCAGTCGGCAAATTTGAGCCACACACAGAGCAAAAAGTACGAGCAAAGTTTGTGTCTTCTAATCGATAAAAACTGAGTTTATCTTCGCCACTCAACCAAGTAAGCGTAGCACCCGGCGCAAATAAATTGGCGCAGTGTGCTGTGCCAGAGGTTTTTCTGCAGCGGCTGCAATGGCAAAGGAAGAACTTCTTAAACTCGCCTTCCAATTCAAATTTAACCGTACCGCACAAGCAAGATCCAGTGTGAAGATGACTCATAATCGAACGCTCCAAAAAAGATATTAAAGGTTAAGCGCCAACGGAAAACATGCCTTCTAAATCGTCTTTTGAATAAGCCTTAAATGCCAACATGGTTTCTGTTTTCAAAATGTAATCAATCTGTGCAAGGTGTTGTGTCACCAACTCAGATATTTCGTCATTGTTCTGAACACGAGCGATAGCGGCGATATCGTATGGACCACTAACTGAATAAACTTCAGACAAGCCTTTGATGGAAGCTAATTTTTCAGCGACTTGGTTGATGTGCTTTTTCTCAACAGAAAGCATGATGATAGCAGTAACCATGGGTGTTTCCTCTTCGGACTGTGAGTGAACGCTGTAATTTTAACAATTAATACCAGCGAATAGTTGGGAATTAAAGCACCTTAAGCGGCGATTTACAAAGGAACAAAGAGACAACTTATGTGGACGAATTGGAAAATATGTAGAGGTTATAGCATTGCTTAGGATGGACAAAAAACGGCATGGAAAGCCATGCCGTTTGAAACACCAAAATAATGCTTAATTAATTGAAGCGGCTTGCAATGTGCGCAACGCGTTCACCGTAAAGACGAGCTGTTTCTAGGTCGCCTTCAGGAATAGCGTCGTTACCAGCGTCAGATGGAGACTGAACTAAAACGCCAACAGAACCACCTAGATTATTGACATCTTTGCGTGTAGCAGCAAGCGTATTAGATGGTGGAAGTCCTAAACTTACCCAAATGCCACCATGCTGAGATGCAAGCGTTTGTAGGTAAATAAGAGTGACTTGTTTGTCACCATTTAAACTTGCACTGTTGGTAAAACCACCGAATACTTTGTTCTTCCAAGCTAGAGTAAACCAGGCTTTAGATGTTGCATCAGCAAATTTCTTAAATTGCCAAGGTGCACCACCCATGTAAGTTGGGGCACCAAAAATAATGGCATCAGCCGCGTTTAATGTATCCCAATCCGCGTCTGTAATATCGCCATTTTCATCGATTTGAATACTTTCTGCGTTAGCACCCTTTGCAACGTACTCGGCAACGTGTTTGGTATGTCCATATCCTGAGAAGAAAACCACTACTGTCTTTTTCATTACTCACTCCAATGCTTTTGATTATATGAATACGAGGTAAGGCCTCGTCTTGTTTCAACAAAATTGATAGTATGTTTTAGAAACTAACTATACAAGAAGTAACCTTTTAGTGACTAGGTTACCTGAGGGAAACTACCTTGAACCAAGATAACGCGCCTTTATCCTATAGTATTTATGCCAAAGGCTGCCCAGCAAGAGCCTTTTTCGATCGTCTGGCTGATCACTGGACACTATTAATTATTAGGTTACTAAGAAAAGACTCATTTCGGTTTAATCAAATTAAACGTGAAATAGAAGGTATCTCGCAAAAAGTCTTGTCTCAAAAGCTCAAGCAACTAGAACGAGATGGCCTGATAACTCGTACTGCTTTTGCCACCGTGCCAGTGACAGTAGAGTATGAATTAACGGACTTAGGGCATGATTTTGCCCAAACGATTGAGCTGTTTGCTGATTGGGCAGAGCAAAATATAGAGCAGGTAAAACAGGCGCAAAAAAACTACGACGATGTTAATGCATAGAAGCTGGCTATACTTAGTCGCTACTTCCGGTTCTAGGGTTAACATTTAATTCCACTTCAAAGCCGTCTTGCTTACCCGCCGCTGGGGATTTGAGCTGCAAGGCAATTCCCGCTCCTGAGGTAATGGCATCGACAATCGCTAGCCCTAGACCTGAGCCGGAAGCGGTCGTATTTGCTCGCACAAACCGATTGCGCAACAAGGCGAGATCTTGCGGTGCAACAAGATCGCACTCATTCACCACTCGCAGCGTTCCATCTTCCAGCAAACTCACTTCCACTGGACGATTAGCTCGACCATGTTTGAGCGCATTTTCAATCAGATTACGCGCTAGAATGGCAAAGGCATCTGGGTCTAACAAAGAGTTAATATCACTTGTCGGCAAGATTAATTTGATGCGTTCTGGTGACTGACGAGTAAAGTCGCCCGCAATCATCTTCAATATAGGTACAAGATTATGCTGTTGTTGTGAGATGGCGCCACCGCCTTCTGCTTTGGCTAATTCGAGTAATTTTTCAGACTGTTTTGATAGGCTTTTGAGCGAGCTTTCAACATCAGTAATTTGCAGTTTTAATTGCTCGTCTTGTGTGACCGATTTGATTCGTTGCACCTTAGCCAACGCTGTCGCCAGAGGTGTACGTAATTCATGGGCACTGTTGGCGGTAAAACTGCGTTCTGCTTCTAGTATGCGGCGTAGTCGCTCGAGCAAGCGATTGACGGCTACCGCAATGGGTTTAAATTCTTTGGGTAGTTTTTCCATTTCCACTGGCGATAAATTCCCTGCGCCACGTTCTTCAATAGCATGTTGAAAGATAACGACTTTACGAAGAGACAATCGAATAATCCACCAGATACCTAACAAACTAATTGGTGCTAAAAACAGTAAGGGAAGCAGTAGTGCAATCGCTGCCTCCATGAGATCTTCTTCCCTGTGTTCTAGCGGTTCAGCCACTTCAATATAAACACGGTGTTCTAATGCGGATGTGGTGTAAATCCGATGGGTCGAGGTATTAGAGAAACCTATTTTTAGGTCTTCGCCAAATATCTGCGGATTGGCATCTTTAGAGCGCAACAGCACATTGCCTTGCTGATCTTTAACCACATAGGTGAGGTATTCATCATCGTTTTCTAGCGTTGGGATACCGAGACTATCGTTATTTTTTTGTTTAAAAGAATCGGCAATCACCAAGGGCAGAATATGTTGAGCAGACTTCTTGAGCGCTTTATCGAAAGATTCGTTCATCTCCTTTTGCACCACCAAACCCGAAGTTATGGCGCCGAATAGCCAAAGTAATGAGACCCCCAAAGTCAGACCTATGCTCAGGCTTTTCTTTAAGCTAGCGTTAGTGCTCATAAGTCTCCAAACGATAGCCCATGTTTCTGACAGTAATAATGACATCTCGGCCCAGTTTCTTGCGTAACCGACTGATGTAAACTTCAATGGTGTTGCTCTCGATCTCGGCACCGAATTGGTACAAGCGGTCTTCAAGCTGCGAGCGAGATAGAAGCGTCCCTGGGCGTTGTACAAAGCCTTCGAATAGCGCCCATTCACGCGCAGTCAATTCTACGGCTTGTCCATTCGCCTTGATGCGATGTTCACTCAGATCTATTTCTAAATGACCGATTTTGACGAGCGGATTTGGATCGCCACGATAACGTCGAGCAACGGCTCCGACACGAGCGGATAATTCAGAAAGGTCGAAAGGCTTTACTAAATAATCGTCGGCTCCGGCGTTTAGTCCTTCAATTCGGTCAGACACCTGATCACGAGCGGTAAGAATGATAACGGGCGTTGAGTCTCCGGATTTTCTTAGGCTTTTTAAAAAATCAAAGCCATTACCATCCGGTAACATGAGATCGAGCAGAATCAAATTATAGCTGGTGGCTTTCACGCTGGCTTCGGCAAAACTCAGGCTTTGCACCCAATCTACAGCGTGGCCGTCGTCCCGAATTTGATCCCGAACGGCTTCTCCTAACCCAGTTGTATCTTCTATTAACAATACTCGCATGCTGTATCTCTGATTCTATTGTTTTGCTCATCATAGCTCATCGACCTGACATTAACCTGAATGACGCGGATTTTTGTCTTGTTAGCTTTTTGTGCCTTCTTAAGAACTTGTGCCTTCTTAAGAACTTGTGTCTTTTTCAGAAAAACATTCGCGTTCAGCTCAGAGTCAGGTAAGGGTTATAGAGTGTGCTTAACAGACATAAAAGGAAACCACGATGAAACACATTCTATTGGCGTTAAGCATTTTTTCAGGCTTGGCATTGTCCATGTCAGCACAGGCTCGTGAAGTAACCTTTACTACCCAACTGGCTCGCTACAATGGCAGCGGCGCGTATTTTGCGATTTATCTTATGGACGCCAATGACAAGTACCAGCAGACGATTTGGGTTGCAGGAAAAGAACGTAAGTATTATTCACACTTACGTGGCTGGTCTCGTGCAAGCGGTAAAAAAAGTGCTGAATACGACGGCAAAACTGGAGCAAGCATCACCAGCGGTAGATCGTTAACCATTACCCAGAACATAGACAATAGCTTGATCGACTCTGGCTATAAAATAGTGATTGATAGCGCTGTCGAAGACGCAAACAGCAACCAAGCGGATGTGTCGACGCCTTTGACAACGGCAGGATCCGGCAAAGCAGTAATCGGGTCCGGATATGTGATGTCATTTACTTACGATCTTAAATAAGCGGGTGGAGTAAAGGTTATGTTACGCAAGTTGCATGGTTTACCAAGTTTAGCTGTGATGTTGTTTGTCATAACGCTGGCCTGTACTGGTGCGGTGCTGTCTTTGATGCCGACATTTCATCGAGCCGCCGCTATGATTCCAGCAGTAGGTGAGGTAAGCGTTGCAACGCTGGCGCAACATGTAGTGACGCATTTTCCACAAGCCGAACGTATAGAACGAGATCTTTCTGGCGAAGTCATTGTGCATTATCAACTAGATGAAAAGTCTCATGCAGACTTGGTTAATCCGTTAACTGGCGAAAGTATTGCACCGTACCAACCTTCCGCTGTTATGGTTTGGTTAAAGGATCTGCATCGCTCATTTTTATTGGGTGACACCGGCCGAATTATGGCAGGTGTGACTGCTGGTTTTATGGTGCTGATTTGTCTTTCTGGAACCTTTTTATTGGTGCGTCGCATTGGTGGTTGGAAAGCCTTAGTTAGACCTTTTAAAGGCAAAGGCGGCAAACGCATTCATTCGGAGTTAGCGCGTTTCGCCGTACTTGGTTTGCTACTGTCCTCATTAACCGGTGCCTATATGTCAGCACTGCGCTTTGGTGTCTTTACCGATCATACTTATGTAGAAGCCGAGTTCCCGAATGCTGTATCGGGTGGACGGCCAGCTTCTGTTAGTTCGTTAATAGCATTAAAAAACATAGATTTAAGTGAACTGCGAGAGCTCACCTTTCCTGCTCCTAATGACCGACAAGATGTCTATTCTTTAACGACTCGCCATGGTGCTGGTTTTGTCGATCAATCAACAGGGCAATGGCTTTCTTTTGAGCCTTTACCTGAAAGCGGTGCGTTTCAGCAGTGGGTGACGAAACTCCACACAGGTGAAGGTTTGTGGTGGTTAGGGTTAATCCTAGGAGCTTCTGCGTTGACTATGCCGGTGTTGTCTTATACTGGTGCTCGGTCTTGGTGGATTCGTCGCCGTTCGGCCATTACCCAAACCAATAGCCAGACTAACAAGGTGAGTTTTGAGCAAGCGGATACCATTATTTTAGTCGGATCAGAGGGCAATATAACTTGGGGATTTGCTCGAGATCTGCAAGCAAACCTCTGTAAAGCGGGTTGTAGGGTGTATTGCGCTGAGATGAACCAATTGGAGGATTATTATCCACAAGCTAAGCGATTGTTTATTTTAACTTCGACCTACGGCAATGGCGATGCACCGTCTTCTGCCCATAATTTTTTAACAAAATTAGGGAGCTTTCGGCCGGATCAGACCCTGCAATTTGCCGTATTGGGCTTCGGTGATCAGCAGTTTTCGCAATTCTGTCAGTATGCGCTAGATGTGGATGCAGCTCTGCAAAACAAAGGCATAGCTCGTCTTCATTCGGTAGGTTTGATCAATCGAGGTTCTTCTGCACAATTTCGGGAATGGGGTAATGATATTGCTGATGTGACCGGTATTCCGCTTGCTTTAACTCATAACCCTCTGCCGACTCCGACCGCAAAACTGACACTGATAGATCGTGAAGACTATGGTCTAGAAGGCTTGGCTGCCACGAGCATTTTTCGTTTTAGCGCTACTGGTAAGGATTCATTACCTTTTTTTGAAGCCGGTGATTTACTGGGTATTGTGCCGCCGGGAGACGACGTGGCGCGTTTCTACTCCTTGGCGTCATCAACAAGCGATGGCGTGTTGGAAATCTGTGTACGTAAACAGCCTCATGGTGTTTGTTCTGGGTATTTGCACGGTTTAATAATCGGCGGCGGTATTGAAGGCTTTATCCGTCAAAACCCTGAGTTTCGTCCTGCACTTGGCAGCAATCCAGTGATTCTAATTGGTGCGGGTGCGGGTATTGGACCGTTGGCGGGTTTTATTCGCAAAAATACCCAGCGCAATCCTATGTTCCTTTACTGGGGCGGACGCAATGAAGAGGCTGATTTTCTTTATCAGCCAGACCTAGGTCGCTACCTTGAGGATCATCGTTTAACTGGACTACAAACGGCTTTCTCTCAGGTAAAGAGCCAAGCCACTGATCAAATTACTGAAAAAACTTATGTGCAAGATAAGTTGTTACAAGATCAAACCGCCGTTCGACAAATGTTAGAGCAAGGCGCGCAAATTCTTGTTTGTGGTGGCCGAGACATGGCTGCTGGCGTTGCTCAAGCAATTAATGACATTCTTAAACCCTTGCAGATCAATGTTGATTCATTAAAAGCGCAAGGGCGTTATTTAGAGGATGTGTATTAGCCTATTTACCTAATGATTCATTTATTTACATAATGACATTAAGAAACAACGATAGACTCAATTGGTTACCTAATAACGTCTAAACAACACAGTAAGAACGTCAGTGTCTTTGTTATCCTTTGCTTAGTTTTTGGGATGACTTTCATCATATCCAATGCATATAGATAAATTCTCAGAGGTAGAGAGTGTACGAGATAATGATGCTGAAAATAAACGATGATGTTGACTTATTGTCTGCTATTTTAAATATGCAGAGCGAAGAGGAAATTGAAGAAGATCTTCTGACAGCATCGCTGCATCAGGACTTAGATCATTTGATTCAAACCATCCGTCAGCACTTGGGAATGGACACGGCTTTTTTATCTCGTTTTCATCATGGTTATCGCGAAATGCTACATGTCGATAATAGTGTTGGTTGTACCACTGTTCTTCATCAAGGTCATAAAGATAAAAATGAAGAAACCTATTGCCGGCTGATCGCGGATAAAAAACTACCAAATATCATTCCAGATACCTCAAAAAACAAACTAACAAAAGACTTAGCAGTCACCAAAGTGTTGAATATTGGTAGTTACATTGGCGTACCAATCTATCTATCAGACGACTCCATTTACGGCACTTTATGCTGTTTCAGTGAGCGTGCGGATCAATCATTATCGAATAAAGACCTATCGCTTCTAACCCTATTCGCAAAATTTGCAGCGCGTAAAATAGAAAAAGAACTTATTGTTTCAAAAATACAGCAAGTAGCCCGTGAAGATATTTTCGATATCATCCATAAAAAACGGCTGAATGTTGTCCTCCAACCCATTTATGATTTGAAAAGTAAGAACGTTCAAGGCTTTGAGTGTTTATCGCGCTTTCAAACCGAACCATATCATTCTCCTGATTATTGGTTTAATAAAGCTAATGTGTCTGGTATTGGTGAAGCACTTGAGTTATTTGCCATTGAGGAGGCGCTTAATTTGTTGCCTGATATTCCAGAGCAGTATTACATAACCCTCAATATCTCTCCTAAGCATCTTACCTCGCCTTATCTGCAAGCCATGTTAGATAAAGCACCTTTGAATAGAATTGTTTTGGAGGTGACTGAGCGAGAATGTATTCCAAACTACAAGGCATTTCGCGATGCTATTCAGCCTTTTCGGGAACGAGGCATGCGACTTGCCGTTGATGACGCTGGAGCGGGTTTTGCAAGTTTTCAGCATATACTGGAGCTGCAAGCAGATATCATTAAATTAGATAGAAGTTTAATTTCTAATATCAATTCAGATCATAGAAAAAGAGCCTTGGTTGCCGCTTTAATCGGCTTTGCAAAAGAAACCAAAAGCAACGTTCTCGGTGAAGGTGTAGAGACCTTGGCAGAGCTGGAAGTGCTACAAGAGTTAGGCGCTCAAACAATTCAAGGATACTTTTTTTGCCATCCGCTGCCAATTGATGACGTGTTAACTTTTTGCTCTAGTCGAGCTTAGTTTGTATGAAAAGAGCCTCTTTAATGAGGCTCTTTATCATGATTGTTTTAATAAAATTTGCTCGTCTTTTTAGAAGACATGAACCTTTTCGATATCAAAACACAGGCTTATTTCTTCGTCGATTTCAAATACTTTATCTTCATTAATAGACGCAATTACCTTATTGCCATCTGCTAATGTAATGTCTAGCACGGTTTCGGTACCAAGACGTTCTGATAATGACACACGGCCATGCATCGAACCTTTGACTTCACCGTGATGAGGCTCTAAATACTGAGGACGAATCCCTAGCTCAAGAGTGTCACCAACGGCAACATCACGATTGTGCCTAGGTAAGACCACCTCATCTATAACGTCTGAACTGACGGTTATGCTGTCGTTATCATGAGCCACCACTTTTACTTTCACAAAGTTCATTGATGGAGAGCCAAGGAACCCCGCGACAAAGCGATTTGCTGGCTTATGGAAAAGCTCCATTGGTGATCCAATTTGTTGCACTTCTCCATCTTTGAGTACGACGATTTTGTCTGCTAATGTCATCGCTTCAACCTGATCGTGAGTCACATAAATCATGGTGGCATCGAGTTTTTTATGCAGCTTTGAAATCTCCATTCTCATATCCATCCGTAAGGCGGCGTCTAAATTCGAGAGCGGTTCATCAAATAAAAACACTTTAGGATTACGAACAATGGCGCGACCTATCGCAACACGTTGTCTTTGACCACCAGACAGCTGGCTAGGGCGACGATCCAGCAAATGTTCCATTTGCAGAATCTGTGCAGCTTCGTTTACCCGCTGCACTTTTTCATCTTTGGGAACGCCAGATACGGTTAATCCAAAGCCAACGTTCTCTCGTACTGTCATGTGAGGAAAAATGGCATAAGATTGGAAAACCATGGCGATCCCTCGGTCCTTTGGTTGTAAGTCATTGACGACTTTTCCATCTATGGTTAACTCTCCACCAGAAATATCTTCAAGCCCTGCTATCATGCGTAAAAGAGTGGATTTACCACAACCAGAAGGGCCAACAAAAACAACGAACTCGCCGTCTTTGATATCGATATCGACGCCCTTAATAATACGAGTAGAGCCGTAGTTTTTTTCAATGGATTTTAGCTGTAAATCCGCCATGACTACTGTCCTTTTTTATTGTTATCGTCTGTACTTAACAATCCTTCATCATTCACATGTACTGCGACAGGATCTAAAATTTCACCAACAAAGCCATTTGGGCCTTGATCATGAAAACCTATGATAACGGGGCCAGTATCGGTTTGTAGGATGCGTGCAGCATATCGGTAGCATGGTTCATCGCCGTCTAGGAATTCACTTTCTGGGAGGCTCCATGGCCCTTCAGGGTTGTCCGCAACCAAATAGTGATTACCGGTGACTGGTTTACCTGCACGAGCTTTTATAAAAGCATCGGCCCAATGAGAAGACGATGTGCAGAATAAGCAGTACCAACGGCCTTCAAGTTCAAACACTTGTGGTACTTCTAATTGGCCAAAGCCGCCAACAAAAACAGGTTTTTGTAGCTCCCAGTGATACAAGTCGTCAGAGGTAGCAAAGCCAATTGCGCCGCCAGCATTGGGTTCTTCAATGCCTGGTGCACGAGCGGTAAAATACATTAACCAGCCTTTGCCATTTGGGTTTTTCATCACCCATGGGTCTCGCATCGCTCGATCATGCCAATGACCTACTTGATGCTGGTCTTCATAATATTGGGCATTTTCGCCGATTATGTCTAAGCACAAGCCGTCTCCCACACGTTTCCAATTATGCAGATCATCGCTTATTGCGTGACCGACACGTTGATATAAACTTTTCTCGGCTAAACAGGTGCCAGTATAAAAGAGGTGATATAAGCCATCATCGTCTTTTACCACGCTGCCGGTCCAAGTTGTGGAGTCGTCCCAGGCTGTTGTTGTCGAAGGCTCAAAACAGGTGCCTAAATGTTCCCAATCGATCAAATCTTTTGATATTGCATGAGCCTGAGTGACATTTAAATGGCGCAACTCAGGATCGATAAGTGACTTATCTGCTTGCAGGAAATAGCCATGCCAAACATCACCTTCTTTGTGATACCAGCTGTCCCATATCCATTTTTTTTCTAATGCTATTGTCATTTTTATTACTCCAAAAAAAAAGCCTATCCTTTGACACCTGTCGATGCGATAGAGGCGATAAATGCGCGTTGTAAAGCGAGATAAAAAGCTAAGACAGGCACAGTGATTATGGTGAGATATGCCATAACTTCTCCCCATGCCGTGTTCAATTGAAAAAAGTACTGTAAGCCAACTAATACCGGGCGATATTGCTCTTGCTGCGTCACCATGATTGGCCATAAATATTGGTTATACATGGCTAGGAACTTCAAAATTGCAGCTGTGGCAATGATCGGACCAGACAAAGGCATAACCACTCTCCAGTAAACCTGCCACCAACTGCAGCCTTCTATTCGGGACGCTTCAATAAGCTCCTTAGGCAAATCTTTAAAGTATTGAGCGAACAAGAAAATGGTTAGACCGTCGGCGATAAAGGGGATAATTTGCACTCGATAACTGTTTAACCAGCCCCAGCTAAAGCCATCTAATCCAAGCCAAGGCAATTTTGAAACCATCAACAACATTGGAATCGCTATGGTTTCAAAAGGCACAATTAGAGTGGCTAAAATAATGGAAAAAGCGATGCTTTTTCCTCGCCAGTTGAGGAATACAAACGAAAAACCTGCCATCGAACAAACTAGCAGACCAAGTACAACCGTCACGCCTGTTACAAGGAGTGAGTTCAGCATAAACATGCCAATGGGAGCGCGTTCAAAGGCTGCCTTATAGTTGTCAAAACTAATGTCCCCAATGGGTAGAAACGCTTTAATAGAGGATGTATCTGCTAACAACTGTTGATCAGGTTTTAGTGACGACATCATCATAAAAAGAATCGGCGTGACAAAAATGAGAGCGATGAGAGTCAATACCATATAACGCACGATTAAGCGCAATGTTGGGTTGTCCGTATCTAGTTGAAACATCAGTTTTTCTCCCGTGTTAAGTAGCGCTGCAGTAGGGAAATACTCAAAACGAGTAGGAATAACACGACAGACATCGCTGAGCCTCCAGAAATATCCTGCTTTCCGTAACCGCGTTCTACTGCCTGATAAACAATAGTCTGAGTGCTATCCAGAGGACCGCCACTTGTCATCACATCGATCTGCGCAAATAGCGAGAAGGCTTGCATGGTAATGACGATTACGACTAATACGGCCGTATTACGTAAGCCTGGCCATGTGACGTAGCGGAATGTCTGCCAAGGACTTGCACCCTCAATTTTCGCTGCTTCATAGAGTGTTGGAGAGATAGTTTGTAAGCCTGATAGCCAGATAATCATGTGAAAACCTACCGCCTGCCAAATAGACATAGCCATGATTGAACCGAGCGCCGTATCTTGATTACCCAGCCAGTCCACTGCTTTGAAATGACCAAATGTGAGAGTATTCAGCACACTATTTAATAGTCCGTTTTGGCCGTCATAGATAAAACGCCATAACAAAGAGACGACCACGATCGATACAACGACAGGCATAAAATATATCGACCTGAAAATCTGTATGCCGCGTAATGGTTGGTTAATTAGTAATGCCAATATGAGTGCCAAAGCACCTTGAATAGGGGCAACAAACGCCACGAAGGTAAGGGTATTAACCAGAGCTTTCATAAACACAAGATCACTGGCCATAATCGCGACTTTTTGCTCTCCCCAAGAGAATGAGAACCACTCTTTCATCCCTTGTACATTGGGATAATCAGGGTTATTTCGGGTGAATTTTCTGAGTCTTGGGTATTTATTGTCCCCGTTCTTATCCACTAAAATGTTGCCACTAGCATCGATTTCAGGATCAACTACCAAAATGCCTACATCTAGCATATTGTTGTAGTTTTCTAACCCCACGAACTCTGCTGCGTTAGGGGACATCAAGCGCTGATTCGTTAAAGAGAATGCAATAGCTAAAATAAATGGAATGACAATAAATAGAAGCATCAAGCCGAAACCGGGAGACGCAAACAGCCATCCTGTGGTGTTATGCCGCGTTAATATCGAGTTTTTTTTCATAAAAAATACCAGTATCGCTAGCTCTAAAATATTTTGCTAAAAGTAGGCAGGTAGAGAAGTCCTATACCTGCCAAGGACCTATCAAAACGTATTAACGGCTGTAGCCGCGGTTTTTCTCAATATCGGCATTAATTTCATCAGCTGCGCTATCTAACGTGTCCGCAACATCTGCACCATCAGCGATATCTGCTAAGGCTTTTTCAAAGACTTTTGCTTCAACAATATAACCAGGAGTGACGGGACGAACTAAGGCCTGTGCTTTGGATAGGGCATAAAAAACGGCCAAAGCTCCGCCTTGTCGATAATTTTTTGTTAATTCTGCCGCGGATTGTGTTGGTGGTATTACGCCAATGCTGTCTGAAAATGCAGCTAAGTATTTATCTTGAAGAGCAAATTCAATAAAGTCCGATGCGCCTTGTGGGTGTTTAGAAGCCGAAGAGACTCCGAATTGCCAACTTGCAGCACCTATTTTAGGCCCATGTCCAAAATCAGGTGCAGGCAAAAACAGCGCATCATCACCAAACTTATTTAAGTTTTTTAAAGCCGCCCAGTTTCCGTACCATTGCATCGCATATTTTCCCTCTAATAATCCTGTTTCATGGTCTGCTGGGTCTTGAGAGTTGCCTGGCGCATAGCCATTGACGAATAAGCTTTGCCACCACTCACCAAAGGCTATGGCTTCGGGGCCATTTAATGTACCTTCAGCTGTTTTATAGGTGGAACGATCAATCAGGTCGCCACCGAAACTTTGTAAAAATGGGCTAAAAGCATAAGGAAACCATTCGCCACTTTCAGCCATACCTAAATCAAGCGGATAATCATATTTTCCTGTCGCTTTCAGCTTTTTAAGAACGTCGTTGAATTCTTCTTCAGTCCATGGTGAGTCAATTGTTGGTATACGAGCTCCGACTTCATTTAAGGTTGAGCGGCGTGTCATCATAGCGACGGCAGAGTCCCATAAACCGATTGAATACAGCTTCCCGTCCCAATAGCCTTTAACTCCTGGTAAAAAATCAGCAATTTTTGCTTCGTCGATTAATAAAGGTCGTAAATATCCTGCCCATGCCCAATTAGGCATCACAGGACCATCCACATCCAAAATATCTGGTAAGTTGTTAGCTAATGCGGCAGCAACAACGGAGTCGTTGTATGAACCTTGGGGAAATGACTCTAAAACCACATTCCAATCGTCTTGACTGTTATTAAAGTCATTAACAATTTGATTAATAACTTTCGCTTCAACTTTATTACCTGCGCCGTGATACCAAAGCGAAAGATCTGTTTTTGCAAAGGCGGAAGTCGAGACAAAAGCGCTCCCTAAAACACTTGCAGACAACATGGTTAATGCCAATTTTTTTGTTATTTTCATGTTTTTCTCCCATTTATATGAGCTATTTTTAAAATGACACCGATGTCATTTTAATTAAAAGAAACACATCGTAGCTCTGATGCGATTCTCGATAAAATTGTTGGTGATTAAATCTTAAGTATTGATTGTCGCCAAATGACAGGGCTATCAACGATGGTTATTGCTGAGTTTGGTGCTTTTTGGTCTTTACCATCAATCAACTTTAAAAGTTGTCGTGCCGCTTCTTGCCCAATTTCTTGATAAGGCAGATGTACCGTGGTTAATGCTGGGTACAAACCTTCAGTAATCGCAAGATAGTTATCATAACCTGCAATGGATATTTGCTCAGGTATACGGATACCCTTGACTCTTAAAATACCATAAAGCTTGAGTGCCATTTTGTCGTTACCACAACAAATAGCAGTAGGCGGACAGGCCAATGAAAGCAAGTGATCAATCGCGTCGATGATCAATTTTTCGTTGTCTAGTAGATCTAGTGTGTCTGCACATAAAACTAACTCAGGATCGTACGCAATGTCGTTTTCATGTAAGGCCTGTTGGTATCCTTCAAGTCGTTGATGCGTTGCGACCATGGATGGGTCTAAGGTCAAGTATGCAATTCTGGAGTGACCTTCTTTTATGATTTTATCCACTAAAGATTTTTGACCCATTTGGTCATTTGGAACCACGGATGTTGTGTGGTTTGTATCAAAGCAGTTTGCTAGTACAGTGTGGATGCTTTTACTGGCGATAGGTAAATCTATTTGCTTATGATAATTCGCCACATAAATAAGCCCTTCAACACGATGTTCTTGAAATGTCCGAATTAAATGAGACACCGATGCAGCAGAATCTCCTGTATCGGCGATTAATAACGTTTTACCAGAGGCTTGCATTACCTTTTGAATACCCTGAACAATAAATAAATCAGGCAAACCAGTGGGTGCATTAGATGTGTCAGAAAAATGAGAAATAGCACCTGTGACCAAGCCGATAAGCCCCGATTTATTTGATCGCATAGATCTCGCCGCAGTACTTGGAACATAGCCAAGAGCTGCAATGGCAGCTTCTACTTTCTTACGGGTCTTTTCTCCGACAGGAACATCATTATTTAATACGCGAGAAACTGTTTTTGGAGAGACTCCAGCGGCTTCTGCAACATCGTAAATGGTCGTCATTTTTATTCTTTTCTCGTTATGACATCGGTGTCATTTTTATTTAAAAATAAATCTCTGTCAACCTCATCGAACATAAAAAGATCAATTTTATTGTTATATTAGAACGATGATGGTTATTTAAGACTCTTTTAAAAAGAGATATCTGATTGGTTTTATTCAATAAAAAGAGCGCTTACTTTTTGAGTTAAGCACTCTTTTTTATAGATAAAAAAAGGTTAAAAGCTTGTGACGACAGTGACGCCCGGTGGGTTGATCTTATCCATATTGGTTAGCGCGACAATAGATTCTTCCAAACTGATGGTTCGACCAAGCAGTTTCTCTGGGCTGAGTTTGCCAGACTTAATCATTGCCAGCATGGCGTCGTAACGAAATGCCTGCATACCATGGCTGCCGATGATTTCTAGCTCATGAGCGATAACCAGATTCATCGGAATCGGCGGTGTGGCTTGATCGGCTAATAACAAGCCGACCTGAACGTGCTTGCCTAGTTTTTTCAAACTTTTAATAGAGTTGATGCAAGTCGTTGGGTGACCTAAAGCATCGATCGATACATGGGCACCGCCGCGGGTGATTTCTTTAATCGCTTCAGCCACATCTGCCACGCTGGTGGCGTTAATTGTTGCGTAGGCGCCTAGGGCTTTTGCGAGCTCAAGTTTATCGTCTGTCACGTCTACTGCAATAACATTGGCACCAATACTGTTAGCAATCATGATGGCAGACAGTCCAACGCCACCGCAGCCATGAACAGCGACCCACTGACCTGCGCTGACTTTACCCTGATCGACAACCGCTCTAAACGAGGTAACAAAGCGACAGCCAAGGCTCGCTGCTGTGGTGAAGTCTATGGTTTCAGGCAAGGTAACTAGATTCACATCCGCATGATGAATAGAGACGTATTCCGCGAAAGATCCCCAATGGGTAAAGCCTGGCTGAGTTTGATTGCCGCAGACTTGATGATTCCCTCCGTGGCATTCTGGACAAGAACCGCATCCGCTAACAAAAGGTACGGTCACTCGGTCGCCGACTTTAAAGCGCTGAACATCTTTGCCAACGGCTTTAATAATACCGGCAAACTCATGGCCCGGAACGTGTGGCAGCACAATGTCGGGATCGTGTCCCATCCAGCCATGCCAATCGCTACGGCATACACCTGTCGCTTCGACCTTGATCACTACACCATGTTTTTCTGGCGTTGGATCTTCTACATTCATAATTTTTGGTGTGGCCGAAAAGCTTTCGTAGACAACTGCTTTCATGGTTTGCTCCTTTGGTGATCTATACGTCAGACTAATAGACTACTTAATACACTAGAAATTACCTTGCTCTTTTCCTTGTATATTAGAGAACTTAAGAAATATTATTTCAGATATAAGGTTAATTAGAGGGGAGTCTTTCAATGGCGGCTTTGGATAAGGTAGACACTGATATTGTTCGGCGCATGCAGCAAGATGGCAAATTGACCAACGCTAAATTGGCCAGTGAACTATCATTGAGTGAAACGCCCTGTTGGCGAAGATTAAAGCGGCTGGAGGAAGAGGGCATTATAACCGACTATCAGGCAAATCTTGATCGTCGTAAATTAGGCTTCGGCGTGATGGCGTTTGTGCAACTCACTTGTAATCAGCACGATGCCGAAACCACGCAAACTTTCGAAGAAATGATCCAACGTTGCGACAATGTTTTATCCTGCCATAACACCACAGGAGCGGCGGATTTTTTGTTGCAAGTGGTCGCCAAAGACTTAGATGATTACAGCCGCTTTGTCGATCAAGTGCTTAGGAAATTACCCGGTGTGTCTGCGATTGCTTCGAATATTTCTTTGCGGGAATTGAAAGCCTCAACGCGGTTGCCAATATAAATTTGGTGTAACAGAAAGAGGTTAGTTTGCTATGTAAGAATGACGAGTCACGCAGTTACAAAATAAAATTTACATCTACATGGAGGTCAGGTTTGATAACAAGGATGAATAAATAAGTAAGCTTCAGAAAGGAGAGTAACATTGACAAACAATTACGATCATTTGATCCATATTAGAGATCATTCCGAAGTTGCCTTATATGAACTTATCCCTGATGTTGTGTGGATTTTTGACCTTGATAAACACGGCTGGTGGTGGGGCAACTCCGCCTCTCTTAAGTTTTGGGGATTAAACACACTTGAAGACTTGATGAATAAAGACTTGTCTGGTGATACCCAAGGCGCAAAGGATCGCACTGCACAAACGTTTGAGCTGGCAGCGAAGTCAGGCTTAACGATCGACCCTTGGACAACCTATCCAAATGGAAAACCAAAAACTCTGTATATGCGTCATCGTGCGGTTTTGGTCGGGCCGGATAAACATAAAGCCATCATTGCGTTTATCAATGAAGAAGTGAATATTGGGGATATTCCAGAAAATCTATTACTGGTTGAAGCCATGCGCTACACAAGTGTAGTGGTGACTAGCTTCAGTTTTGCTGGTGATCCAATTGTAGAGAATCCAGCCTCTACAGAAGCTTACAAACACCTATCAAGACAAAACACCTCAGAGGGGCAATCTTTCTTTACCTCGCGCTTTGCCAGTTTAGTAGAAGGTCAAAAAATACTAGCACAGGCAATAGAAGAAAAAGGCGGACAATGGACTTGTGATGTTAAAACCTCCGCGGGTCCTCGTAAGCACAGCTTAGATGTACGCATGACACGTCATCCTTTAACGGGAGAATTTTTGCTGCTGATGTCTGAGTATGATGTTTCTGCACTACACACGGCTCTAGAAGCAGAGAAAGTGGCGCAAGATAAACTGCGACGGCTAGCACATTATGATGCCGTGACTGGGATTCCTTCATTGCATTATTTGTTGGAAAAAGAAGGGGAACTGATCGCGAAAGCCAAACAAGACAACCATTTATTATCCATTTTATATTTGGATCTAGATGGCTTTAAACAAGTGAACGATAATCACGGTCACGAAGCGGGTAATCAAGTTCTTACTAGCATTGCTGAGCGGTTACATTCCCAAACTAAAGATGTTGGGCAAATCGTCAGAGTCGGTGGTGATGAATTTGTTATTTGGCTTGATCGTCTTGATGATCGTGATGAAGTGCTTAAATTGGCCAATATCATTCTAAATGTCGTATTAGAGCCTGTCATGATCAGTGATACGAATAAAACGGTACAAGTTAGTACTAGTCTAGGTATTGCTCATTACCCTGAACATGGTGAAGACATGAAGTCGCTTATACAAACTGCTGATAGCACTATGTACCGTGTTAAAAAGCAGGGTAAATGTGATGTACAAGTGGCAATTTAAATAATGAAGCCAACCCTTGATGGTTGGCTTCATTGCTTTTAGGGGCGGTTAAAAGACAATAAATTACAAGGTCATTACGATACGGCCTGTAATTTCGCCTTTTTCCATATCGGCGAAGATTTCATTAATATCGTCTAAGGATTTTTCTGCGATAATCGCTTTTACCTTGCCGCGTGCGGCAAATTCCAAGCATTCTTCCAGATCTTTACGAGTACCGACGATGGAGCCAACGACACTGACGCCATTGAGGACGGTGTTGAAAATAGGCAATGGCATGTCTTCTGGTGGCAAACCAACCAAGACACATTTACCACCACGTCGAACCACGTCATAACTTTGTCTGAAGCCCGCTTTGCTGACAGCAGTACAAACGGTGGCATGAACACCTGAGGTTGTTTCTAAAATCTCTTTAACAACATCGTCAGTTTTGAAATCAAAGAAATATTCCGCACCGAGTGACATGGACAGCTCGCGTTTCGCAGTGCCCGTATCGACAGCAACTACTCGAAAGCCCATAGCAACGGCGTATTGCACGGCTAAATGGCCTAGACCGCCAACACCAAATAGAGCTACCCAATCGCCTGGCTTGGCACCGGACACTTTGAGCGCTTTGTAAGTAGTTACACCGGCACAGAATAAAGGTGCCGCTTCAACATAACCTAAACCTTCTGGAACTTTAACGACATATTCAGCATGAGCTGCGCAATATTCAGCGTAACCACCATCGACGGAGTAACCTGCATTTTGTTGTGAAAGACACAAGTTTTCGTTACCTGTTAAACAATATTCACAATGTCCGCAGGCACTGTACAGCCAAGGAATACCGACACGATCTCCCAATGCTAAATGCTTTACTGCACTGCCGACTTCGACTATTTCACCAACACCTTCGTGACCCGGAATAAAGGGCAGTGTCGGTTTAACAGGCCAATCTCCATGACAAGCATGTAAATCCGTATGGCACACACCGCAAGCATGAATTTTGACGAGAACTTGATGTGGTTCAATCTTGGGTTTAACAACATCCTCAATTTTTAGAATGGCACCAAACTTACTGGCTACAGCTGCTTTCATAACAAACTCCATCTTTTATTTTTTTGTGCTGTTTAGGACAGCGTTATATTTAAGAACACTTTCGTTTGCTTCTTTACTTTAAAAGTAACCAAATAAAAAACTTATCCATCAGTCCAATATGTTTGCATCACAGTATAATTTACATTTTAAACTAGGTTTTTTTGCTTTTTTAATCTGATAACTTTTTGTTTTTAATCAGCTTTTATTTTTGTTGGATAGACTTTCTCTAAGCGAGCTAATCCAACCGCCGAACTTATGCATCACTGTGCTGCCTTTACCGAGTAGCTCATGCATCTCTTCTTCAAATCGAGATTGCTTGCTTTCCTCAGGTTCCGGTAGTGGTGGTAAAATGTGTGCGAAATAGGTTTTGTCGAGCAAGCGATGCAGCAGGCGTTCACCCATAAATGGCTTGCCACTATTGAGTGCTCTGGCGCCTTTAATCAAGTTACGAATATCGTACTGAGTCGGGCTAATATCAGGCACTTGTTTAGGAATGTTCAGTAGTTTATAAACCCCAATACGAGCCGTACGAATGGACGCTTCCATGGTGAAAATAATGTCGTTGCGTGTTTCTACAAACTGTCCAATTAAACCTAAATTAGTGCAACCTTCTGGCACAGCATGAGGGCGATCGCCAGCCGCTCGGGTCATAAATTGAGCCGTAATATAAGGCATGAGTGCGAGGCGAATTTTGGTATTGGCAACAATCACATCAAGCTGGTCTTCAATGTTTAGGTGATAACAAAGCTCGGTGAGGATTTCTTTGCCAGTGCATTGCGCCATGGTTTTGTGGATACGATTACCTGGTTTATCCATCAATAAGCCATATACCCAAAGAACCAATGTATCGTCTGGTTGGTCTGGGAAATGTGGCTGACGGTTACAGGTAACGCTCATTAGCCAGTTTGAATCGGTAATCGTGATGATGCCGCCAGTGACAGAGCGACCAGAATACGGATCATTTACGGACAAAGTTTTCAGCTTGTCGATAAGAGGAGAAGGTTTACAAGTGAGTGTGGCCGATTCCCAGATGGATTTATCCACATCACCGTAGAATTTTTCTGGCTTGCCGAATACTGGCGATTTTTTTGCCAAATTTTTCCATAAGGTCCAGCCGCTGTTTTCACCCGGATCATGCTTGTCGCAAGTGAGCTCAGGCACGTTTTCCATATCGCCATAAGCCGTGTGTTCCGTCATTGATCCCGTTAGCGTAAAGACCAAATCGCCAAGCCCGACATTAATGTGTTTGGCTTCTTCTTTGCCTTCTTTAATGACAACCGCTCGAATACCGGTTACGGTTTTTTTATCTCCAGAAAAGGAGATATCAAGATCTTCCACCCGAGTGCCGAACTGAAAGGTCACGCCTTTCTCGCGCAGCATATCTGCCAGCGGTTTAATAAAGGTATCGTATTGATTATACTTAGGAAAAACCAATGCCGACATATCAGCAAAACCATCGATAGAGTCTAGGAAACGATGCAAATACAGTTTGGTTTCTAATAGGCTGTGGCAATTTTTGAAGGCAAACATGGAGCGGAAAAGGAACCAAAAGTTTGTTTTTAAGAAACCTTCACTGAAATAATCTTCGATACTGATGTCGTCTAATTCTTCCTTACGTTTTAGCATCAAACGAATCAGTTCCCATTGCTGGGATTTGCTCAGACCAAAGTCCTTCGCGTCCAACAATTCGCCACATTTGTGCATTAAACGCGCTGCGGAATAGTTGGGATCGTTGTCATTAATAAGACGGTATTCATCCAGAATGGAATAGCCTTCTGGCAACTCGACTGCAGGTACATCTTGAAACAAATCCCACAGAGTGTCGTAGTTCCAATTCATCTCACGACCGCCACGGATGATATAACCTTCTTCAGGATTACCCGCACCATCCATAGAGCCGCCTTCCACAGTCATTTCTTCTAAAATGGTGATGTTTTCAGCCGGCATATGAGCGTCACGAAGCAGATAAAAAGCCGCCGCAAGGCCGCCGATGCCACTGCCAACAATCCACGCTTTACGATTTTGAATACCTGGAGTTGGCAAAGTTGTGTGGCGAGCATAAGGCGCAATAAAATCGCAAGGCGGTAAGGTGTTTAACGCTTGGTGATGCCAATAATCGCGGGTGCTATCGGGTTCATGTTCGAATCCCTCTGGGGCAGTGGTAGAAATAGTAAACGTCGAAATGTCTTTATGACTCATCACATTTTTCCCTTCTTTAGGCGCATTAGTCGAAATGCTATGTGATCATAGTGGCACAGAAGAAGACGGTGGAAACTGCGTTAGATCAAGGATTGCGTCTTAATTTTCTATAAGAAAAAGAGGTGTTGTAAAAGAGTCTCTACTTATTGCAGTAAATATGCAGTCTAAGTGCATCTCCTGAAATACGGTTGTTTTTAATCCTGTCATCGCCAACTATGTATGCAGGAACACGAAATAAAAGAAACGTTAACTAGAACAATTTAGCTTAGGAGGAAAATATGCAAAATCAAACTGCACATGCCCACCACATTACAGACATTATTAAAGTGATGAACGGCGGTATTGAATTCTACCAAGAAGCGAAAACCAAACTAGATGACAGTACTTATAACGCTTTTTTTGATCGCATGATTGGTGCTAAAACGGAGGCAGTGACAGAGCTACAGCCATTCGCTATCGATCAGCAAGGTGAAGTAGAAACCGATACCAATAATTTAGTGAAAACGCGTCAGGCTTATACCAAATTGATGTCTAAAATCTCCAGTGAATCCACTGCTTTTACTTATGTTGACCAGCTAGAAGAAGTGGAAGATAAGGTACTTGAAGAGCTCGACCTCGCGTTAGAACGAAACCAAACGCAAGACTGTGAAGTTACTCTACGCCGCGTTAAAGTCAGAATGAAAGAGTGCCATGACGAAATGAAAGCTCTGCAAGTAGCAGCTCAGCATTAACAGTTTGTACTTGAAATAAATTGTATTTTCCAAAATGGCAGTGTCTTATTTCGCTAATTAGTATCCGTTTTTAAAACGAGACCAAGGTGAAAATTAAGCAAAATAGTCGCTGAATACTGCTTTAATTCAAAAGCCAGCATTGACAGGTTAGGGGTCAATGCTGGCTTTTTTGTGTCTATTTAACGGGTTCACTTATGGCAATAAATGATTAGACATCTAATCATTTATTGCAATTATTGTCAGCTTTTGTCAAAGTATGCATAGAGGAGGAGCCTTTATGACCAATTCACAAAAGACGGCAACGGGTGCAATTTTGCTACCTGTATTTATTCCAACCGTTATTGTTACCCTATTTCTTATCGTTGGAACTCTAAGTAATCCAGAGCTTGCAGGGGAAGTATTTCAAAGCGCATTGGCTTGGGTGACTAAGACCTTCGGCTGGTTCTATATGCTGGCTACCGCGATTTTTCTCGTATTTCTTGTTTGTATCGGATTCAGTCGTTGGGGCAATATTCGTTTAGGCCCAGACCACGGAGACCCGGAATACAGTTTTCCGGCTTGGTTTGCGATGCTATTTTCCGCGGGTTACGGTATTGCTTTATTGTTCTTTGGCGTTGCTGAACCTGTCTTGCACTTTTCCCAACCACCTAATGCAACCGCCGAGACAATCGGTGCTGCTCGCGAAGCCATGCAAATTGCCTACTTCCATTGGGGTTTACATATTTGGGGTATTTACGGCCTGATGGGGCTTGTGCTCGCCTATTTTGCTTTTCGTCATGGTTTGCCGCTAGCGGTACGTTCGGCGCTTTACCCTCTGATTGGTGATCGTATTTATGGTCCTATTGGTCATATTGTCGATGTGTTTGCCATTCTCGGTACCTTATTTGGTTTGGCGACCACACTTGGGTTATCGGTTACACAAATTAATGCGGGTTTGCATTATCTTTGGGAAGACATTCCGATTAATACCACGGTGCAAATCACCGCCATTGGCTTAATCACGTTAGCCGCGATTGGTTCTGTGGTTGCGGGTATGGATAAAGGGGTGAAAAATCTTTCGATTTTGAATATGGGACTGGCTGTATTCATTATGGTGATTGTGTTTTTCGTTGGCCCAAGTATTCACATTCTTGATGCCTTCGTACAAAACACCGGCTCGTATCTGAGTAACATTGTTGAGCGTACCTTCAATCTACAGGCTTATACGCAAAGTGATTGGATTGGTAACTGGACGCTGTTCATCTTCGCGTGGACTATCGCTTGGGCGCCGTTCGTCGGTTTGTTTATTGCCAAGATCAGCCGTGGTCGTACTATCCGTCAGTTTATTTTTGGCGTGCTTGCAGTTCCGACATTATTTACCTTCCTATGGTTTGCTATCTTTGGTGATACCGCTCTGTATTTGATTATGGAACAGGGCAAGGATGTATTGATCGGCGAAGTTCAAGCGGATCACTCAGTTGCATTATTTCAGTTCTATGACTTGTTACCTTGGTCTACTTTTTTATCTGTGATCACGGTATTTTTGATAATTACCTTCTTTGTTACCTCTTCGGACTCGGGTTCATTAGTGGTCGATTCATTAGCTTCTGGTGGCGCACTAGAAACGCCAGTTTGGCAGCGTGTGTTTTGGGCGTCTCTTGAAGGTATCATTGCCGCAACCTTATTGTTGGCTGGTGGCTTAGGCGCACTGCAAACCATGAGTATTTTGGCTGCTTTGCCTTTTGCCATCATCATGTTGATTGCAGCACTTGGTTTATGGCGAGCCTTGGTAATCGAGGGTCATCGTGGGGCAGCCGTGGAGGCAGCAGCAACTCCAGGTCGAGCTTTCAGTAATGAAGGCAGCTGGCGCAAACGTTTAAGCACCTTGTTTAAGTTTCCTGGCGAAGCCAAGGTGACGCACTTTATTAAAGACGTAGTTGAACCGGCGATGGAAGAAGTTCAAAAAGAGCTGGCGATTCATGGGTGGAAAGCCAATATCACCAGAGAAAAAAATGGCGTGACTTTCCAGCTAGAGCGTGACGAAAAATTAGACTTCTATTACCAAGTTGTAGCGACGGAACATGAGATACCAGAGGCGCACAGTGAGAACTCCAAATACGATACGCATTGGCAAGCGGATGTGTATATTCGCAATGGTGCGTTGGGTTATGAACTCTATGGTTGTAGCCAAGATGAAGTCATTCGAGACCTGATCGATCAGCTAGAGCAGTACTTTAACTTTGTTGATGCCGCGCCAGGGCAATTGCCTTGGAATACGGTTTCTTAGACATAGATCTAGTAAAAAAGAGCTAACCAAAAAGCCAGCATTGACTCAACAAGAGTGAATGCTGGCTTTTTCATTGGCTTCACTTTAGCCTGCTATGCGAGCCAAAATGTTATCTTTGAACCAAAAGCGGTGTATTAGTGCCATTGCTATGTGGCCTATCATTAATCCTGCCAGTAGCCATGATAGAGGGCTGTGTAACAGATCGGCAGGAGCAACCATCCACGCAATATGACGTTCTGCTTCGGGCAGCATGGTCATGCCATATAAACGTATTTCATAGCCCTCACCATACTGACGTAGTAAGGCAACAGCGGGTAATAAAAGTAGTAATACATAAAAGGCTGCATGTACTAGACGTGCTAGCTTGCCATCCCAGCCTAGTGTTTTGGGAGGGCGTTGTTTTCTGTTTAGCCATGTCCAATATAAACGAACAAGGGTGACGACCAGAATCAGCAAACCTAATGACCCATGTGGGCCTATGCTGTCTAAGAATAATGTAACCGTATTTTTTCCTGTTCCTCGCCAAGCTAGTACTACAGAGAATTGTAATATGACGAGGGCTGCGGTAAGCCAATGTAACGTACGGCTGACTCTTCCGTAGTAATTTTGACTGTCTCGCCATTTTGTATCACTTTGATTTATGATGCCTGTGTTTTCTATATGTAACGTCATTGAATCCAGAGCTCCCTAATTTTTAACCTTGTCCTGAAGTTTGTAACTCGTGTTGGTGGTTAAAAAGGCTTTGTATAAAAGAGTGTGATTATAACGATAATTGTTATCATTTGAAGGTGTTTGTTGTGGAAATTATGACACTAAAAACGAGAGCCTAATGAAAATTAGGCTCTCGTTTAGGTATTTTGAGAGGATGGCAGAGCTAACTAATCCTAGCTAACTACCGATTCAGGCACGATGACGCTTAAAGATTTAGGCATGACGACCACTTCTAGCTTCTCTGCTTCACGTTCTTCGCCATCCACCACATAATGGCCAACTTGACTGATATCCACTGTGACGCGTTGTGCAGAACGATGAAAGATACCGCTGTTGCCTTCGGGACTATTGTTGTCTTCCGGTAAGTCGCTTTCTTCGTTTCTGTCACCCATACCTAGCATGGCTAATTCTGCTAAGTTTAATATTTGCATGCGTTCTGGGTCTAACCAAGTTAAATCCAATTCGCCATCCATGATATTCGGCACACCTTTACCTTGTGCTAACAAAGTGGTGATTGGCGCTGCGTTAGCAATGGTTAAACTCGGAGTTTTGATGGTAAACGGCTCTTCGTTATTGAGCTGTACGGTAAACTCATAGACATCGTTTTGCCCGATGGCTTCCCATAAACCTTTCAAATAGGCAAGTTGCCCGCTAGTGTTCTTTTTACTACGATCGGCTTTTTCAATCATTTGTTGTTCAAAGCCAACACCAGCCAGTAATAGCATTAATTCGCCATTGCAGGTTGCGGTGTCGATGCGTTGCTCGCAGCCGTCGATCAAATTCAAGCAGATCGTTTCCAGTGGGGCGATTTTAGACATGGTGCCGCACAATACATGGCTTAATGCATTAGCGGTTCCAAATGGAATAATGCCCAACTTGATATTTGTGCCTACCATTGCGGCAGCAACCTCAGTTACTGTGCCATCTCCTCCACAGGCAATGATCATATCTGGTGAGGCTTTGACAGCTTCTTTGGCTAGATCAGTACCGTTTATTTCCGGTGTTGTTGTTTTTACCGTGATATCAAAATAGGCAGATAAGTAACGCAAGATCAGATCTTGTTGTTCTTCCCATTGGCGCGTACCAGACACTGGGTTGGCGATTAACCAAGCCGAGTTATGAACCACTAGCAGCTTATTATCCAAAGCACGTTTCAAATACTTAAACTGGCGCTTATTCAAACGAGCTGTTTGGCGTATTTCACGTATTTTATCCATGATATCGCTGGGTGACGATTTTGGATTCTGGCTGAGCAAATACGCCGCCATCATAAACACCGAGCGGCCACGGCCCAAAGCACAATGCACGACAACGGAACGTCCCGTTTTACGATGCGTATGTATCCAGTTTAGCGCACGATGTATTTGGGTATCGGAGGGAACTGAATGGTCAAGAATAGGGACGTTCAAATAATCCACATCGGCTTGGTATGACATCCAATTCAAAGAGCTGAATTCAGCCGTTACATCTAATACTGCACTGATGTTCTCGCTTTTGATTTGGTGAATATCAGAAGGAAACAAACGTCTCGCAAGGTATAAACCTTCATCTATTTTTTGTAACGCAGGAACAGAGTCTGTGCTTCTCGCCCAGCTGTTATAAAGTTGTGTGCTCCATAAAAATGGCATAAAGACCCAACGAACATACACGGGTACAGTGCCATCGGAGCGTTTGCGAAAAATGGTGGGGTTGTTAAGAAGGTAGGCAAGGCTGACAGTGAAAAAAGACAGGGCGAACCATGCCCAAGCTAGCTGGAAGTAGACATTGTTGGTCATAATAACCAACA